>CAISJJ010000359.1 GCA_903885595.1 uncultured Bacteroidales bacterium
GTTTCGTCAGATGGCCATGAATCATAAATGGACCAGAGGGCATAAACTTCACCGCCGGGACCGGTTTGCAGGTTAACTCCCTGGTTGTGACTGCCGGCGTTTACCGCGTTGCTGATAGAAAGAGGAGCCGACCAGGCTACCCCATCATTGGTTGATCTCGTAAATCCGATCTCCGAATCGTTGGATCCTCCAAAGTTGGTCCATGCAACATAAAGATTCCCTTCGTTCGGGCTGGCGATGCTGTTATCGATCCACATGTGGTTTTTATCGCACATGGAGCCTGGATTGGGTGCCACCATTTTGGCCGTCCAGGTTTGCCCGCCATTGTCGGAATAGGAGATGCCCTGTCCGTAATTGTTGTGGATGTAATTCACATACATTCTGCCGCTGTGTCCGATGGCTGTCGTCGGGTCGCCAGAATTTGCTCCGCCGGCGCCCTGCACTTCACCTCCCCAGACTGCTCCGCCATCGGTTGAGAAGAAATCGTTGGCTCCGTAGAGATTCCCAACCGGATTCTGGGTGGAATTGTTGGAATTCAGCACATGGTTCTTATCATTGGGATCGGCAAAAACCGAATTCTCACTTTGGGTTGAGTTCACGGTCGTTAAAGGAACATCGGGAGAATCTTCACTCATGACCGACCTGACGCCAATTTTGCTGCCGGTAAAAGTAGCAGGCTCAACAGGATTGTTGGGCGCAACAGGTACTAATCCCTGACTGGCTAATTTTTTCCAGTAACTCATATTGTCGACCCGGGTATCGACCGTGGTCGCCTTTGCGGTTGTCGCTTTTGAACTTCCTTTAACAGCCGTTTGCTGGGCAACGACAACTGAAGAAGCCAGTAACAGGAAAACCACCATAAATAGTAATGATTTGGTTCTTTTCATAATTGGTTTGTTTGATGAGATTTAGGTTGATTAAGGATAAAGAATAAAAAATCGAATTCAGAAAAACTGAGAACTCAAGGCGAAAAAACCCTGAACGCTGATGTTCTTCTTCAGAATAAGGGGAAAACACTTTGCAGACCCTATGCAAAATTATGGATTTTTTATTTATCTGAAGGATAAATTTCATACGATTTGTGCATATATAGAAAGTATTTTTAATTGAGCGCTATTATGCCAGTGAAGTTTACATATGGGACAGTGACATTCTTCCATGCGCGCCGTAGGTGCGAAATATTGGTGGAACGATGAGGTTCACGAGCATCTCGCGCCGTAGGTGCGATATATTGGTAGAACGATGAGGTTCACGAGCATCTCGCGCCGTAGGTGCGAAATTATTTCCCGGAGAATCAAATCCAAAATGTATTGCGCACCTACGGCGCGCCGAGATCGGGGTGGGGGTATGCGGGCTACCAGAATCTGGCTCCTACGGAGCCGAAGTGGATTAATGAAAGCTGTTACCTCAAACAGGAAGGATCTTGTTTTATTGAATTCTTCTGGTATGTCTGCGCTCATTCACTAAGTATTATTTTGAATCTGAAACAGGAACCCTGTTTTGTTTAATTTTGCCGTCGGTCACAAAAATAGGTTATCTTATTTTGGGTCCAGTATAAAAACGATATGATCGCGAAAAATAACAGTTTATCAATTTGACCTCATCCCCTAACCCCTTCTCCTTCAAGGAGAAGGGAAATTTCCACTCCTTTAGGAGAGGGTTAGGGTGAGGTGATTTTGGCTTTTTAGACCAGACTTTTATTTTAGATAAGCGGACTATCAGAAAGTGATACGTTGACGCCGAAGGCGACTTCATCATATTAATCTGCAATGCAAAACCAATCGACAACACGGGATGCCGGAAATAAGCTGAATGCATGTTACCACTGCGGGGAGGACTGTGGTGCAGCCCCTGTTACCATGGATGAAAAACTGTTTTGCTGCAACGGGTGTAAGATGGTTTATGAAATCCTGAGCCAGAGCAATGCCTGCAATTATTACAGTTTTGAGACTCACCCGGGTATCAGGGGAACCAACACCGAGGTTGGCAGCCGTTATGCTTATCTTGACAACGATGAGATCCGTAACGAAATGCTTGATTTTTCGGAAAATGGCGTCAGTAAGGTCAAATTTTTCATACCGGCGATCCATTGCAGTTCATGCATCTGGCTTCTGGAGAATCTCCAGCGGTTGAATCCTGGCGTGATGCATTCATCGGTCAATTTTGTCAGGAAGGAGGTCATTGTCACCTTTCATGATACCCGAATATCTTTACGGCAGCTGACCGAATTACTTGTCTCCATTAATTACATTCCGCAACTGACCCTTGATTCACTCCAGGGAGGGGCCAAACGAAAGATCAATCGCGGGATTTACTACCGGCTTGGTGTTGCCGGGTTTTGCTTTGGAAACATAATGCTTTTCAGTTTTCCGGGATACCTCAGCGTGAATGATGCGGTTGAAAATTTATTGCGCCAGAATTTCGGATTGCTCAACATTCTTTTTGGCATCCCGGTCGCATTTTATTCGGGATCTGTTTTTTTGATATCTGCATACAAAGGATTGAAAAAGAGATTTATAAGTATTGATGTTCCCATTGCGGCAGGAATTCTTGTCCTGTTTTTCAGAAGCGTATATGAGATTATTTCGGACACGGGTCCTGGATTTATGGATTCCCTGGCTGGATTGGTCTTTTTCCTGTCAATCGGGCGCTGGTATCAGGATAAAACCTACCAGGCACTGTCTTTTGAACGTGATTACCGATCCTATTTTCCAGTGGCGGTAACCATAATCTCCGATTTTGGTGAAGAATCAATCATCCCTGTTAAGAACCTTAAACCCGGGATGCGCATCCTGGTTAGGAACCAGGAGCTCGTGCCGGCTGATGCCCTCCTCGTTAAAGGAGACGGATCAATTGATTACAGCTTTGTAAGCGGGGAATCATCTCCGGTGACAAAAAAGGAGGGAGAGCGGATTTTTGCAGGCGGACGTCAGGCGGGCGCTTCCATTGAACTAATTGTTGAGCGCGAAGTTGCCCAAAGCCGCCTTACCGAATTGTGGAACCAGGATATGAGCGGCGGAGAAAAACATTCAAGGTGGGATTCCATCCTGGATGTCATCAGCCGCTACTTTACTGCTGTAATCCTTGTTCTGTCGGCCGTTTCAGGTATATTCTGGTGGTACTACAGCCCATCCATGGCATTTCTGGTGGTAACCGCCATTTTGATTGTGGCCTGTCCATGTGCACTGGCGATGACTTATCCGTTTTCGCTTGGGGGCGCCATGCGGTTTTTCGGTCGCAACAGTTTCTACCTTAAACGGACCGGGGTTGTCGAGGCGCTTTCAAAGATCGATACGATTGTCTTCGATAAAACCGGAACTATAACCCGGAACGATGGCCTTGGTGCAGAATTAAGTTCACTGGATGCTTCACAGGTTCAGCTGCACTGGATTTCTTCGATGGTGAGGCATTCGACCCATCCGTCGAGTGTTTCGATTTACAGGCAATTGCAGGGTTTTGAGGCATTGCCTGTGACCGGTTTTCGTGAATTGCCTGCCAGGGGCCTCGAAGGGGAGGTACAGGGACACTTTCTCCGGATCGGTTCCAGGGAATTCGTAACAGGGGTTGCAGCCGCAAATGATGCCTCAGGTATGGTTTTCATTTCAGTTGACAATGAAGCGCTGGGGTTCGTCAGGATAAATAACCAGTACAGGGAGGGAATGAAAGAGGTTCTTTCGGAACTTGCAAAACGCTATGAACTTCATCTTCTTTCGGGTGATAATGACGCTGAACTGGCCAATCTCCTGGTTTTTTTTCCATCAAGGGACCATTTGAATTTTAATAAATCACCTAAAGATAAACTTGAATACATCCGCCAGCTCAAGGCCTCCGGGAAAAGGGTGCTCATGATCGGCGACGGTCTGAATGACGCCGGCGCTTTACGGGAAAGCGATTGCGGGATTTCCATCGCCGATGATATCTATCATTTTTCCCCGGCGTGCGATGCAATCCTTGAATCGGGCCAGTTCCGGCGCCTGCCCGGTTTTCTCAGGTTCAGCCACACCAGTATGCGCATTGTTTTTATCAGTATTGCACTTTCATTTTTGTACAATGTCGTCGGCTTAAGTTTTGCCATCACTGGGAATCTGTCGCCTGTGGTTTCGGCCATTCTTATGCCACTCAGTTCTGTGTCAATTGTCGCTTTTGTTACACTGTCCATATACATTTCAGCAAGGTTTTGCAGGTTTGAGGTTAAGTGATAGATGGTGTTTTAAAAACCTTAAACCTTATTTACCACGAAGACGCGAAAACGCAAAAGTTTAATAATCACATGTGATTGAGCGAAATGATACAAATACACATTAAATCAGTTGATTCATGACCCTGCACCGGCCTCCCCTTGGAGGGGAGGAGAAGGTTTGTCATTTTATAGCCTACATGATTTAGACTGAATATAAATATGTGAAATCTTCCATATTTCGGGGCTTCTATTTTGGATATTTGATACTTTAATCTTTATTTTGCTTCAAGTAAAACAACATGAGTGTAATCCTTGTCCTCGTTGCCTTCAGTGTTATGTTAGCCGGAGGCTTCCTTTTCGCTTTTTTCTGGTCGGTTCGCAACGGACAATATGATGATACCTACAGCTCATCGGTCAGGATACTTTTTGATGATGACAAGCCCGCCGAAAAGGGTGCCCCGGATTTCTCTGCACCGCTGCGCCTTTATGGTGAAACAGATGCTGGTAAAGCAGCCTCTTCTACTACCAATCCTATGAAAGAACAATCACCAAACCAATAACATATGGAAAATCAGACATTTTACTATGACAACAAAATTGTAAAGAACTTTGCCTATGCAACGCTGTTCTGGGGCGTGGTGGGCATGGTTGTCGGTCTTTTACTGGCGTTGCAATTCATCTGGCCGTCGCTCTCTTTTGGTATCCCGTATACCACATTTGGACGTATCCGTCCGATCCACACCAATGCTATCATCTTTGCATTTGTGGGCAATGGAATGTTTACCGGGATCTATTATTCATTGCAGCGGCTGTGTAAAGCGCGGATGTTCAACGATCTGCTGAGCAAGATCAACTTCTGGGGCTGGCAATTAATTATCGTTTCGGCAGCGCTTACCTTTATCTTCGGGATCACAACCGGCAAGGAATATGCTGAGCTGGAGTGGCCGATCGATATTCTGGTTGCTGTGATCTGGATCGTATTTGGCGCCAACATGATCGGAACGATTATTAAACGGCGTACCTCACATATCTATGTGGCGATCTGGTTTTACATTGCAACATTCGTCACCATTGCGGTGTTGCACGTTACCAACAGCCTGGCCATACCGGTGGGACTTTTCAAAAGTTATCCGATTTACGCAGGGGTACAGGATGCCCTCGTTCAATGGTGGTACGGTCACAATGCTGTGGCATTTTTCCTCACGACCCCATTCCTAGGACTGATGTACTATTTTCTTCCGAAAGCTGCCAATCGCCCGATTTATTCATACAAACTGTCGATCGTCCATTTTTGGGCGCTGATTTTTCTCTATATCTGGGCTGGTCCGCACCACCTCTTATACAGCGCTTTGCCAAACTGGGCGCAATCATTGGGCGTGGTCTTTTCAGTAATGCTTATCGCGCCTTCATGGGGCGGCATGGTAAATGGATTACTCACCTTGCGCGGCGCATGGGATCGTGTTCGCGAGGATCCAGTTTTAAAGTTTATGGTTGTTGCTGTTACGGCTTACGGAATGTCAACCTTTGAAGGTCCGATGATGTCGACCAAAACGGTGAATGCCATCTCGCACTTCACCGACTGGACAGTAGGCCATGCACATATCGGAGCGCTCGGATGGAATGGTTTTCTCACCTTCGCCGTTCTTTATTACCTGATTCCCAGGATTTTTCAGACACAACTCTTTTCTAAAAAGATGGCTAACCTCCACTTCTGGATTGGTACGCTGGGCATCATTTTTTATGCTGTTCCACTTTATTGGGGAGCCATTACACAAGCTTCAATGTGGAAGGAATTCAATGAGGCAGGGTTTCTCAAATATCCAAATTTCCTCGAGACCGTTACCCAGTTGAAACCCATGTATGCTGCCCGCGCAGTTGGTGGTGCTTTGTATATTACAGGCATCGTGCTTGGTATTTATAACCTGGTTATGACCGTGAAGGCTGGAAAATTCCTGCCTGAAGAGGCTGCATCAGCGCCTGCGCTTGTCAAGACTGAGGCAAAACGTGGATCAGGCGAAGGGATTCACCGCTGGCTTGAGCGCCGTCCGGTTCAGTTTACCATCATTGCACTGTTGGTTGTTCTTATCGGAGGACTTATTGAAATCGTTCCTTTGTACCTTATCAAAACCAACATCCCCACCATTGCAAGTGTAAAACCCTATACCCCGCTTGAATTGCAGGGCCGTGATATCTATGTTCGCGAAGGTTGTTATACCTGTCATTCCCAGCAGGTTCGCCCGTTCAGGTCGGAAACTGAACGCTACGGTGAATATGCAAAGGCTGGCGAGTATGTGTATGATCACCCTTTCCAATGGGGATCGAAACGCAACGGACCTGATTTGTCGCGTGAGGGAGTTGTTGGCGGCCGCCAGTACCGGCCCAACTCATGGCATTTTAACCACATGGAAAACCCGCAGCGATTGAACGAGCAGTCGATCATGCCGGTTTACAAATGGCTGATCACTGATGATCTGGATATTTCAACCACAGCAAAAAAAATCCGTGTGATGCAGACCCTCGGGGTTCCCTATCCTGCGGGATATGATCAGATCGCAAACGATGAACTGATGATCCAGGCCAGGGGCATTGCCGATGATCTGAGGAGCCAGGGCATACAGGTTGAACCTACCAAGGAGATCATTGCCATGATCGCATACCTTCAGCGTTTGGGTAAGGATGTTCACGCAGCCGGTAGTCCAACTGCTGCCATCACCGGTAAATAATCCAAGCCATGCTGCGTGATGTTTTTAAATCGATGGGGGGCTATGAGAGTTACGGAATGATCTCTATGATCATCTTTGTAGTATTCTTTGTTTTACTGTTACTTTACACGATCTCTCTGAAAAAGAAAGATGTGGAAAATTTCAGCAGAATGCCCCTCGACGATTTTTCAAAGGAATCAGATGAAGTTCAAGAAATTTAAAAATATTTTCTATGGAAATGAATAAAAATAAAACCGTTGAAAAGGATGAACTAACCGGTGATGTATTATTGTCTGGCCACGAGAGTGACAACATCAGAGAATTGGATAACAGCCTGCCCAAATGGTGGGTATGGCTCTTTATCATCACCATTGTATGGTCGGTTGGCTACATCTTTATCTATGATGTGATCGAGGCTGCCCCATACCAGCAGGATGAATGGAAAAATGAGATGGCTGCAGCAGGATCGAATGCATCGGGCCAGACTGTGCTGGCTGCCGATTCAACCCTCGTTGCCCTGGCTGACGAAGCAAGTCTGGCTGCAGGCAAGGAAATCTGGCTGAAGCAATGCAAAGTTTGTCATCTCGAGGGTGGACAGGGACTTGTAGGCCCGAACCTTACCGATAATTTTTCCATTTATGGTTGTAAATACTTCAATGTTGTAAACATCATCATTGTCGGAGCGCCTGAAAAGGGAATGATCTCCTGGAAAACGCAGCTTGCTGACAACCAGATCAAACAGGTTGCAAGTTTTATCATGACACTCCAGGGCACCACACCTCCAAATCCGAAAGCGCCGCAGGGGGAACCGTGTAAGTGATATGCAAAAACAGGATGATTCTTCCGGAAGCTTTCGCGACCGGCTTTATACCATCGACGAAAGCGGTAAACGACTTTGGGTTTTTGCGAAGAAACCATTTGGGAAACTGACCAATGCAAGGAATATCACCGGCATATTGCTGTTGATATTCTTTTTTTCAGCCCCTTTTATCAAGGTCAATGGGCAACAGCTCCTGTTGTTCGATTTTATTCACAGAACCTTTGCCATTTTTGGCGTTCAGTTCTGGCCACAGGATTTCAATCTCTTTTTCATCGGGATGATCGCCCTGATGGTGTTCATCATTCTCTTTACGGTCACCTATGGCCGTATCTGGTGTGGATGGGCCTGTCCGCAAACAATATTCATGGAGGTGGTTTTCAGGCGTATTGAATACTGGATTGACGGGGATGCGCATCGTCAGAAGGTACTCGAAGCAAAGCCGTGGGATGCGGATAAGATCTTTCGCCGCGTGTTAAAGCATGGAATATTCTACCTGATCTCCTTCATCATCAGCAACTATTTCCTGATGTATATCATGGGATCTGGCGCATGGTACCATCTCGTCACCGAAAGCCCGGCCGATCATGTGGCAGGCCTTGCAGGGATGGCTGTTTTTTCCTTTATCTTTTACTTCATCTTCTCCTGGTTCCGCGAGCAGGTATGCACCATTGTGTGTCCCTATGGGCGTTTGCAAGGGGTGTTGCTTGACCGGGAGACCATTGTTATTTCCTATGATTATTTCAGGGGAGAGGAGCGTGGGGCGCTTCGTAAAAGCGAAAACAGGAGTGAAACCAAAAAGGGCGATTGCATCGACTGCAATCAATGCGTGGCAGTTTGTCCGACCGGGATCGATATCCGCAACGGAACCCAGCTCGAATGCATCAACTGCGCCTGTTGTATCGATGCCTGCAATGACATGATGAAGAGGGTGGGGTTTAACCCCGGGCTCATCCGTTACGCATCGGAAAAAATGGTAGCCGATAAGAAGCCGTGGCACTTTACCATGCGCTCTGTGGGGTATACCATTGTGCTGGCCGCATTGCTGGTTGCGCTGGGTTATTTTTTGATGTCGCGCAATCCCGTTGAAGCGACTGTACTTCGTTCACCGGGTATGTTGTTCCAGGAGCTGGAGGGCGGAAGGATCAGCAATTTATACAGTGTTAAAGTAGTTAATAAGACCGGTCAGGATTTGCCGGTTGAAATACGCGTACTTTCGGGTCAGGGTGAGGTTCAGGTTATCGGGAATGCGCCGGTTGTTGCCAGGCAATCGCTGGGCGAGGTTGTTTTCTTCATTCTGATGGACCGTTCCAAACTCGCAGGAAGTAAAACCGAAGTCGATATAGGAATTTTTTCGGGTGGTAAAAAGTTGGATCAAACGCGGGCGACCTTTGTTGGCCCGGCAAAATAACTTACAATCAGGCCACCTTTTGACGGCATTATGAGTGAGCGAACATAAAGTCAGCCAATTACTGGCTGATTCGGTTAATCGAAAACTATGGATGCCATATGCCTGCCTGGTAAATGACCGGAAGCGTGGGAAGTGAAAATAGATAATGTTTTTCGCCTCATTATGGTGAAAATTAACTTTTGATGCACCCTTATATTTTTAAATCGCATAAAATGAAGTGGAACTGGGGAACGGGGATTTTTTTGGTAATTGTGCTTTTTCTGGGGGCATGCGTTGCATTTATTATCTATTCGCAACGCCAGAAATGGAACATGGTTGAGGAGGATTATTATCCGAAGGAGCTTCGTCATGAGGAAAAACTTGTCAAGATCAGGAACGCCAATGCACTGACTATGCAACTTCAGGTCAAACTTGATAAATCGAACATGATAGTACAATTTCCGGATGATTTCCAGGGTAAGGTCATTACCGGGATCATCAATGTTTACAGACCTTCAGATGAAGATCTTGATGTGATATTGCCGGTTGCAGCCGATACCTCCTTATCCCAGTTTATTCCCTTGCAGCGGTTTTCCCGGGGCCGGTACGTGGTAAAGGTTGACTGGAGATGCGCAGGGAAAGATTACTTTACTGAAAAGGACATTTTTATTCCCTGACATGGATCTTTGGCAGCCTTTGATCATTGGTTTATTAGGCAGTTTTCACTGTATGGGCATGTGCGGCCCCATTGCTGTTTCTCTGCCATTAAAGGAGAACACATGGAGTACCAGGATTATCAGTAGTGCGCTGTATAACCTGGGCCGGGTTTTAACCTATATTTTTCTGGGATTGATTTTTGGACTGCTGGGGTTTGGAATTCACATTTGGGGATTCCAGCAGTGGGTTTCCCTTGGGGTTGGAACCATCATGATCATGAGTGTTGCATTTCCTCTTTTTTTTCACGGATCTAGAATGACCGGGGGGCTTGACCGTATATTATCAGGTTTTAAAAGGTACTTCGGACGTTTTTTTGGATTTCGCACTTACCTGTCGACCTGGATCATCGGATTGCTGAATGGTTTTTTACCCTGCGGATTGGTTTACATAGCGCTTGCAGGTGCATTGGTTTCCACGAGCCCGCTGAATGGTGCACTTTATATGATGAGTTTCGGACTTGGCACCATACCGGCGCTGCTGGCGCTTTCACTGCTTGGAAATGTCATCAGTTTAACCTTTCGGCGGCGTATGCAGAAGTTAATACCCTTTATGATCATTGTGGTCGGAGTCCTGTTTGTTCTGCGGGGCATGAACCTTGGAATACCATACCTCAGTCCGAAAATGGAGCAGCATCATAAGCAAAAAACCGAACAGTTTCAAAAACCCAAATGTTGTGATTGAAAATTCCGATGTTTTGAATAATTTTGCAAAAATAAACCACATCATAAACCTCAATAATTCATCAACATGATTACCTGATTGAATCTCTTTGGGTTCCTTTGTGCTGGACTTAGGGTGACTTTGTGGCAGGAAAAGATTAACCACAAAGGTCACAAAGCATTACACAAAGAACACAAAGCATTACACAAAGAACACAAAGCATTACACAAAGAACAAAAAGTATTATACAAAGAACACAAAGTATTATACAAAGAACGCAAAGTTTAGGTATAAACCAGGTTAAAAATCACTCA
>CAISJJ010000360.1 GCA_903885595.1 uncultured Bacteroidales bacterium
GGCGCTGATATTCCATTTGAATTGAATGAATTAGATGTTTGGGTAAGCTCTAATAATAGCTATTATATTAGAGGGAAAAAAGCATTTCAGATAACTGGATACAGCCAAATTAACAATGAAATCAAGTGTAAAATTTTTACAAAAATATTTCCTGAATATAGGCGTAGATCTACTGATGAAATTAAGGCTGCTTTAAGATTGGCAAATGAAGGCTATTTAAGAGATATTCAGTATGAATCCGAGTCATTTATTAAAGAAATTGCAAAAAAATTCAGCCAGCGAACGCAAATTGTATCGTTTTCTGGCGGAAAAGATTCCACCGTGGTTTCACATTTAGTTATGAGTGCTTTTGGTAGGAGCGATCAGCTACATGTCTTTGCTGATACTACGATAGAAGCTGTTGATACTTATGAGTACATTGAACTTTTTAAAAAAATTCACCCTTTGACTCCATTGATTATTTGTAAATCTCCGTTAGATTTTTTTTCTACGGCAACACAAATTGGTGTTCCCAGTCGAATTTTGAGATGGTGCTGTACTACGCATAAAACAAATCCACTAACCAAAGTCGTCAATTCAATAAACCCTTTTTCTGGAGTACTTGCATTTGATGGGGTTAGGAAGTCAGAATCGGCAAGAAGATCAAAATATAGCAGGGTAACATTGAAACATAAAGTAGCTGGCGAGATATTAGCTAGTCCTATTCTTGAATGGTCTGAAACTCAACTATGGCTTTATATTTTATACCATGATTTACATATAAATGAATCTTACATGAAGGGTTTTAGAAGAGTAGGATGTTTGTATTGTCCTTATAATAGTGGATGGTCAGAACTAATGCAGCAATATCATTATCCTGAACAATACAACACCTGGATTCAATTTCTTAAATCTTATGCAATAAAAACAAACCATCCATCACCTGAAATATTTGTTACAAATGGCTGGCGGGTAAGAGCGGGAGGACGTGGTTTAGACAATTATAAAACAGTGTTGGAGACATATCCATGTGCTTTATCTGAAGATGCTTTCACCTATCAAATAGTATCCGGTACTTCAAAAAATATTAAAGAGTATTTGATACCGTTGGGTCCTCAACGCGTTATTTACTCAGATAATTACTCAGAAATATTTATTATAAGCGATCCAACATCACTTGAACTGAGGGCAACAGTAGAAATTAGTTATGAGGAAGAAAGCACTCGAGTCACATATCTCGATAAAAAGAGCAAATTAGTGCTAAAGAGACAAATAGAAAAACAATTGATTAAACTTCAATCGTGTATCAAATGTGGGGCGTGTTCTGCAATATGTCCAACTAAGGCAAACAAGTTAGATATTGCGAAAACAATTGAAAAAAATCTGTGTAATTATTGTCTAAAATGCGTCACTCATAATTGCCCAGCAGTGGAATCACTAAAAAGAAAAGGGAAAGGGTTTTAATGGCAAAATTTGAGTTTGGTTTTGAAGAATCGTGGTTTCGCCTTATTATAAAGAAACTTCCAACTCACCCACGATTGTTCTGCAAAGACAAAGAATCTGTGGCTAATGCACAAACATTGCTCAGGATAGGAAGCCTTAAGGTTGGTGCAGCCGGAGTATGGGCTCAAGCTGCTAATATTATATATAAAAAAAAGAATGGCGAATATGAGCTGACGCCATTTGGTAAGCTGATAGCCATTCTTGATCCTGATCTTGAAGAAGATGGTATTTGGTGGGCTATACATTATAATCTGGCACGATACAAAAGCGATGCCTGGTTTTATGCGTTTTACATCAATCTCTTTGAGCAAAAAACATCTGAACGCGCATCGTTAGAAACTGAAATTCGTAACTATTGGGATAAAGATCATAAAAAACCTATGACCGATAGCACCTTTGACAAGTTGATATTTCCTCCTTTTAAGCAGGTTTTTGATGGAACCAGGTTAGGACAAAAATTTGGGCTGTTCAAACCGCTGGAAGAAAACAGATTCGTAATGGTGCTTAACGATAGCCATCGTGTCCCTCACGCAATTTTGTGTTATGCGCTTACCGATTGGTCGCAGAAAGATCAGCGGCAGTCAGCACATATTTCAAAATTGTTGGAGCCTTGGGGGCCAGGCCGGATATTTGGGCTTAACCGGGAAACCCTTGATAACATGCTCATTGAAATTGCAGACCGTTACCAAAAAAAAGTGGCATGGATCAGCCATACTGCAAATCTCAATTCTGTATCGATTTTAAACGTTTCACCGCTCGTAATGCTGTCAACTTTTTATCATGAAATGGATGGAAAAGAACCACTGGTTGCATTTGAAGCTGCAATGTCTCCCAAATCTGTCGAAGGATCGCCGTGATAAATATCACCATTGAAGCTCAAAGGTTGCTTGAAAAATGGCAGACTTGCAAAAGTCTTCGTTATCCAGTTTTAGTGGTGGCGCCGATACATCCGACATTCATTTCGGAAAATAACCTTCTTGAAATTCCTGACTTCATTGGCGCCGAGTTGCTGGATTTCGAAGACCGCTATAGGGGTCAACTGAATCGCTTTATTCCATGGTATGTGATAAGGGATGAAATCCTAAAGGAAGCTGTTGAAAAAACAGTGATAGTAATTCATACAGAGTTTTTTTATGACAAATGGACAGGCGAGGAACGAACCACTTTTTTGCGGAATTTACTGCGCCAAGATGGTCACAAAGGTGTTATCTTGGGAATCTACTGCCAGGATAATTTACATCCCATTGTCGATAATATTTCCTCAAAAGACAGAGGTATGATCTGGAATCCATGATGCACCACTTATTACTTCGATTAATTAAAGGTTCAGTATGAAATTAAATGAATTCATTAAAATCTCACCGGGCTTTAAAGCGGCTGTAAATCTTCAGCAAGAGATGAATAATCTTCAAAAAGTTGCCGGTTTCATACCAACCGAGGTATCTCAGGAAATTCTTCTGGATTTTGCAAGAAAAATTCATCCCACATTATCAGATCATCGTTCCCGGATCGTGATGGGGACTTATGGTACTGGAAAAAGCCACCTGGCTCTGGTGATCGCCAATTTTTTTATGAGGCCGCTCAATACACCGGAACTGACCGGGATTATCGATAAAATTGATGCTGAGACCCGTCAGGTTCTGATTAATAACAGAAGGGTGGTGTGCAATCCATTTCTGGCTGTTACACTTTATGGGGATGAAGGCCGGATTGCGGACGGTTTGATGAGAGGGCTTCGCAATACGCTAATCAATATTGGCATGGAAGAACTGTTGCCGGAGTCTGCTTTTAATGCAGCCGTTTCCAGGATTCACGAAGTTGAAAACAACTATTCTGAAAGCTATGACATATTTAAAAATATAACCGAACAAAATGGCTATACGGTTTCTGAGCTGATCACTCGCCTTGAAAATTATGACAAAACTGCTTTTAATCTTTTTTGTGAAATCCACCCTCAATTTTCGAGTGGAAGCCAGTTTGTATATTCAACCATGCTTGATCCCGGTACTTTTTATAAAAGCGTAGCCAAAGAACTTATTTTAAAACGAGGTTATGCGGGAATCGTTGTATTGTGGGATGAATTTGGCCAAAAAATGGAAGAGGTTGTAAAAGATCCATCAGGAC
>CAISJJ010000361.1 GCA_903885595.1 uncultured Bacteroidales bacterium
GCAGAACCTTCCTGAACTTGGAATCACAAAAGACAGTTATATCCCGATAACAAATTCAACCGAACTTCTTGCCAGCGCTTCAAATGAAACAATCATTGATATAACGAATATAAATCTGATTAATTCAGATAGGAGTAAGAAAAGTCCAAATAATGACTATGTCAGTGAGACCATTAAGGATTCAATCGCAGATACCATTAAAAATAAGACGCCAAACAAAAATTTGACCTTTGATCCCTCGTATACTCACATAATAAAATTTAAAAGCGGAAATGAAGACACAGTCAGGATTATTTCTCACTCTCACGACGGGCTGTACTATCACTTAATCTCTGAACCGAAAAAGACAAAATTTGTTTTGCTGGCTGAAGTTGACACAATCCTGACTGACACCACATATTCATTTAAGCAGCGGGAAGACATTCCTAAAGAAAAAGCGACAAATGCTGAAAAGAAAGGTTTAATATTTTCTTTGATGGGATTTATTCCTGTTATTGGTATTCCTTTCGCCATAATAGGGATCACATTTGGAGTAAAAAATCTTCGCAGAATAGGAAAAAACCTGACAAATATTAAAAGGAAAAGGATTGCTAAAGCCTCTGTAATAATTGGGATTGTAGCATTAACCTGTAACATTATTTTTACCATTGTTTTTTTTGTCGCGTTAGCCTCTGCATTTTCATCCGCTATACACGGATGTTCACTCGGGCATTTTTAAACTCGGCGTTCAGCAATTAATGCAACCAGAAAATAACCGCGCCAACCACCACCATTGATATCAGGGAATTGAAAATCGGGGTTTATTTTGTTCGGGTGACGGGTGATAGGGCGGTAAAGGTGGGAAAATTCGTGAAACAATAATGAGTTTTCCGGCAACAGTTTACATGGTGATTTGGTTACCGTGTGTTTTTCTTCGTCAACGCTACGATATCCAGCGCTTCCAATACATTTTTCTCGTACCCGAATAATGCACAGTTTATCATTGCCAGCCCCAGTTCCTGAAGTGTAATGAAATAACTGGGAAATAACGGTCGGGCAATGGGGTAAATCCAAGTAACATATTTGTAATACGGCAGGGTGTTCTTTAGCCCTGTGGTAGGCAACATAAATGGTGGCCGGAAATTATAAGCAGATTTGAACGGCAACTTCATCAGGTCATTTTCAGTTTTACCCTTTACGCGGGCCCACATCAGCTTGTATAGCTTTATTTCATTTGCGCCTGAGTAATCTTGCGACAGTTTAATAATTTCGACTGATTTTCCGAACTGGAGTTTTGACCAGTGTCCGTTTGGCGGCACAGGCACCAGCATTTCTTTGCAGATTTTTCGCAAGTGCGAATATGGGATGTTGATGTCGTCGAAACTTACAAAATCCGACTATTTGACGGTTTTCCTGCCCGGTGAGCCGAAATTGTTAGTTGCTTAGGCGGCGATAACAGACTGGGGATGATCTCGGTAAGTTTGGGAGGGATAAACCCTTGGTTTGCGGTTGAGCAGGAGCCATTAAAAAAACTCCTTATACGCTTCTTCGATTTGCTCAACTTCTTTCTCAGTGATAGCGGCAAACTCTTTTTCTTTGGCTCTCTGGGAGAGTTTACCATTGTTTTGCGCCAAAAATCTTATTAACAGCGCAATAGTTTTATCTGGCATCTGAAAACGATCGTCAAGCCAACCTTTCATTGCGTCGTACTTTTGCAGATAGGATACTTCATCAGGTATGATGGTATGGATCGTATAATCAACGCATTCAAACAGAAATTCAGTTTGTATCGTGGCATCAAAATACCGATAGTAGTCCATGGTGTCGTTCAGAACTTCCACGTTGTTTTTTGGTGTCTTCTTCCATTGAATAAAATCAAGGATTGGATGCGAATACTTTTCCAACACTTTTCGGTAATCTGAAATGTGTTCTAAAATAGCAGCAGACACAGGAAAAATAATGCCTTGCGGCGTAAATTTCATCGTTGTCAATATGTGATGAATCAAATAGCGGTGCAGTCTTCCATTACCATCAACAAATGGATGAATAAATACGAAACCAAAGGCTATTAACGCTGCCGATAAAACTGGATTGAAGGATGAAGATTCCATTTGCTTGGCAGATTCCAGCAATCCCCCCATCAGGTTTTCAATATCCTGCCATCGGGCAGAGATATGTTCGGGAATAGGCTCGCCTGTATTGCGGTCGTGTTCGCCAATAAAGCCACCTTCGGTACGATACCCCATTTGAACAAATCGGTTATCATCAATTACTATTTGTTGTAACCTGAGCAGTTCTTCTTTGCAAAGAGGTTTACTTCCAGCCTGACCGATTGCTTTACCCCACCGAACAGCCCTGTTTTGGGTGGGATTTTCGCCTTCAATCGTAAAGGATGCTTTTGAATCTTTCAGTAACAGGAATGCCGACGTACGTAATAATATATCTTTATGCACGCCATTGATTGCAACACTGGTTTTATCGGCAAGGTTTTCTGAAATATAACGCTCAATTCTGGCGGTTTTGTGAATGAGCGGACAATAGTTAACATTCCCTGTCAGATTGTTTTTAATACGATGTCTGCTTGAATTGATACTTTTCGGACTCGCATATTGTTGTTTTTCATCTATCAGGGGTATATAATTTCCCTCTCGCAAATCGGGAACCTGTAATGACTTTTGCATCAGCCATTCATAAAGAAACCAGATTCTGCGACTATACTGGCTCTGCGGCTCTTTCATGATCCAATCTTCAACATCACGGGATGGAAGCTTCTCAAAAAGCTTTTTAAAAAGAAGCAGGTTGACCCCCTCATATTTTAATGCGAAAACAAGATGTGCATAAAGGTTATCGTCGGGCTGGTGCCTTGGTGTTAAAACAAGCCATCCGTCCATCGCATACTGTCTGCGCTTTTTGCTTATCAGCACCAATGTAAATGGGATGGGTGTGGGGAGTTTGAGGGCATCGATTATAGCCCCATACCCGACTAACTTTCCTTGTTCGGGTGCTGTTCGACCGTGAAAAGCACTTATTTCCTGTGAAATATACTTAATATTCTTCATTGTTCGTGAAAATTACTTACGACAAATTTAAGTGAAAAACACATACAATGCGTGAATATTGCTTACAGAATACAATTCTACGTGAATAACGCTTATATTGTGGCGAATTTGTTTATCGGATCTTTGTAGTAGCCAAAATCAACCAAGAAGCCAGCCGGAGGTACATTAAATACGCTGAAAACGGAGTAAGGAATATTGACAATCATATTTTAAATTAATGCCGAAAACGACTTCGCAATCGCCAAATTGTGCTTTTTATGCTAAAGGTAAAGAATTTTTTGATAGAAACGTGAACCTTCATATATCACAAGTAAAGATATCAAAAATATAATGAATTATAGGCCTAATCTCGAATAGAAAATATATTTCAAAAAACTCTCGACAAACCATAACGAGATATCCCAATCAAAGAAGCCATTATTTGACCAACTATATTGGCAGGCTCACCCATTTATTATGAACAACGACATGGTTCATCATTTGAAAGGTGCATTGTTGATCACAGGTCGTGAATAGTCCTGACAAATACTAATGTTACCAGAAATGTTTCAACGATTGTAATACAAGCATTGCCTTCGGTGCTTCAGGAGAACCTTATGTTGCATTTATGGATGATGGGAATTCTGAAGCTGCAACGGTCATGAAATTCGATGGGACCAATTGGGTGAATGTTGGCAATGCCGGTTTTTCAACAACTGTTGCACTCTACACAAACCTCGCCTTCAATGACACGGATCAACCATATGTTGCTTTTCAAGATTGGGGAAATTCGTACAAAACGACGGTTATGAAATTTGATGGAACCAATAGGGTGAATGCTGGAAACAAAGGTTTCTCAAGTGGGGAGGCTGGTTTCCTAAGTCTAGCCTTTAGTCAAACCGGTAAACCTGTATCGCATATCAGGATGGGGAGAATTTCTTAGGTGTTACTGTTATGAAATTTGATTATCAAGATGGGATTAATGATCTACAGCAATCTCTCTTATTTTTGTATCCCAATCCATCCTTCGATGAAATCTGCATCGAAACATCAGAGAACCAAAATCACAGCGAATTATCCATTTTAAACCTCGACGGTCAGGAACTCATTACAAGCCAAATCACCGAACCAAAAACCCAACCTGACATCAGCAGCCTGCCCAGTGGGATTTATTTTGTTCGGGTGACGGGTGTAAGGACGGTGCGGGCGGGGAAATTCGTGAAGCGTAAAGAGGTGACGGGAAATACCTTTCTTAATCTATGCAAAAAGACAGTCCCTCAAGGTCTGGTTTTGCGTTAATTACCAGAGCATACTCATCCTGTGCCCTGATTTTGGATTTTTTGCAATAGATCACATTGTTGGTGTGAAAACCAATTATGATTAACATGCATGTTTCCCTATATTCGCAGTGTTAATCTACAAATTGCCACCGCATGGCATTATTCTAAACTCCATTTCTCCAATGATATGCTTTACGGCAAACTTTCTGTTTTACCTGATAATCGCTATAAATTCCTGACTACAAAACCAAAGGATGGGAACAGTTACATTAAAAACAAGAAGCCTAATGAATCACATGTACTTGAAGAAGTGCATCTGTATGTTTCGGATTCTGTTGTTCCCCACCAATATGACAGTGGGGGTGTTAAAATTGCATATTCTACAATTCAAAATGCAGAGGTATATGTGAACGCCAAGGGACAAATCAACACATCGTGGCTTGTTCCCGCAATTGGCGGGCCCGTAATAGCTGGTTGGATTATTGCAGTCATTGCAGTATTGGTTAATGATCCATTAGGGATCGGTGGTCATGGCAGTTTTTCACATAAGCAACACCCCATTCTATGTATTCAGTCACACTATTGTCTTTTTGAAAATCGGCAAAGGGAGAGCGTATTTTAATATGGGTGATGGGTGCAATGACGGTGAAGAAAAAGCAACTAATTAAGCAGGAAAAATAGATGTAACCTTAAAACAAGGACATTATGAAAAAATATTATCTCCTTTTTGTGACGCTGTTTCTGATAAACAATGCTTGTCAAAAGTCACAGTTCCCCTCCACCACCCGGCAGACAAAAAATGGCAAAGTAAATTACACCAATCATTATCGAACCGAACGAATTAAGTTTGCAAAAGTAAAATCTCCAAAAAATCAGGTAACGACGCCTGCCGTACAAATTCCGTCATCTGATGCTCTGAACCTGATCGCATCGGCATCAAATGAACTGGTTTTACTTTCGCTGAAGGAGCCTGACTTTGATATAATAAATGAGTTAAAATTGTCAGTTCAACAAAATTATGAATTTAGATGCAATCCTTTTTTTCCCGATTCAGTTAAAAGCGATAAACCAAAAGAAGCCAGGTCAAGGGATCAGGCTGTTTCCGACGTTAGGATCATAAAATATAAAAACGGACAGACCAAGGTTGTAAATATCATCTCCCAATCCAACGACACCTTGATGTATCGGGTGATCACAGAGCCAAATATTGTCAGGGGTGTCATGATGGAACAGGTTGATTCAATCCTTCCTGATCAGCGAAAAACAGAACCACTTGGGGTGATTGGTTTTGCATCCTCCATATTAGGTTTGGTTCCTGTTTTCGGGATTCCTTTTGCAATTACAGGATTGATATTGGGGACAAGAAGCCTTCGGAAAATCCGTAAATATCCTGAGCGACATAAAGGGACAGGATTAGCAAAAGCCAGCTTGGTTCTTGGGGTTATCGGTGTCGTTTTCAGTATTGTTTTTCTTTTTATCGGCATTGCTTCCTCAGCTAATAGCTGTCATTCTTCAGGAATGCATTTCTAATCGTATTATTTATTTTCATTACGGAAGACAGGATGGTGCGACTTCAGTTATTCACTTTGCATTTGGCTCATCCACTCTTCAGCTTTATGCAGATCCTGAAAAACCTTAACGCTAAGCCCACGGTTTACGGCTAGAGTTTCCCAGAAAGATGCATCGCAAAATTTTTCAGCCATGCATACTATAGCCACTTTTGCAATTCGTGGTGCATGTTCGGAAATAAATTTTGCAGATTCGAATGTATCAATCGTTCCTAATGCGTACTCCAGTTCCGTCTCATCACAAAGGATCCTGGTGCAACCGGAGGATATCGCGGCCCGGATAATTGCCATCTTGTTCTATTATTAAATTAGTAAAACGATGAGCCTGAAAAAATCAAATATACTAAAACAGAAATAACTGTCAAGATCATGCCGCGGTTATTCGAGCAACCCAGGCTTAAAACGGACTGCATTCCAGGTAGGTTTTTTTCCGGTCTGGACCGCTTTCGGATGAACAGGTGCTGAAGCGGTTCGGGCTATTGATCTTGATTCCGCGGAATTCGAGGATCAGGCTGATTTCATGAGCGCCTCCTGTGCCCTGTAAGTTTTTCGAAACCTGGATATCGTAACTGTACATGAATTTCAGGTTCACATTATCACCCATGATATAGCGGTAACCTGCAATTAACATCAGAGAAGTGGCGGGTTCATTGACGGTTGTAGCCTTGAAATATCCACCAAGGTAGATATTGTATTTAAGCATGTTCACCCCAGCCTGGATTGTACTCATGCCGTTCTGGTTCTGATAAATTATTCCAGGATTCATGCGTAATGGATCATAAAAACCCCTGGTAGGATTTTGGCTGGAATTGGGGCCATGACCCATCGAAAATATAAGATCAAGATGAGCAACATATTTTCTGGGCAGAGGCATTTTCGCAACTGAAAGGAACGATTCATCGGGCTGAAAAAGATGATCGGCTGCAAAACCTGCAGTTCCGGTAATGGTCCCTTCCTGATTCATGAATTGAAGCAGTCCGCCCACCCCAAAATCGGGATAAAACCGTTGCTCATCGTCGGGCGGACTGAGACTTGAATTATATATATTCCCATATTTTGCATTCAGCTGGTCGCTGAACACGAAGTCGTTCCATTCGAGCCATTTTTGCACAAGTGAACCTTTGATACCTACCTGGCAGATGAGGTTTCGGGCGATGGGAATCCGGACTGACAGGGACAACCCGACGGAAAGATTACGGATAAATCCGATCCCTTCATTGTCGCGATTTACAAGCAATCCGATTCCTCCTGATCCCGGCAAATTCCTGTCGCCCATATCAAGTGAAAAATAGCAGGTACGAAAATCAACCGGGAGATTGGGCCATTGATCCCTCGCCGAAAACCTGGCCCTGAAACCTGTGTTTAACCCTGTGAAAGCCGGATTATAGTATATCGGGGCATTCAGCCACTGGGAATAATTGGGATCCTGTCCCCGGGCTGATGACATTAAGAGAAAAAGTCCAAGACCTAGAAGTACTGGAATTTGTAAGATCTTTTTCATTGTTGTCATTTTTTAAATTACCTGATTAATGTAACTGTGCCAATGGTTTTACCTTTGCCTTTCCCGATATCGCATCCTTGCCATATGGTATTATCATTGAATATTGCATTGACCTTCCACATATAGGTGCCTTGCGGCATCAATTCTTGTTTGTATGTTCCGTCCCACGCTTCGCTTGGACTTCCTTCGCTGTCAAGAGCATTCGATTCCCACATAAGATTTCCCCAGCTGTCGTATACTTCGATCCTGAAATGTTTGAGATTTGTACCAACAGGCTTGAATACATTTGCAGGTGATGAACTGCTTTGCGGTGCAAAAGCATTCGGGATATAAAGCCCATAGAAATC
Source organism: uncultured Bacteroidales bacterium (assembly GCA_903885595.1). Taxonomy (GTDB): domain Bacteria; phylum Bacteroidota; class Bacteroidia; order Bacteroidales; family FEN-979; genus CAIVAT01. Next base: position 7,714 of record CAISJJ010000361.1, read on the forward strand.
CAATTTATATTTATTTGTGGCCGTATCTGTGCAAAAATCCACGCTGTAGGCTACGAGCCTGATTAAGAAGTTTCCATCACGGAAATAGGAAACAGTCGGATTTTCCTCACTGGAGTTTTGTCCATTCCCAAAGTCCCAGTAATAGGAAGCTGCGCCTGATGAATTGTTGTACAATTGAATATTTCCGATAATGTCGTCGGGGATTTCATTAATTGAGAATGATGCAACCGGCGGTTCCTTTACATTGATCTGAATACCGTTTGAAATCTTTGTGGCTGGTATTGCGCACGGTTCACTGGAGGTGAATATACAGTTGATCACATCGCTGGTGGTAAGGGTACTGTCTGAGTAAACCGAATCATTGGTCCCGACATTCACCCCGTTCTTTGTCCATTGATACATCGGGTTTGAGCCCGGGTAAACAACGTTTGATGTAAAATGTACCAGGGATTTCCGGCATACCGGTTCATCATTGATGGATATCGAGATCTTAGGCTCGCGGGTAACGGGTTCGCCAATATCAACCGTTGCAGTTTCAGTACATTGGTTGGTATCGGTTACGATGACTATATAAGTCCCGGGAACCAGGTTGATGGCAGTATCGTTGACTTGCAACATGGGATCATTCCAGAGGTAAGTATATCCGGGAGTTCCACCGGATACCATTGCCATAGCCATTCCATTGTTGGCATCTACGCAGTTCACATTGGTACTGGTGGTAATAACTGTTAGTGGTTGGGAAGGACCGGCAATAATGATAGTATCAACAGTGGTGCAACCAATAAGGTCCGTTACCGTTACATTATAGATGCCGGGGGTCAGATTTGTGGCAATTTGAGTGGTCTGAACCGGCACAGTGCTCCATAAATATTCGTAATCAGGACTTCCACCTGTAACTGTAACACTGGCGCTTCCGTTGGGATCACCATAGCACAGGATATCGGTGTGTTCATTGATTAAGGCTGTCATGGCCGGACTGACTACCATAACAATACTATTTGATACCGCTGAATCAGGCTTTGCACAGGTTTCTGATGAAAAAAGTGTGCAGGTGATCAAATCATTGTTAACAATTGTGGTGTCGGCATAGATTGGGTTGTTTGTCCCCACCTCTTCACCGTTCTTCCTCCACCGGTAAACAGGATTAGAACCGGCGTTAACAGTGCTTGAGGTGAAAGTTACCATAGCACCGGAGCATGATGGATTATGATCGTAATTGATGGATATAGCCGGGACCAATGGCGGGTTTACAATCATTTCAATGATGTTGGATGTAACGTATACCGAATCAATGCAACGTTCACTTGACCACAGCCGGCATGCAATAATATCGTTGTTGGCAAGTGTACTGTCGAGGTACACAGAATCATTAGTCCCCACACTGATGCCATTCTTTTTCCATTGGTATATGGGGCTCAACCCTCCGTTTGTTATCGCCGCAGCGAAAGTAACCAACGTTCCTTCGCAAATAGGATTCTTATCAGCCGCAATTACGATGGTTGGTGTTAGCGGCGGACTTACCATCATGATTGTGTTGGAGGTAACCGAGTCGGGATCAGCACAAGCCTCACTGGAAATCATTGTACAAGCAATCACATCATTGTTCAGAATTGTATTGTCGGCATATGACGAATTGTTGGTCCCTACAATAATGCCATTCTTTCTCCACCTGTAGAATGGACTAATGCCCTCATTGGTCACGCTGGTGGTAAAGGTTACCAGCGTCCCGGGGCAAACCGGGTTATGATCGGCAGTGATTGTTATCGTTGGATTAACGATGGGATTCACCCTCATTATTATCGGGATGGATGTAACAGCTGATGGATTTGCGCAGCTTTCATCAGAAAATAGCGTGCAGCTGATTGCATCATTGTTTTCCAGGAGATTGTCGGCATAGGTCGGACTGTTCTCCCCGACAACGATTCCATTCTTTTTCCATTGATAGATTGGGTTACTTCCCTGGTTCGAAACGACAGATGTGAAAGTCACAAGGGTTCCGGCACAGATAGGATTGTGATCTGCATTGATTACAATGGTTGGAACAATTACAGGGTTTACACTGATAATGATCTCGTTTGAGATCACTGTTGCAGGATTGGCGCAGGTTTCATTTGAAGTTAGTTCACAGCTTACTGCATCATTATTGGCCAGTGTACTGCTGGAATAAGAATTACTGCTTGCTCCTGCTACCGGAATACTGTTGACAAACCACTGGTAAACAGGTGTTGAGCCTTGTCCGGTAACAACGGAAGTAAAGTTAACCATGGAACCTGCACAGATCGTAGTCGGATTACCCGTAATCACAATGGTTGGAAGAATAAACGGTGTAACCGTTATGGAAATTTCGTTAGAGTTGGCGGTTGAAGGATTGGCACAAGTCTCACTTGACGTGAGCACGCAACTTACCACATCGTTATCAGTCAGGGTACTGCTCGACCAGGTTGCACCGTTTGCACCCGCTGCCGGAAGACCGTTCACCCGCCACATGTATGCAGGATTTGAACCTTCGCCGGTAACAACAGAGGTAAAGCTAACTGTCATACCTGCGCAAATCGTGGTTGGATTTCCGGTAATAACAATAGTTGGAACGATAAAAGGGGTCACGGTGATGGCAACTTCGTTGGAAGTGGCCGTTGCAGGATTTGCGCAGGTCTCACTTGACGTAAGCACACAACTTACCACATCGTTATTAACCAGGGTGGTACTCGACCAGGTTGCACCATTGGCACCTGCTACCGGAATACCATTCACCCTCCACTGGAATACAGGAGTTGAACCTTCGCCGGAAACATTTGATGTAAAGTTCACCGTTGAGCCGGCACAGACGGTTGTCGGGGCTCCTTCGATGACTATTACGGGTGATATGACCGGAACCAGCATTACAGTGAGTGATGATTCGGCAGGCGGGCAGGCTCCTGCCCTGCCATTTCCGGTGGCTGTTATAGTAAGAACTATACTTCCGGCAAGCAAATCACCTGGTCCTGGAATATATGTTGGATGCAAAATGGAATTATTATCAAAATTGCCATCACCTGACGTTGTCCACAACAGGCTGACATAGTTGGTGGCAGAAGCCTCAGAAAGCAGGATCGGTCCATCGGCACAAAGAGTCATGTTACTGCCGGCATAGGCGAATGGCAATTCAAATACCATAATGCTGCCCAATTCAAGACTGTCGCAACCATGTATGCTGGTTTGAACAGCAGACAGGATAAATTCACCGGCACCCATGTTCCATGTGATGGTAATTGTATCAGCGGTTTCGGGCAATGAAATTATTGCACCCTGCGGATCAGTTACAGCCCATCTGTATGTTGAACCGACTTCACCGTCGAGGCGATAATGCCGCTCAGCACCCAGGCATACACTGTCGATAACATATCCCTGGCCGGCTGCCCCCGAGGCAACTGCAAGCAGAATAATCAACAATATGTATCTGAGCTTTTCTTGCATTTTATTTTTTAACTACTGGTTCATATTGATATATGCGCGAATTGACCGGTTTTTGATTTACAACCTGGACCACAGGCGCCGACGGCGTTGTATGTATGCCATTGGCATCTGTTACCTCCCTGATCCAGTATGTTGTCGTTATTCTTGGGATCATTGGGACTGTGAGGTTGAACGGTGTTGTAATGATTCCGTCAAAAACAAAATCGTTTACACCGTCGGTGAGGATGATGCTCCATGGTCCGGTACCTGACACCGATACGGTGAGGCGCGCCGAATCGCCAACACAAATGGGCGGAGGAGGATCAATGACCGCCAGTGGCATTTCACCAATTACTGTCATCTTGCCAATCTTGATATTCATCGTACAGTTTGCTCTGTAGGCTGTAACCTTGAAGAAATATATCCCCGGTGTAGTCCACATAACATTTACGCTGTCGCCGGTTGAGATGCCGGTGAAGTAAGCTTCGCCTACAGGGCAATTGCCCGGAACGGTTGCAAAATTGACGCCTTCAACATCCTTGTATAGCTCCCAAACATAGGTGTCGCCAGGAATTTCAACTACTTTTAAATCATTTGTCTGACCAGCATACACAATATTCTGGGCCGTGGCAGGAGCCAAAGCCAGCAGCAGTGGTATTGCTACCAGCAGCAGACGCAGTAATATGTGTTTAGTCAGGTTCAAATTATAATCTACGATTTACCAATTTTAATTACTTGCTCCGGATTTCGGATTTTAACGTTTATTCAATGTTTGTGATTATTGCCATTTTGTTTCTTTCAGGCATAGCTCCGCCATCCCTGCTGTTTTAGAGCAGATTTCCAGGTATTCAATTCGACTTCGGAAAACATTCATTCCACGCCATATGGGTGATCCCATAAGGTTGACAGTCGTGGAATTATATCCGAAGAAATTGACTCCATGATGTTCCCGAAATACAGGCAAAGTCCCATTGCGCTGACCGGCCTTTCGCCTTAATTGACAATTTTCAGATGGACTTCCGGCCTTAGCATCATCCTGCAACGTTGCCATCCCACCGATTGCTCCTCCGCGTAAACCGTTATTCGGCAAAACATATTTTCCGCTGTTTGGCCTTCGACGTGCTGCATCTTTCGGCAATTCGTGCATGTTGTCATATGGCATTGTGCGTACAGCATTGTCCGGCAAAACACTCGTTACCCTGTTTGGCCTTCCGCGTGCGGCATCCTCTGGCAGTGCATGTTTGTTGTCAGATGGCCTTCCACGTGCAGCATCATCCGGCAGAACACGTGTTTCCCTGAGAGGTCTTCCGCGTGCGGCATCCTCCGGCAGTGCATGTTTGTTGTCAGATTGCCTTCCACGTGCAGCATCATGTAACAGAAAATGCAAGTCTCCGTATGGCTTTCCACGTGTCTCCCCCCAAAACAACCTGTTGTCGTTTCCGGGTGGTCCTTCACGCGAAGCAGCCCATCTCAAACTCTGCATTCCGGCAAACATATGACCCTCAGGGTGTAATTCTCCCGAAACCGTTGGTTTGCCCAGCATGGTTTGTTTCATCTTTGTTGGCGTTAATATTTTCAAACAGCCTACTCCCCCTGGTCAGGGTATTTCCTGCAATCGGAACCGCCTCGCGAGTGCAAGCGCTTACGTGTGTATGCGTGCGCGCGCCCGTGCGCGTAAGCAAAACTGCGCGGACACACTGTGGTGAACGCACATTTGCAACGCCCGCGGTGGTCTGTCGGGAGTATTTCGGGTACTAAATCAAAAGCTCGCTTTCATGGTCAAATGTTTAATTGCTACATTCAACCCCGTGTTGCGTGTGCCGGTCTGTTTTGGCAGTCCTGCTGTCGTTTCCGGCTCCCCGTGGGATCCTGCTTCAGCATGGCATACATCCACAATCCTGCAACCTGTAACCGCAAAACGGAATCGTTCACGGCTTTGCTGTATGTTGTCGCTATGGAACAAGTCTTAATATTCAAATGCCTGTCCTGCGTTAGGAGCACAATGATTTCACCTCTCTTTTCCAACCCTTCAGCCTCCCTGTCCGGAACGATTTCCGGGCAGGGAGATATGTTGGGTATGAAAAAGCAACTTTTATACGATAGCCATGTTATTTAACAGGCAGCAAACCCGGAGCGGGCATTGCAGGCGCAGTAATATCTGGTCTCGGCTTGATTGTCTGAACGGCAAGGTCAAACTGGAAACCATCCGGTAAACCGCAGAATGCATTCGCAATTGGCACGGTAGACGAGAAATGGATGTCAGGAAGGGTTGTAGCGGGAGGCACGGGATTCAGGTTGGTAATACCGTCAACAGCCAATGTAATAATTTCATCTGTAAGACCTTGGTACTGCAGGCCGCCAGCGGTATGATCAATGGTCACACGAATCAGAACACATTCACCTGTGGTACCTACCGTACCTGATGGATCCAGTACCGTAACGGGGTCGGTGGAAGTATATGATCCGGCTGCCAGGGGCATTGCATGAGGAGTTGCGAAGGCAAAATCATCCGGTCGTGCCCAATCAACTGCAGTGATGGTTTCCTGTGCATTCACCCCAGATAATTGTACACTCGGTAACCAGGAGGTGGAGAAATTAGCTGCAGTAACAACATAATAGAGGTAATCTACTCCGAAGTCATAAATAACACCTTCAGGAGCAGTGGCATCATATGTAGCTGAAACGATGTCATGAATACAACGGTCAATTGCAGCTTCGAGTGGCGAAGCAACTCCAAGTACACTGACGTTGGCAATATCAAGTGTAAAAGCATTAACAGGCATGATTTTAAACACCTTCATGTTCATGGAAACACATGCATCAGGAGTACTGGCCGTATTCTGAACGTGTATTACAACAAAAACCGGCAATGTGGGATCAGGCACAAATGCTTTCCAGGTAAGGTTTAAGGTTGGCAGCCCTGTTGCAGGATTATTGTACCCCACTCCGGATGCTGCAATATGAACACCAGGGGCTGTTTCACGGTTAGCAGTCAGCGTACCTGCCGTAATAAAAGCCTGGTCCTGGGTCACAAACCATGTATAGACTTTTGTCCCCGGAGGTGTAGGCACAACGACCGAATAATCATACGGAGTACCCGGTATAGGATGTAAGGCATCGCTTGGAAGGCACGTAATGTCAATCGGCCGGGGAATTGGACAAGTTACCTGCCCAAAAGCAGTAGAGAAGCCAATGGCAATAATTGCCACGATCAGAGAGAAAATTTGCTTTTTCATAACTTTAAGTTTTAATTAGGTTAATTAATTAGGTTTTTTGTGATTTTTTGATCTTAAATAAAACTTTCAAATTGAATTTTTGTCTCCTGTTTTACTGGTTTTTGTTTCATAGGCAGATAGTTTAATTACACGTTAAATGAGATGCATTTATTGACAATTAATATAGTTTTATGACATGAGGCCGGGGTTTAACAATGATCTGTACCGTTGTGCTAAGGCCCATATTGTTACAATCATCTTCAAGCCAGAAAGTCAGGTTGTGGGCTACTTCTTCATTAGGAGCCCCGGGAAGCAAAATTTCAGCAGGGTAATCAGATATTTGACCAGTGCCTGAAATGGGAGGGAATATTCCGCCGGCAAAGTCGATCCGCCAATGCAATGTCAGGTCGGGCACGGGGGTACAGTTATCCCAGAATGTTATGGGGTCAATGTGAAGATTGCTTTTATCCTCACTGTCAAGGATATAGTAATCAGGTCTGACCGGAGTGATGTCCATTGTATCCGGATAAAAACTTGCCGTAATGATGTTGGTCACACAGTAATTTTTTGCCAGTAAGGGTAAACTGGTGAACGAAGGCGGGGTTGTATCCTGCACCGACAATGTTTGCACACAAGTGCCGATCATTTCGCAATTGTTGAGAGCTTTCCATGTTCTTTCGACTACGTAAGTGCCATAACAAGGACCTGGAATTACAGAATCAGAATGGGTGATGACAAGGTCGTTGTCACACAAGTCGACAGCAGTTGCGAATCCATTGACAATGATACTTGTATCGGCCGGACAGTATAAGGTATCATTGGGTGGACAAGAAATCTCCGGATTAGTGCCACAAACAAAATATGTCAGGCATATGGGTTGGGTAAATCCCAATTGATCTGACATCATTACAACAATACTGTCAATACCGGTAAATCCGACCTTTCCAATATACTCAAAACAACTGTCATGCGGGAAAATTCGAAGTCCACCTGTATTTGAGCCTTGTATAATATTACTTATATAGTGACCCCCTGAACAACTTGTCGATGTAATACAATGTCGTAAGGTGTCACCTCCGCAAATTGAATCAGCAAAATATTCAACCGATGGCTGTCCGGTAACCGGATGCAAAACAGTAATTTTATCTTTGAAGCTGGACAGATAACCAAATGCACCAGCATCTGTTTTGCCAATAAACTGACCGGCGTGAAATAGTTCATTTGATTGAATTTTATTAAAACTATTCAGATTGGCATCGCTGAAAGTGACCGTGTTCCATCCTGAAAAACCAGGAATTGTTTTTGCAGTGGTATAGTTGGTATACGGATTTCCATTTAAGGTAAGACTGGTTAACCCGGCAGTTGGAATGACAACGGTGATATTGTTGATCGTTGAAGAGGGGAACTTAAAGAATTCTATATATTTATCCCCATTACACCCATGAATCGGTGGCACCGAGGCCATCCCAATCTCGCCATTATTTTGTACGCTTCCGAACTGGTAGCAATAGGCAGGTGTGCTTGTATGGATATAATGGTTAGAGAAATTCGGCCCCGGCATATTGTATGTATAATACTGGCCCGGCAGTAAGGTTGCCACAGGGGTGGTTCCTCCGTTTACAAATACCTGGGTGTTTGCAGCTATGGCCGTAATTACCGCATAATTCGCAGGACTTGGATTCGTGTCATCCACTCCTCTGAAAACAATATAGTCGGTTCCAGCAACACAGGATGGCACCAGTTGGTCGATTGCGCCATCACGGCCTGTTCCCCCTGTGCATTGCTGGGAATGCTGGGAACCACTTACAACTGCAATATCTTTGTTGGCGGTAATCCGGGAACCGGTTATGGTTTGATTGTTATCGTTATCAATGACTACATAGGTTTGAAAGGCGTTTAATGTAACGGAATGACTGGCAGGTAACCCTTTCATTGAACCTGTAAAATTGAAATTCACCAACGTGTTGTCTGAAATAGCCATTACCGAAATAAAATGGTTCTCCCTTTTATCAGTATTTGGAGCGCCACACACATTGGTCTGGCTCCCTGCCCTGAAGCGCATTCCATAGGCTTGTTCACCCATTATTGTAACAAGCACCTGGTTGTTTGAAGCTGTTAATCGGTAAAGCACCTGAATCAACTGATCTGTTTCTACAATCATGCCCCTGTTTAATTCGGGAAAATTATAATTTGGGGTTTGCACTAAATTATAGTTCAGTGGGATCTCAAGCGAAGTACCGTTTGTTACGGTATAATTTTGATTGAAGGTTACACCATCACCAGTTCGTACATTGACATGAGCAACACCAAAAGGAGATGAAATAACCAAGCTTGAAGGGTTTGTGTACAGGTCTGGATTGCCATTGTAATTTGGATTCATTTGCCATATTGGCGGAATTAAATACAATAAATTACCCCTGCAATCCAGCCTGTATTCAGGGGCGCTGCAGGGGCAATTGGCGTCTTCTTCATCAATTAATCCATTGCCGTCATCATCAATGCCATTCGTGCAGCATTCGCAAACGACATTGATTACCTGCCATGCAGTATCGGTATTTCCGAAATTATCCGTTGCCACCCATGTTCTGGTAACCTGATAAATAACTGATTCACAGGTGTTGTTAAACTGTTGTGTGCTTATTTCAGTCAAGTTAATTGAGACAGACAGATCACAATTGTCCGTTGCCCAAATATCGGTACCGATTATAGGTGGAGATGGAACGGGTGTGCAGGTAACTGTAATGCCGGCTGGCACACCGAACAAAACAGGGGGCTGAAGATCCCTGATATTAACTGTGTATGAACAAGTTCTGCTGTTATTCGCCGCATCAGTTGCAGTATAACTGACTGTGGTTACTCCGGCATTAAAAATGAAAATTCTCAGGAAGTTGATCCCAGAAAGAGGAGAATTGGCAACAGTAGCTCCGGTTAATGTCCAGGTAAGTTTTGTTACTGCACAATTATCAGATGCTACAGGATCAGCAGTATTCACAGGGATACTGCATCCACCGGGAGGGCAGTCGGCAACAATGTTTGCCGGGCAGGTAATCGCGGGTAACTGAGTATCGTTAACCCTGACAGTGAAGGAGCAACTTATATTGTTATTGGCGGCATCGGAAACTATATAATTTATTGTAGTAATGCCAACATTGAAAATGCAGGTTCCTACATAGTTGATCCCGATTATAGGAGAGCTGCCTGAGGTAGCCCCACTCATAGTCCATGTGAGTTTTGTTATTGCACAATTATCTGCAGTTGATGGATTAGGAACAGCGACCAATGCATTGCAATTGTTCAGCGCGTTGTTCCTTATAAGGTTTGCCGGGCATATGATAGTTGGCACCTGAGTGTCATTTATTGTTACAGTAAATGAACAGTTGTTGTTGTTGCCGGCGGCATCATACACTAAATAGTTTACCGTAGTAATCCCAACATTGAATGTGTAGGTTCCCACATAATTAATCCCGGTCATTGGTGAACTAGCTGTGGTCGCGCCTGTCATGGTCCAGGTAAGTTTTACAACTGCACAGTTATCATCCATTCCCGCATTTGGAACCACGATCACAGCGTTGCAGGCATTCGGGTCATTGTTTCCAATGATGTTTCCCGGGCAAATGATCATCGGCAATTGAGTATCAGAGACCGTTATCGTAAATAAACAACTGGCGCTGTTATTATTGGCATCGTAAACTGTATAATTTATCGTTGTGACACCTACGTTGAAGGTATGAGTTCCCACATAATTCATCCCGCTGGCAGGGGAGCTACCTGTGGTGGCGCCTGTTAACAACCACGTAAGTTTGGTGACAGCACAATTATCGGTTATGGTCGGATTGGGAACCATGATTGAAGCATAGCAGGAATTTGGATCATTACTCCTTATTATATTTGCCGGACATGTTATTGCAGGCAGCTGGGAATCGATAACTGTTACGGTAAAGGAACAGCTGATATTGTTATTGGAAGCATCGTAAACTGTGTAATTTATTGTTGTAACCCCAACATTGAAATTAAAAGTTCCAACATAGTTGATCCCAATTGAAGGGGAGCTGGCTATTGTGGCTCCGGTCATGGCCCAGGTAACTTTGGTTACTTCACAATTATCTGCAATGACCGGGTTGGGAACAGCAACTGAGGTACTGCAACTATTTAATGTATTGCTCCTGGTGATGTTGGCCGGGCAGGTGATCGTTGGTAATTGGTTGTCGATCACTACAACCATAATAGAACAGCTGGTAATGTTTCCGGCAGCATCCATTGCTGTCCAGTTGATAATTGTGGAACCTTTGGGCACTTGCGCACCGGCCAAAGTGGTTGTACTGTTAAAGCTGTTTATTGCCGTTGTCCCCGCGCAATTATCCGAAAACGAAGGATTGAACTCTGTTCCCTGAACAGTATAATAACATCTACCAGTGTCGGTATTGCGACTGAAGGGACTACCAACCGGGCAGCTGATCGCCGGGGGCTGATTGTCGGTCACGTTGATTGTGATGGAACAGTTTGAGATGAGGCCCGATGCATCAGTCGCTGTCCAGGTAATAATCGTCGTGCCTTTGGGGAGTTGTACTCCCGCAAGCGTTGTTGTCCAGTTGAAACTATTGATTAATGTTGCGCCTGGACAATTATCCGAAAAGGTCGGATTGAATTCGCTTCCAGCAACTGTGTAATAACATTGTCCTGCATCGGTATTACGGATGAAAGGACTGCCTGTCGGGCAGGTTATCGCAGGGAGCTGATTGTCACTGACATTTACTGAAAAGGAACAGTATGAAGCAAGTCCCGATGCATCCGTTGCCGTCCAGGTTATAACGGTCATTCCTTTGGGTAACTTCGCCCCCGCCAGCGTAGATGTCCCATTAAAGCTGTTGACAATTATAGTCCCCGCGCAATTATCCGAAAAGGTTGGATTGAATTCAGTTCCCGAAACAGTGTAGTAACATCTTCCGGCGTCAGTATTGCGGTTGAAGGGACTGCCTGCCGGGCAGTAGATTGCCGGAGTTTGGTTGTCAGTAACATTTACCGAGATGGAACAGTTTGACGTGAGTCCCGATGCATCCGTGGCAGTCCAGATAATGACCATCGTTCCTTTGGGAAGTTGCGCTTCTGTGAGGGTAGCCGTACCGTTGAAACTGTTTATTATTGTTGAGCCCGGGCAATTGTCTGAAAAAGTTGGATTGAACTCAGCTCCCAAAACAGTGTAGTAACATCTTCCTGCATCAGTGTTACGGCTGAACGGACTACCCATCTGGCAAGTAATTACCGGGGTCTGGTTATCTGTCACGTTGACGGTAATAGAACAGTTTGAAATCAATCCCGAAGCATCGGTTGCTGTCCAGGTTATGACTGTTATCCCTTTGGGAAGGTGACCATTTGTCAGTGATGAGGTCCCATTGAAACTGTTGGTCAAATTGGCTCCCGGGCAATTGTCCGAAAACGTTGCATTGAATTCAGCTCCAAAAACAGTGTAATAGCATTGACTGGCATCTGTGTTCCTGATGAAGGGACTGCCAACCGGGCAGCTGATCGCCGGGGGCTGGTTATCGGTCACGATAACGTTGATCAAACAGTTTGACGTAAGTCCCGATGCATCTGTTGCGGTCCAGGTAATGGCCGTCGTTCCTTTTGGCAGCTGGGCTCCCGCGAGGGTGGCTGTACCGTTGAAACTATTGATCAACGTTGCGCCCGGGCAATTATCTGAAAAGGTTGCATTGAACTCTGTTCCCTGAACCGTATAATAACATCTTCCGGCGTCGGTATTGCGGTTAAAGGGACTACCAACTGGGCAACTGATTGCCGGGGGCTGATTGTCGATCACGTTGACAGTGATGGAACAGTTTGAGATGAGTCCCGATACATCCGATGCAGCCCAGGTAATGACTGTCGTTCCCTTCGGAAGTTGGGCTCCCGCGAGGGTGGCTGTACCGTTGAAACTATTGATCAACGTTGCGCCCGGGCAGTTATCTGAAATGGTTGGATTGAACTCTGTTCCCTGAACCGTATAATAACATCTTCCGGC
>CAISJJ010000362.1 GCA_903885595.1 uncultured Bacteroidales bacterium
AAGTCGCATTCACATTGTTCCTGAATTAAAAAATTAAGCAGCTGGTAAATGGCAGGGTAAAAAAAAACCAAACCTCTGGTTTTTATGTCTTGGGGGTTTGGTTTTAATTTTTCAGGAACCTACTCATGTTACTGATTATGAGCCTCTCAGGGAACACGTTTTTAGCATGACCATAAAAAGGTATTAAGTTTATTTGATTGATTATCAATCTATTTGAAATATCAGGCTGTTTTATTAACACTTTATTGTTATAAATAATAGCGTATTCATGTCATAGCTTTGACAAAGTGTTATATATTTGTATCAAATACGATGACAATGTCAAGGATATATTTTTACCTCAATTTTTATGACGAAATTAAGCTAAAATTAAAAGATAATCCTGATTACTTCAAAAATAAGTTGAACCAGGTACCAATCTACATAGATTATTCCTTTGGCCAAAGGTTAAGAACATCAACCAAATTATTTGTAAACCCTGAAGACTGGGACCAGGCTAAGCAACGGATAAGGGCTACCGATCCGGATGCCGGTCCAAAGAATAACCGGCTTACTACCATCCGGGGTAAATTGATTAACATAGAAACCGATGCAATCAGGGACAGTATCAAACTCACTGTTACATACATTAAATCGAAACTTGCGCCGGGTATTCTGATAACGGGAGATTCAGGCAGTCAGAAATTTTTTACCGATACCTGGGATAAATTCGCCAACCTGTCAGACAAGAGCGAAAGTACCAGGACTAATTATGAAAACACCTTAGCTGTTATCCGGGATTTCTGTACAGTTAAGAATCGTAAACTCTCCCTGGAGGATATAACACAGGATTTTTACGAGGAATTCGTTCACTACTGTTTTACTAATCGGAATGAAAAAAGGAAAACAGTAGGTTTAACCCGGAACACAGTAGGCAAGTATGTAAAGAACATTAAAGCATTTATGAATTATTGCCACGGTAAAGGCTTTACGTCAAACATTGATTATGAAAAATTTGAAGTTTTTAAGGAACAACAACTAATATCATATCTTACGATTGATGAGGTAAAAAAAATAAAAAATGTCTCGTTAATATCAGAAACACAACAACGTGTTCGCGATTTATTTCTATTCATGTGCTTTTCCGGATTAAGATATTCCGACACTCAACGGATAACACCCGGTAATATCAGGCACGGGTATGTAATGTTTACCACTGTTAAAACAAAAACCCCGCAGGGGACGCCAATCATTACGCAAGCTATGGAAATTTTAGAAAAATATAATTACAGCTTACCTAAAGTTTCTATCAAAACATTTAACGATGCAATAAAGGATATTGGTAAAACAGCAGGGTTCACAAAAGAGACTACCAAAATCAGGTTTATCGGCGCTAACCGTGTTGAAATTAAAAAGCCTATGAATGAATTTTTTTCTTCACACCTTGCAAAGAGAACGTACATCTCCATATTTTTCAGAAATGGCGGGCGACTGGAAACAATCATGAAGACCACGGGCAATAAAGACCGGAAAACAATGAAGCATTATCTGGAGATCGAGAGCCAGGACGTTAAGAATGAAGTTAACAAGGTTTGGGAAAACATTGACATATAATAAAAAGAGCCTGTAAGGTTTAAGGTTTGACGGCCACCCCTCACAAGCTCTGCAGAATTTTCAGATTAATCTATTACTGCAAAGTATTGCAGCATCATATTATTAATCCTCTAACCCTTTTTTATTATGGCAAAAGTACAAAAAAAATCAAGCCTCTGCAATGAAAAAAATCAATGCACGTGCAAATCATTCGATGAGCTGCAAAAGATCAACCTGATCATTGCTGAAATGGAAAAAACGACTGTCGGGAAAATTCCATCCAAAACCGGGGAGACATCGGATAAAGTCAGGATGCTTCATGGATTCATTAAGAAGATGATCAATGCGTCGGCAATGTTGGCCGATGAGGTTGAAATGCTTCAGAAGGATAAAGAAGAGTTGGATAAAAATAAAAGAAGATGGACTGACTTATGTGAGTTCTGGTTTGAAGAATATAAAAGCAAAAAATCACAGCTCTTAATTCTCAAATCACAACTTGATTTTCCTATTCCCTCAAAAACCGATGATGCCAATCATGCCGAAGAGAATATCTTGCATATGTCTGTTGATAAGACCAGGTAGCACTTATTCAGTTACAACCGTTGATATTATAAATATCACCGACATCGAAACTGGGTTTAAAATAGACTTTAGAAAAGTTTGGCCGTGTTTGGGGTTTTCCAAGCAATCAAACGCAAAACGTTCATTGTCAAGAAATTTTAAAGAAGGCGTTGATTATATATGTGCTCCACATGGAGCAGGTCAAAACGAATTATCAGGCCTTTCGGAAGATTACGATCAGAGGGCAGAAATTATAATGCTCACTTTACAGTGTACTTTGGACTTTTTGACAATTGTAAATATGCCAATCGTACCATAATGGAATTATTCACCATAACCTTATAAAAATGGCAATAGATGTTTTTAAAGCAAAGAAACTTGTAACGGATTATTATGAATCAATCAGAAGCAAAACACTTGTATCTGGTTTTACAAAGTACATTGCAACCAATGGAACTGATGTTTTAATTGTTGATTCTGATCCGAACAGATGGAACAATCC
>CAISJJ010000363.1 GCA_903885595.1 uncultured Bacteroidales bacterium
GCTGATAACAATTCGTTCAATTTTATTTCACCACTTCCTACATATCGATAAAGATGACTTTCAATGGTAGATGTCGCCAGGGTTCGTTCGGCAGCAATCTCTGCGATGGTTTTTCCCGATCGGAACATCTCCAAACTCAACACGTCAGAGTATCCCTTAATTTGATTCTTCTTCTCTTCAACCGGAATCTCTTTTTGTTTGGGTATAATATGATGGTCGGTGCAATATTTTTTAATGATGGTGATGATCTCCATGCCAAACCGTTTTACTTTGGCCTGACCTATTCCTTTGATGGTTTTCAATTCGGCCAGGGTGACGGGCAACTTGTTTAACAGTTCAACCATCGATTTTTGTGGTAAAACCATATAGGCAGGGATTTCATTGTCGTCGGCCAGGTTTTCGCGCCATTTCCTAAGTTCAGTATAAAGCGCCGGATGGTTGATGTTTTTTGGATACGATGGTTTAGACTCCGTTTTACTTTTAGCTGAGGGGCGGAAATCAATTTCGGCATTTGATCTCATCTTAATATAGGCTATGGTTTCAAATCCGCCCAGGCAATTTTCGAGACATGACAACCTGATAAACACCTCTTTCTGCATGTTCTCCAACGCCTCGGCTAAGAGTTTCCTGACGGCCTTGTTATCTGTGTCGAAGTTAAACTTGTCGGGAAAAGCTGAGAGCAGCAATTTTATGTTTGTGGTAAAATAGGCGGCGGCTTGTCGGGTTCGCTCCTGCAAACCCGGATTTTCTTCAGGAAGCAGATCTGAGGTCATGAATTTTGCCAGTTGCGATTTGAATTTTTCAGCAACCTGAAAAAGCTCTGTCTCGCATTGGTCCCTTTTTGCCTTTAAATCAGAAATCATTGCAACATCCAGAATCTTTGAATTTTCACCGGCAAGTTTCAGCAAATGGTCAAATCTGTATCTGATAAGTTTAAAATCAAACAGTTCGAAAAACAGATCTTTTTGAAAAAGGTATCTTGACTCGAAGAGTTTGTCGGCTCCGGGTTCTCTTTGCTGCGCATCGTGCGAATAATTCGATACGATTGCATCTGTTTTTATTCCTGATGCCGAGATGGGGGTGCTTAATACAATACCATTGAACGTTCTGCAACGGCTTAATGCGACATAAACCTGTCCATAGGCAAAGGCGGCATTGGCATCGATGATCACTTTCTCGAAGGTAAGGCCCTGACTTTTATGAATGGTGATTGCCCAGGCTAATTTAAGTGGAATCTGGGTGAAGGTGCCAACCACTACCTCTTTCACCTCTTTGGTTTCATCATCAAGGGCATATTTTACATTTTCCCAGGTCAGCCGGCCAACAGCTATTTCGGCGCTGTCGGAGGGACATTTTACATAAACAGATACATCTGTTATCCGGGTAATTTTTCCGATCTTGCCATTATAGTATTGTTTCGCGGGCGAAAGATCGTTTTTAATGAACATGACCTGTGCCTGTGGCTTCAGCTCAAGTTCTTCTTCGGTAGGAAAAGCGTAGGGTGGAAAATCGCCCTCAACGACGGCTGAAAAAAAAGCCGAATCCCCGGGAATATCCTCCAGCCTGGCCAGATTCATGTCAAAAGCAAAAGCATTGTGGGTGGTAAGTGTAATGTATCCTGCATTATCAGCGGGATTAAACCCAGGGATGTGCCGGGAATTTATGGCTGATATGGTTTGATGATCTATTTTGTTTTCCCTGACTTTGTTCAGGAGTGAAATAAAATATTCATCTGATTGCCTGAAAATCTCTTTTAATTCAATCGTAACCGGATTCGTTTTTTTCAACGCATGGCTTTCAAAAAAATATACGCTTGGGTAATATTCTTTTAAAATATCCCACTCATTCGCCTTGATCACCGGGGAGAGCTGATGTAAATCGCCGATCAGGAGCAATTGAACCCCGCCAAAGGGCTTGTAACGGTTCCGGTATTTGCGGAGAACTTCATCAACGGCATCGAGAATATCGGCTCTGACCATGCTTATTTCGTCGATCACCAGTAAATCGATGCACTTGATAAGTTTAATTTTTTCACGATTGAATTTTCGCTGGAACCCTTCCGTTTGTGCGCCATGATTCGCCGGGAGGAGCGATTCGGGAACAGCAGGCGCAAAACTCAGCTGAAAAAAGGAATGAATGGTCACACCCCCTGCATTAATGGCGGCAACACCGGTTGGGGCCACCACTACCATACGTTTGTGCGTGATTTTCTTCAGGTTATGCAGGAAGGTCGTTTTTCCCGTGCCGGCTTTCCCTGTTAAAAAAACATTTTGATTCGTAAACTGCACAAATTCTGAAGCCAATTGGAGTTGTTCATTTTGCCGGTATTCCATGGGAGAGGGTTTTAAGCCACCTCATCCCCCTGACCCCTTCTCCTCAAGGAGAAGGGGAGCATTCCCTCTCCTTGAGGAGAGGGTTAGGGTGAGGTGCATTGTCACAAAATAAACCATAAAATTACAAAAAAATGTCATATAATCAATGATAAGTGAAATATTTATATAAATGATGATTGGAATGCATTGTGGAGAAGAAATTTACTTTTATCTTTGCACCCCTTTTTGGAAGAAAAAGGTTCATTTTAAAATCAGGAAGAAAGCATGAATACGTTAAGTTACAAGACCATAAGCGCCAACGCGGCCACCGTGACCAAGGAGTGGGTGCTTATCGATGCCGAAGACCAGGTTCTGGGGCGTTTGGCAGCCAAAGTGGCCATGTTGCTGAAAGGCAAGACAAAGACCAACTACACACCGCACGTCGATTGCGGCGACAATGTTGTTATCATCAATGCCGAAAAAATCAGGCTGACGGGCAACAAAATGGAGGATAAGATTTACCTCACCCATTCAGGTTATCCTGGCGGGCAGAAAGAGGTCACCCCCATTAAACTGCTCGCGAAGAAACCGACGGCTGTAGTTGAAAAAGCTATCAAGGGAATGCTTCCCAAAAACCGCCTGGGTCGCGACCTGTTCCGTAATCTCTATGTTTACGCGGGTCCCGATCATCTGCACACTGCACAGCAACCGAAACCAATGAAATTAACCTCAATCAAGTAATATGGAAGTTATCAACACCCTCGGCAGAAGGAAAACTGCCGTTGCAAGAGTATATCTGAAGGATGGCCAGGGCGTTATTACCGTGAATGGCCGTGATTTCAAGAACTATTTCCCAACCCCGATTCTTCAGTTCAAGGTAACCGAACCATTTGAGGTAACCAACAACCAGGGTAAATACGATGTAAAGGTAACCCTTGCCGGTGGCGGAATCCGCGGCCAGGCCGAAGCGCTTGCCCTTGCCATTGCCCGCGCTTTATGTGAAATCAACGCTGAGCACCGTCCGCCCTTAAAGGCAAAAGGACTTCTGATGCGCGACCCGCGTATGGTGGAACGTAAGAAATTCGGACAGAAGAAAGCCCGTAAAAGATTCCAGTTTAGTAAACGTTAGTATTTTAGAATTCATAGAACAATTATATGTCAAGAACGAATTTTGATGCATTATTGGATGCTGGTGTCCATTTCGGCCACTTGCGCCGCAAATGGAATCCTGCCATGGCTCCTTACATTTTCATGGAACGCAACGGGATCCATATCATCGACCTGTATAAAACCATGGCCAAGATCGACGAAGCTGCTGCTGCGTTGAAACAGATTGCCAAAGCCGGTAAAAAAGTGCTTTTTGTCGCTACTAAAAAGCAGGCCAAGGAAATTGTTGCCGAACATATCAAACGGATCAACATGCCGTATGTGACTGAACGTTGGCCGGGCGGCATGCTCACCAATTTCGCAACCATCCGCAAGGCCGTGCGAAAGATGATCTCCATCGACAAACTGATGAGCAGTCCTTCGTATACCAACCTTTCGAAAAAAGAGCGCCTCACCATCACCCGCGAGCGCGCCAAACTGGAGAAGAACCTTGGTTCAATTGCCGATCTGAACCGGTTACCTTCGGCTATTTTCATCGTCGATATCCTGAAAGAGCACATTGCACTTGCAGAGGCCAAGAAACTGAATATCCCGACCTTCGCCATTGTTGATACCAATTCAGATCCGAGGACTGTCGATTTTCCAATTCCCGCCAATGACGATGCTTCCAAATCAATTTCTCTCATCGTTGATACGATGGTAAGGGCTATTGAAGAGGGACTTGTTGAGCGTAAACTCGAGCGTGATAAAAAAGAGGCCAGCGACGAACGCGGCGAAGGCGACGAATTCGAAAGCCGGCTGTCATCTGATATTCTTGATGCTGATGAAGATGAAGTGGATGAAGACGGAATCAAAATCGTAAAAAAGGATTTTGTTGATACGAAAGTGGCCAAAATGAAAGCCATGGAACCTGCACCGGAGGACAAAAATAAACCGGCACGTAAGCGTATCAGCAAACCCGCTGGAAGAAGCAATAAAAAATAATTACGAATTACGAATTACGAATTAATGACTGAATTTTCAATTATTATTTAATTCAATA
>CAISJJ010000364.1 GCA_903885595.1 uncultured Bacteroidales bacterium
AAGTATGGTTTAACCGGGCGATGGATACCCTGTTTCCACCCACCGTTTCGATGGGGGTGCGTTACCCCTACACACAGACAGCCATTGCTGAAAACGGAAGCTGGAATGCCGATTCAACCACCTACACCGTATATGGGACGGTTGGTTTGTCGACCGGCGATGGGATCCACACCATCCGCGTAACAGGAGCAAAAGATACAGACCATTTTGAGATACCCACCGAAGACAGGCGTTTCCGGGTCATCGTAAGCGGAGCAGGTTCATTATCCGCTGGATTTATCGCCACTCCGGGCATGGGAAGGGTAATGCTTCAATGGGAAAATCCACAGGAGGGGGTCAGCGACCTGTTGGGTTACAACATGTATCGTTACACCATGATTAACGACACGGTTGCTTCCGATACAATCATGATCAATTCCGTGTTGATTACCGATACCGTTTTTACAGATTTCGAATTAGAACCGGGTACTCCCTACTTTTATGCTTACAAAATTTTGCGAACAAATCTGTCAGAGAGCGACCTATCGCAGGTGGTAACGGCCACACCCTTAACAGCCGCAATCGGTGATGCCAACGGAGACATGGCAGTGACTGTTCTCGATATTACAACCATCATTGCCTTTACACTTTTTCAAAATCCCCAGCCTTTCATCTTTGAAGCAGCTGATGTGAAAACCGATAACATTATTAATGTGTTGGATGTGGTAGGGGTAGTCAATATCATTACAGGAAGAAACAAAGGGATTTATAAAGAAAATCCGCCAACGAACATTTATTTGAATCCTGGTTCAGTTCATTTTAATTCTACCCAACCGGTAGCAGGATTACAATTTGAAATCGAAGGGCAGAACCTGGACCAAATAAGGCTGTATACAAAACTTTCAGGATTTGAGCTGGCCACAGGCATTTCAGATGGCAAATTACGTGGAATCCTTTATAACTACAACAACACTCCTTTACAACCCGGATTACACCAGATCATCGAAATTGACGGACCTATCGGTCAGCTTCGCTGGGGCGATTTGCTAGCTAGCGATCCGCAGGGAAACCCTGTGAAGGTAATCCCGGATCAATTACATTCATGGTCACTCTCCGATTGCAGCCTGAGTATTTATCCCAACCCATTTTGCCAATCCGTAAGTATAGTGTATGAGTTGTATGAATCTGCACAAATTAAGATTGAGATTTTAGATTTCTATGGACGGGAGATTTCTGAAGTCTATTCCGGGATGCAACCCCATGGCACCTGCATAAATTTATGGAACGGTAGTGATAATTCAGGAAACGTGAGTACACCGGGAGTTTATCTGGTCAGAATGACTGCCTCCGGAATTTCGGGAGAAAAAATGTATAAGTATGCCAAAGTGCTGAAAATTAAATGATCTTATCATTAAGTTAAAAGATCAACGACATGAAAAGGTTTATTCTATTAATAATTCTGGGCCTTTTTTCCGGATATAGCTACGCGCAGGAACCCTTGTTTGTGAACAATCCCACAGGTGAGGCCGTGCTACAGGATCCCGATTTTTCTCCGATGAATTTTGTTCCCGGTGAGATTCTGATCCGATACGAGGATAATGTTGTGGCTTCAAATCTAAAGGCAGCGGGTATAGTTCAAACCGGTATTGCTTCTGTGGATCAGATATTTATTAAGTACCATGTGAGCGCTAGCGAACGGCTTTTCCCCAATGAAAATAACCTAAGCTCAAAGGTCATGCTTAAAAGCGGGAATGGTCAGGAATTTGAACAACCAAGCCTGCATAACATCTATAAACTTAAGATCCAGCAAGAATCCCAGATTTTTGAAGCCATCGAAGAACTAAAACAAGATCCTAACATTCTTTACGCCGAACCAAATTATATTCTCTCCATAACCAATGCTCAACCCGTTTCACCGGTACTTAGCAGTCCCCCGGCCACAACTGCTACTCCCAACGATCCGCTATTTGCTTCGCAATGGGGTATTCCTGCCACCAATATCGATGACGTATGGAACACCGAAACCGGCGATAGCACGGCAGTGATTGCTATTCTTGATACGGGAGTGGACTGGCTGCACCCTGATCTGGCAACAAATATCTGGACCAATACAGATGAAATACCGGGAAATGGTATGGATGATGATGGAAATGGTAAAATTGATGATATCAGGGGTTGGGACTATATTAACAACGACAATGATCCGGCTGACGACAACTCGCATGGAACACATTGTGCCGGAATTGCGGCAGCGGTCGGGAATAACGGTACAGGTATCGCCGGTGCAAACTGGAAGGCAAGGATCATGCCTGTTAAAGTGTTCCAGAGTTCCGGCTACGGCGATGCAGCAACCATTGCACAAGGAGTTACCTATGCAGCAAATAATGGCGCCACGGTTCTTTCCATGAGTTTTGGCTCGTATGCCGAGTCGCTCACCCTGAAATCGGCCTTGGCCGGCGCTTATGCTACCACAGTACTGGTAGCTGCCGGGGGAAATGACGGTTTGTGCATCGGTCCCGGGCTTTGTCCTGATGGCAGACGGAGCGCCCCGCTTTACCCCGGCGCATATTCCTTTGTATTGGGCGTGGAAGCAACCCAGCAAACCACCGGATCATGTGGCATGCGTGCTTGTTTTTCCAATTTTGATCAGGACGGGCCGGTATTCTCAGCGTATGGTGAGCTTTTTAATTATGAATTAAAAGCGCCAGGAGCAGGAATCATCTCCTGTATCCCGGGAGGAAATTACCGGGTATATAGTGGCACTTCCATGGCAACACCCTTAGTAGCCGGAGCGGTTTCACTTTATCTTACGCTGCGTCCGGAAGAATCAACTGAGACGCTTTTCGGAAATCTCATCAATTCTATGGGCGACCACCTTGACCTGGAAGCGGCGTTAAACATTGTACCATTCCCTATATTAAATATTGTCACCTACGAAATCGCCGACACCCTGGATGGTGATGCAGATGGAAGAGTTGATGTGGGTGAAACCATTGAGTTTAAAGTGTCGGTGCGCAATACCTGGGGTCAAACAAACAGTGTGAAAGTTGGCATCGCTTTTCATGAATTCGAGGACACCACCACGGCCACCATTCTCACACGCGAAGCTACAGTGGGCAGTATCTCGGCTTACTCAACCCTGTTTAATCCTGTTCCGTTGAAAGTTCAGTTTCCCCCTGACCTCACAGATGGCAGGGAAATTGTGTTCGACCTTACCACCTGGTATGATGACCATCAAGGAGAGGAGACCAAACAAATCGTAATCAGCGTGGAAAACGGGGTAGAATTAAGCGGGATCATCAGCAGTGACCTTACCCTGTATCCC
>CAISJJ010000365.1 GCA_903885595.1 uncultured Bacteroidales bacterium
AAAGCCGCCAGTTTTAACGAAAAGAGGTTACAGGTGTTGTGGCTAAGGTATTTATCTGAAATTGAGGACGAAACCGAAACCATAGCGCAAGAAGGGTATCGAACTCATGGTTGTTAATGGTTACAAAGCAGGGCTGAACGTTTCATTATTATCAAAAATGGCACAGATAAGCGAAGAAGAGGCAAATTCAATTTTAAAAAATCACGGTTGGGGCTAATGCCCGCGATGGGTACCTTGTTGATCTTCATATCCCGGTTCAGACAGGTTATATCAAGGTTGTTGGTTCGCTGCAGTAATCCCAGCCGGCAGGTGGTCAGCACAAAACTTCTGAATTTGAACCGTTTATTGGGAATTGAACAGAGGTACGACATATAGTTCAGTTTGGAACATTCTCCGGTTTACCGAAGTTCAGAAAGTAATCGATCAGGTAGTAGCTGTTCCTGGAAAAGGATCTTTCAGCGCTACTTTACTTTTTCAGCAGAAACCCGTCGAACCAGGCTTTGGCATGGATAACAGAGTATGTGTAGGTGCCCCGGTGATTGGCTTTTGCCCCTGCAGAAATAGCATGCGTATCTCCGCTTCCCATGAGTTTATGAAAACCTTCGGCGAGTTTTGCCACGTACACCGGGACCACCTCATCCGATTCCCCGTAATAATTGTTTAAAGGAGTATGGCAGCGCCAGCGGTAAACCTGCGACTTTTCGGCAATCTGCCAGAAGTTGGTTCTTCCGATATTTCCGGTTTCCATGAATGCAGGCTGTAAAAAGTTCCGTAGCGTATCGCCCGTGATCTTTCTGAAATCGGTCCAGCTGAGCTTCCAGTCATAGAAATCCTTTGCAGCCTGGTAGTATTGAGGGCGGATGGCCGAAGCCGTAAAACCGGGCATCTGGTTGTAATATTCCAGCGCGAAAAGATAATTCGAAAAGCATGCAGGGATATAGACCGCATCGATGGGCTGGAAATTGTTGATCCAGCGGTCGAAGGTGCCGAATGCATCGATGGGGGCGCTTGCCGTGGCGGCCGCAGCAACGGGAATATTCATCTCTTCGAGTTTGCGCAGGAAGGTCATGTTGGTCCAACCGCCCTGCGACCATCCATGAAGGAACAAGGAGCCTGGCTTGATCTTCAGGGCCGCGAGAACATCCTGTGCGGCATACAGCATATCGAGGCAGGCCTGTTCTGAACTGTATCTTACAAGGTATGAGTTGGGCATGTCGGAAACCCCCAAACCGAAATAATCGGCCCCGATCACGATATATCCATGGGAGGCAAACTGGGCGATCATCAGCCTGGTTTCCATGGATTTATCCGGATTTGATGGGCACTCATCTTTCCCGAACACGGTTCCATGCTGATAAGATACCACCGGCATGGAGTCCATCCCGTTATCGGGTATGGCTACCAGTCCCGAAGTAAGCGTGCGTTTGTTGTCAAACTCAGGGATCACCGAATTATAGTACACCCGGTAGAGCTTCACGGGATATTTCGGGGTATTGAACTGGCCTTTGAAGTCGGCATAGGTCATGGAACCTCCGGCCAGAAAGTCTTCCAGCTCTTTGTTGAAGATGCTGTTCATCCTGGTTAAATCGTAGGTTCCCAGGTACTGGTATTCGGTGCCGCTGGTAACTTTGGTAAAGGAGTTCGTGGTTTGAGCCTGCAGTAAGGATACGGCGCTCAAAAGAAACAAAATGATCAGGGTGGTTTTTTTCATGGTTTTCATCAAATCTGATTTGTAAAATTAATGTATATCTGTTAACATGATAATAAATCTGCGCTGTTTGAGGTCGGAGTTTAAGTTTTTCCCAGTTTGTTGAAAACTTTTCACGATTTCTGTATTACCTTTGCACCCTAAACGGATTAATAAGCAACCCTTAATCCGTAAAAAAATGAAACCATTTCAAAAGTTATTCCTGTTTTTTCTGCTGATCATACCGATGACCGGCCTGGCAGAGATAAAAGAAATCCCTTTTACACTTGACGACCGGGACCGGATCATCAGGACTGAGCAAAAAGTGGAAGCTCTGGATGCAAAAATCGATTCAAAGGTTGACGGACTCCGTTCGGAGATGAATGCCCGTTTCGACCAGCTCTTCAACTTTCTATGGGCGATCATCGGAATATTTACCACGATGATGGTGAGTGTATTCGGCTTTGCTTTCTGGGACCGGAAACTATCGCTGGCCCCTGTCAAAAGAGAGAATATAAAAACGCTCAATGCCCTTCGCGACTTTGCCGAGCACCAGCCAAAACTGCGTGAAATCCTGAAAAATGCCGGCTTGCTCTGACCTGATTCCACTGTCATCGGGCTCATTGGTTGCGCGTTGAAGGAGATATTACTCCAGGAACTTCACAATTCCCGTGTTCATGTCGTAAACAGCGCCAACGATCCTGATCTCGCCCTTGTCGGCCATCTCTTTCAGGATAGGACTTCGGGCTTTGATCTCGTTGATGGCAACAAACACATTATTAAGGCATACCAAGTCGATAAAATCGTGGTTTTTATATGACTTGTCCCCGGGGTAACTGGCCGATTTGTCGATGGCGGGTTTTACTTTTTGCAGCAGGCTTGTGATGTTGCCCATCTTCACCTCTTTGATGGCCGACTTCACCGCCCCGCAGTTTTCGTGCCCCAGCACCAGGATCAATTTCGCCCCCGACACCTTGCATCCGTATTCCATGCTGCCAAGAATATCATTGTTGACAACGTTTCCTGCAACCCTCACCACAAAAACGTCCCCGATGGATTCATCAAAAACAGTCTCCGGCGGGATACGGCTGTCCATGCACGAAAGTACCACTGCCAGGGGATGTTGTACCTGGGAATTTTCCCTGACTAATGCAGGCAGATCTCTGGTTGTTAATTTGTTGCTTGTAAAGCGCATGTTGCCTTCCTTAAACCGGTTGATCACATCTTCGGCGGTGAATTTTGACTGGTCTTCGGCAGTGCGGGCAAACTCAGCCTGTTTTGCCCCGTTTGTAACGGCAACTGCTGCATTTTCTTTATTCTCAGCGTTATTCTTGCATGAGACCGTGAAAAGAGTCAATGCAAAAACTGCAATGATAAAACCGGATATACGGCTTGTTTTTTCTGGCTGATGACCTGATTTTGCTGTGATTTTCATATGGATGAATTAATATTTGTTTAAATTGAATG
>CAISJJ010000366.1 GCA_903885595.1 uncultured Bacteroidales bacterium
ATGAAGTACTGTGCACAGGCCGAAGGTTTTACCCATCTGAGGCCGCAGTAAACCGACCATCCTTGTTCATTGATCGTTAAATGATTGAAGTGGTCAGTTCAAATCAGCGAAAGGTCGTTAATATGACCGGCCTGTCAACATAGTTCAACTTATTTCCTGCCTGAAAAAAACAAGGACCTTTCAAAATTAAATTAAAAACCATCAACACACCAA
Source organism: uncultured Bacteroidales bacterium (assembly GCA_903885595.1). Taxonomy (GTDB): domain Bacteria; phylum Bacteroidota; class Bacteroidia; order Bacteroidales; family FEN-979; genus CAIVAT01. Next base: position 214 of record CAISJJ010000366.1, read on the forward strand.
ACAGTATAAAGATTCATTAATTTTACTTTGAATCTTCATATCATGGGCATTATCCTGTACCAGGTCCCGATAACCAGATTCCCCGGCATATCAGAGAAGATATTACACGGTATTGTTTTATTAAAATAATTACAAAGGAGGTTCCATGTATCTCTACGAAAAACTCAGCATCGCCATTGTGGATGACGAATTGTCGAAAGACACGCCCGGCGGCCATGCCATGCATGAGCTGATCAGGAAGATGAACGATATCGAAGTCAATGTGACCGAATGGAAATCATTTGAATCGGCCCTGTCAGGCATTATCAGGCTGCCTGAACTCGATGCGGTGATCGTGGACTGGGACCCTGTTGTCGCAGAAAACCGGAATCTTGCTCAGAAACTGATCCTGAACATACGGAGACGGAACCATGAGATCCCTGTTTTTTTATCGATACGGCCTGATGTGCTGATGACAATCCCGCTGGAAATCGAAAGGATCATTTCCGAGAATTTCTGGATCCTTGAAGATACCCGCGATTTTATTGCCGGGCGTATCGAAGCCGCCGCCCGCAGGTACCGGAACCGGCTGCTGCCGCCGTTTTTCGAAGCGCTGGTCAATTTTGCCGACGACTTCGAGTATTCATGGCACACGCCCGGTCATACGGGGGGTACTGCTTTTCTGAAATCTCCCGCCGGGCGGATATTTTACAATTTCTTCGGAGAACAGTTGTTTCGTTCCGACCTCTCCATCTCGGTGGGGGAACTTGGCTCTCTCCTCGATCATTCAGGTGCGATTGGAGCAGGAGAACGATTTGCCGCAAAAGTGTTCGGCGCCGACCGCACCTATTACGTCACCAATGGCACCTCCACCGCGAACAAAATCATCTTCATGGCCTGTGCCGTGGAGGGAGATGTGGTGCTTATCGACCGAAACTGCCACAAGTCGCTCGAACATTCGGCCATCCTCACCGGAGCCAGGCCCGTATGGATGAGCCCGGCAAGGAATCACCTGGGCATTATCGGACCTATCCGTAAAGAGGAGATGAACGACGTTGTCATCAGGCAAAAGATCAGAGAATGCCCCCTCGTTCCCGACAAGTCAGCGATGCCGGTGTATGCAGTGGTGACAAATTCCACTTACGACGGGATCTGTTACAATGCCGCGGAAGTGGAGCAACTGCTGGGGAAAGTAGTTCCCAGGCTTCATTTTGATGAGGCCTGGTACGCCTATGCCCGGTTCAACCCCATATACAGAGATCGCCACGCCATGAGGGATAGGGCGAGGGATCCCGATGCGCCCACCGTGTTTGCCTCACAGTCGACCCACAAGCTTTTGGCTGCACTATCGCAGGCTTCGATGGTGCATGTCAGAGAAGGTCGTGAGCCCATTGCGCACAACAGGTTCAATGAATCATTCATGATGCATACATCCACCTCTCCTTCCTATGCCATCATGGCGTCCTGCGATGTTTCGGCAAAGATGATGGAGGGGCCGATGGGAAAAGCCCTTACCGATGAAAGCATCATGGAGGCCGTTACATTCCGGACGACGATGGCGGGGATACGCAGAAAGATCATGGGTGATAACACGAACGACTGGTGGTTTGAGATATGGCAGCCCGATGAGGTTACCAACCCGGCTACCGGCAACCGTATCAGCTTTGCAGATGCCCCTGTTGAATTACTAGCCAGGGATCCCTCCTGCTGGGTTCTTCACCCGGGTGAAAACTGGCATGGCTTCGGCAACATCGACGACGGATACGCCATGCTGGATCCCATAAAAGTAACCGTGCTGACACCCGGTGTGGAGCGCGACGGATCCCTCTCTCCATGGGGCATCCCGGCTGCCCTCCTGGTCAAATACCTTGATTGCGAAGGAATCATCATCGAAAAGTCGGGCGATTACAGCGTCCTGTTCCTCTTCTCGATGGGCATAACCAAGGGAAAATGGGGAACCCTGACCACAAGATTCTTCAGCTTCAAGACCCTGTATGATGAAAGTGCCATGCTGGAGGATGTTTTTCCTGACCTTGTTGAAAAATATCCCGGGGCTTACAAAGGAAAATCTCTTCCCCGGCTTGCAATGGAGATGCATGAATTCAAGCGTAATTCGCGGCAGCTGCAATTGCTGGATGAAGCATTTTCGGCTTTGCCCGAACCGGTGATGACACCGGCCGCAGCTTACAGCCACCTGGTTAAAAACAACGTGGAAAGGGTTTCCCTCGAACAGTGCCAAGGGAGGATTATGGCCGGGGGAATCGTTCCATATCCTCCGGGAATCCCTTTACTCATGGGTGGTGAACGCGCCGGATCTCTGGATGAACCTGTACTGGCCTATTTAAAAACCCTCCAGGATTTTGACAATCAATTTCCCGGTTTCGAACATGACATCCATGGGATTGAAAATGAGCATGGTGTGTATAAAATGTATTGTATAAAAGGTGAGGGTTAGGGTGAGGTGATTTTGGCTTTTTAGACCAGCCTCAAGGATTAAAACAACAGTAATATGAAACGCAAATACATGTTATTGATTGCATTCTCCCTAGGTCTGATCGCAGTGGCCCAGGACTGGAAATGGCTGAATCCATGTCCTGCGGGATATCATTTGTCTTCGGTCTGTTTTACCGGTCGCGACACCGGGTATGCAGTCGGGGAAGAGGGCACAATTCTTAAAACCACCGATGGATGCGCCACGCTGACAAGCCAGCTTTCAGGAACTAGCCACTTTTTACACGCCGTTGCCTTCACCGATCCCGGTCATGGCTGCGTTGTGGGTGATCAGGGCGAATTTTTTCACTACTTCCCTCCAACTTTTTTGATTATTTGTATATTTGACATAGACACATATTGTTTAAAATCATTAATCATCAAATTCTTAACGTCATGAAAAACAGGCAAGAATTGGAACAGAAGATCATAGAAAAGGCCATGAAAGATGAAACTTTCAGGAAGCAACTCATCGAAAA
>CAISJJ010000367.1 GCA_903885595.1 uncultured Bacteroidales bacterium
ATCCAATGCGACAAATGCTTCAATTCCAGTTAAATCACTAATGCTTTTATTGATGACCTTCAATGAAATTACAGTATTTATATTAGCCGTTAGCACATAATGGTCGATCAGATTATCATACCCCAAATCAATCAATGCCTGTTCAAAATTATAATCAGGAATGTATGTTAATGTTCCGCCAAGGCAATCTTCACTGTAAGTAGCGGTTGGTGGTTTATATGGCCAATTAGCTGTCGAATAAGCGGCATTATCAACTTGTATACATGTTAGATTTGGATTATATAAAGAAACAAATGCTGTAATATTGTTATTGTGACCATTTCTAACATTGAGGCTTGCAAGGTTATTATTGGTACAGGTAATTTGCTTTAAGGCAATATTAGCTGACAAGTCCAATTTTGTAAGTTGGTTGACTGTACACCATATGTTGGTTAGTGCTAAATTTTTCGATACATCCAGACTTGTAAGTTGATTTTCATTACAATCAAGAGTTACTAAATCAACATTTTTTGACAAATCCAAGTTTGTGAGCTGATTTTGGTCACAATTTAAAGTTTCTAGTTTTGTATTATTAGAAACATCCAAAGTCATAATTTGATTCTTGTAACAATCTAATCTGCTTAATTTTACATTATTTGTGAGATCCAAACTTACCAAAGCATTTGAATAACAAATTAATTCTGTCACATCAGTATTCTGTGATAAATTCAAACCGGTGAACTGATTTCTATATCAATAAAATCGCTTTAATAAAATATTATTAGAAAGATCCAAATTAATAAGCTGATTATCATTACAAAAGAAATCCTGTAGCATAGTACAATTTGATAAATCAAGACTGGTGAGTTTGTTAGTGTTGCAACTTAAAAAGACAAGAGCACTACAATTTGAAACATTTAAACTGGTAAGTTGATTTCCTCCACATTGTAAATGTTTTAATGCAGTGTTATTTGAAACATTTAAGCTTGTAAGTTGATTTTCAAAACAATGTAAAGTTTCAAGTGCATTGAATGCTTCAATCCCAATCAGGCTTCCAATATTTTTATTACCCATATAAAGAGACGTTACATTCTTAATGTTAGCTGTCAGCACATAATGATCCAAAACATTATCATACCCCAAATTAATCAGAGCCTGTTCAAAGTTCGGATCAGGGATATAGGTGGTTTGTGATTTAGTAAATGAGCTGATAACTAATAAGATGAATAGTAGAAATAATTTGGTTTTCATAAATGGGGAGGTTGCTAAAATTGTTATTATCAGTTTACTTCAAGTCGTAATTTATCACATTTGAAGTAATTTCAAGGGTTTTATTATTGATATTTAGCTGATTAACAACCGTGGGCAGGCTCAGTTTTATTGTATACGTTTTATTCTTCCCAAGGTGCATCCCCCGATGATACCGGGTTAAGTTATCCGATGAAGTAATATTAATGACAACATCTTTGACACTGGATATATTAATTTCCAAGTTTCTAGCTGTGTTCCAACCAAAGGAAGGATCGAATTTGCCAGTTTCCAGTGTAACGGCGGGTTCCGGTTTTACATCCAGGTTTTTCCTGCATGAACTAGCTGACAGCAACACTGCAATCATTAATATTGGGAGTATTGGCAAGTAGAATTTTTTCATTTGATCAGATTTTTGATGAAGAAAGTTTATTAGGCGGAAATTATATCAGTGTTATGTTGTTCGATCAATATTTTCCAAGGTAACAGTTATATGATTGTACAATCATTTACCCAAATTTACTACCAACATCCGTCAATTCAACCTCCAATAAGTAAGCGTTAGCAATTAATTTCTAACTGTAGATAAAAATGGTGAATTGTGTAATCAGATTTACTCTTCAGCATGTAGAAACAACAATTAGGGATGATGTCAGTTGTAAGTAAAGAGACAATGAATCATCTGAAACTACCATAACAATTCATGAAGATATCTATCTATTGACAGGAATTCCCATCCTCTGACCAACCATCAGATGCGATAGGTAGAAAAACAAAAAACCACCCCATTCAAAACCGAAGATCCGGCGGACAAAACAGATCACCTGACCACTAGCCGCTGGCTCTAGTTAACTATCTTAACCATGTCAATTGACATTCATATTGTTGAAAACGGTCAGATTATCCAAATCTGGCACCTGGAAGAATGGGCTACTGCCATTGTGCAGTTATAATGACGATCCTGGAGAATAAAATTGCATTGATCACCGGCAGCGACTATTTTCTTTTTGATTAACGGTATCACTTCTAATGACAGGAGAGTTTCATTATACTCCTGTAACCTTGCAAGCACCGGATAAACCTGATATTGCCTGGCGAAGAAAACAAATGAAGGAAACTTTGTGTAGTTTTGCCGGGTTACTTTTCAGCAATGCTTCTGTTTCTTTCACTTGCCGGTATCATTCTTTCAGTGATCCTTCTGGTCTTCAATGCCGGAAGATATAAATCATCACGCTACCTGGGCGGATTCTTTTTCCTGATCAGTGTATATGCTTTGAACTTTCATGTGTTTATTGATTCCTATCCAGTTCCGATTCTTACCCTATTCTTTGTCCACCCCGACTTCCTGTTTTACCTGACCGGTCCCTTGCTTTTCTGGTATATCAGAAGTGTGCTGACCGACAAGTCCCGTTTGCGGAGATCAGATCTGTGGCATCTGTTGCCTGCATTCATCTATCTGATCTCAGTAATTCCTTACTTGTTTCTCTCCTGGGATGAAAAAACGGCAAATGCGGCACTGCTGGCTTCCGACATCGGAAATTTAAAATATATCCGGGCTTCCCTGTTGTATTCAGTGATACACCCGGGACTGGTTTTCATCAGCCGTCCCCTGCTTGTTACAGGATATGCAATTGGATCTACAGTCATCTTCATCCGTTGGTTGAAAAACCGCAAGAACAGGACAGTGTTATCCCAGCAACATTACATGATCCCCTGGCTGACGGTGCTGCTTGGATTTTTCTTCATCCTGACCATCAGCCACCTTATCGCAATGACGGAAGCTTACCTTTCCCATAATCTGAAATTGTTCTTCACCCTGCGATTGCTGCATCTCTTTTCCGGTGTCGGGTTGACCGGGTTGCTGATCTCTCCGTTGTTTTTTCCTTCCATCCTTTATGGGATGCCCAGGATTCCGGCTGCCAGCCCTGCCGATACACCGACGGGACCAGGCCCGGCAGAGGGTTCCGATCCGAGGTTTCCAGTGCAGGAAGAGTTGCCGAAACCAGGTTTTGAGGCCGATTACATGAAACAGATCGGGTCAAAAATGGATGAATGCATGCAACAGTTACAACCCTACCTTCAAAACGATTGCAACCTGGCTTACATGGCGAAACTCACCGGGATCCCCGCTCATCACCTGGCATATTACTTTCGGGAAGAACGCCGACAGCCTTTCAACGAATACCGAAACCTTTGGCGCGTTCAACATGCCAAAAAGCTGATCCGGGAAGGCAAGACTAAGGAACTGACCCTGGAAGCCATCGGTCTGCTTTCGGGATTCTCCACAAGGAACACGTTTTACTCTGCGTTCCGAAAGATAGAGGGGTCTACGCCAAGCGCTTTTGTGGATAAGGAATGTGAGAACAAGAAATAGTGATACCTGGACGGTCCCTGACCTCCTTTTCTGTATGCTTTTTCAAAATCGTTACAACTTTTTCCTGACAGGTTTATGATGGTATCTGGCATTCAGCTTTCTTTGTGATCCGAATTTTACCATAAACTGCCAGATGAAAAAAACCAGTATCCTCATCCTGTTCCTGTCGGCCATCACCCTCCATGTTCAATCACAGGTGCTGATCGCTGTCAATCCTTCCACGTTGAGTTCCTATTTGAATTTCAGCGTCGGTTTTCCTGTTGCAGGCCATGGAAAGAAAACCAAAGAAAAATCAGAATAAATTCAAGCTGTATTCTCTCAAAATAAAAAATTGATTAGGCACATTCGTACCAGTAAGGAAAATGTCGTCGTATATGATTGTGCCTAATCAAATTATTAATGTGAATCAAGGGTTAAAAAATCAAATAAATAATCACGACATGAAAAAACTATTATTTTCACTTTTGATTACGGTTGCGATGCTCCCCGGCAAACAAAGCTATGCCCAGACAGGCGTAGCGATCAATTTCACAGGAGCAGATGCCCACAACAGCGCCATGCTCGACGTAAGTGGGGCAAACAAGGGCTTGTTAATACCGCGAGTAACCCTTACAGGGACGAATGATGTTACAACCATTATTTCACCCGCTGCAAGTTTATTGGTTTACAATACGGCCACAGTCAGCGATGTAACGCCCGGTTTTTATTATTACAATGGCGTAGCATGGAAACGCCTCGGCCCAGGCATTGAAACCGAAACCGACCCGCTTTGGACTGCCAGTCCATCATACGGAATAACTTCACCAAATATCACCAATTGGAACACCGCTTACGGTTGGGGAAATCATGCCGCAGCAGGGTATTTGACAAGTTTTACCGAAACCGACCCATTATGGTCAGCCAGTCCTTCATATGGAATAACCAACACAAATATCACAAACTGGAATACGGCTTATGGCTGGGGTGACCATGCAGGATTGTACAGGCCGGTAACTTGGGTCCCTGCATGGAATGATATTTCAGGCAATCCTTTCCATTGGAGTTCTCCGGCAAATGGCGACCTGATGAGGTATGACCTCAGCACCGAACATTGGGAAAACTTTGCTCCGAATTACCTGACAAGCTACACCGAAAC
>CAISJJ010000368.1 GCA_903885595.1 uncultured Bacteroidales bacterium
TCCGACAATTCATGCCCTGGAACAAAATATTACTGCCCTTGAAAACGGATATGGAGGGATAGCCACCGGATCGGGAATGGGCGCCATCACAACAGTCTACATGGCACTGTTAAATGGAGGAGATCATATTATCAGTACCGATGCAGTTTATGGACCGGCAAGAGGTGTTCTGGAGCAGGATTTTGGCCGGTTTCATGTTGAAGCCTCCTTTGTCAACACTGCTGATATTAAAGCAATTGAAAAAGCAATCCGTCCGAATAGCAAAGTACTGTATATTGAAACACCGGCAAATCCCACGATGGAGATCACCGATATTGCCGCCTGTGCCAAAATCGCAAAGGAGCATAAACTGGTGTTGGTGGTGGATAATACCTTCTGCACCCCATACCTGCAAAAACCATTGGATCTTGGAGCAGACGTCGTGCTTCATTCAGTCACCAAGTTCATCAATGGTCATGCTGATATTGTAGGTGGAATTATCGTCACCAAAGAAGACATTCTTTACAAGAAAATCAGGCACTGCATGGTATACATGGGATGCAACATGGATCCCCATCAGGCATACCTGGTATTACGGGGTGTAAAAACCCTCTCATTGCGCGTTGACCGGAACCAGGAGAATGCGGTTAAAGTAGCTGATTTCCTTGAAAATCATCCAAAGGTAGCCTGGATCAAATATCCCGGGTTGAAATCGCACCCGCAGTATGAACTGGCAAAGCGGCAAATGACGGGCGCTGGCTCCATGATCAGCTTCGGGTTGACCGGTGGTTTTGAGGCGGGTAAAAAGCTGATGGACAATGTTCATCTTGCTGTTCTGGCGGTATCACTGGGCGGCGTTGAAACCCTGATCCAGCATCCTGCTTCCATGACCCATGCCGGCGTCTCAAAAGAAAACAAAGAGCAGGCAGGTATCACCGACGATCTGGTAAGGTTCTCCGTGGGAATCGAAAACGCCGGTGATATCATCAGCGATCTCAGGCAGGCATTGGAAAAAGTGTAAACCTGTGTAAGTTCTGTCGGAATGGCTTTTTAAGGATTCAACATTGCAATGGGGAAAACCCTATATTTGCAGATTAAATCTATCATGGTTTGAGACAAGCCAACAAATATATCTCCATCGCACTTTTGCTGGTTTTATCTGTTTACCTCTCCCCAAGGTATTACGTTCACGAATTATATGACCATGAGGATACTCATTGCCAGCCAGGGGCTTTGCTTACTTTAGAACCTCACCATCATCACTGTAAGATTCTTCAATTGAGCGAAGCGGTTTTTCTGGTTGAAAAGCCTTTACCTGTTTCTTTTCATGCAACATTGTTTTCAATTCTTTCTGAAGCACTTTTAACCTGCTTTCAGCCGGAGAATAATGAATCTATTCATCTTCGCGGTCCCCCGATTAACTCCATTGCCTGATAAATCAGACAGGTTTATCGAACGGCTTCCTTTCATTTGACAGATAGTAATCATTATTTAACCATTAATTAAGGTGAGGCAACGCATTACGTTGATTTTCCTCATGCTTGTTTTTTGGGTTCTCCCTCCTGCCTTGAAAGCTCAAACCGGAAACTTGTGTATCAGCGGGTTGATAAAAGATGACACCGGCTCTCCCTTGTGCAATGCAACTATTTACTTGAATGGCGCATTTCGGAGAACCCTTACCGATACCAGCGGACGGTTTCTTTTTACAGGACTGAATTCCGGGAAATATACCGTGAAGGTCACATTTGTGGGGTTTCAGCAACCATCACTAGCCGTGTATTTGGCAATGGATACCTTGTTGGAGATCAAGTTACAACGGGATATCATGCAGATGAACGAGGTCAATATTGTGGAGAACCGTTCAAAAGCGATCAGGCAGATGCAATCCGTTCAGGTCACAACGATCAGTCAAACCTCCATTTTTCAGAATATTTCAGGAAGCCTGGTGCAATCCATCGGGAAGTTGCCCGGATTGGCCTCCATCAATATCACTTCAGGGGTGGCAAAACCTGTTATCCGGGGACTGAGTTTTAACAGGGTAGCGGTGGTGGAGAATGGGGTCAAACAAGAGGGGCAGCAATGGGGAATTGACCATGGACTGGAGATTGATCAGTATGGTGTTGGGAAAGTGGATGTGATCAAAGGCCCTTTATCTTTTCGGTACGGATCAGATGCCATCGGCGGGGTGATCATCCTGTCGGATCAACCCTACCCGGCGCCACATTCAATAGATGGTTCTGTGGTGGTGACTGGAAAATCGAACAATGATCTGGTCGGTATTTCTGCCTATTCAGCCATCAGGGGGAATAAGGGTTTTTTCAAGGTACGGCTGACCATGGATGATTATGGCGATGTGAAAGTTCCTGCTGATAGTTTCTTTTATAACGGCTGGCAATTGCCGGTAAACGGGAAACGACTTAAAAACACTGCCGGGAAAGATTATGGTATCAAGCTGAGCACAGGGATAGTGGATCATTGGGGAACCTGGTCTGTAACACTGAGTGATTACTTCCAGAAAGTGGGTTTTTTCAGCGGGTCTCACGGGATGCCCGACGTCTATAATTTGCAGGATGACGGGAAAAACAGAAATATAGATTTCCCTTATCAGAAGGTAAACCACTTTAAAGCGATCGCCAACACCAGGATCCGAATGAATAATCGCTGGCTGGAGGCCGACGTGGGATACCAGTTGAACCACCGGCAGGAGTTCTCCTTCCCGCACACTCACGGTCTGGGCCCACAACCTGAGGGGAATCTGGAAATTGACCTTAAGTTAAATACCCTGTCTGGAAATGTCAGGTACTACTTCGACAAATCAGAAGACCGCAGCCAGGTGGTCGGCATTTCAGGGCAATACCAGCAGAATTATCGCGGGGGATATTACTTTCTCCTTCCCGATTATGATGCATGGTCAGCCGGGGCATATTACGTCCAGCAATGGTTGTTTTCTCCGGGATGGCATTTCAATTGCAGCGCCCGGGTCGATGTTGGCCATGTTCACACACAGCAGTTCCTCGAACCGGTGTATAAGGATCCGCAGACGATCACGGGTTATGTAGAGCGAAGTCCCTTAATCCGGAAAATCTTTTTCAATTTTTCCGGTGGGTTAGGCAGTTCATGGCAGATAAACCCGACGCTGAGTCTCAAGATGAACCTTGGATCAGGCTACAAGATCCCTACAGCCCCTGAACTCTCTTCCAACGGGGTTCATCACGGAACCTTTCGCCATGAAATGGGCGATTCGACCCTTACTTCCGAGCGTTCGTTCCAACTTGACATAGGGCTTTTGTACGAATCAAAAAAGATTTCAGCGGGGTTGAGTCCATTTGTTTCCTGGTTTCCGAACTTCATCTACCTTTCTCCAACAGGGGAATTCTCCTTTCTGCCCGATGCAGGACAAGTTTACCAATACAGGCAGAGTGAGGCTTTGTTTACAGGAGGCGAGTTCACATTTTCAGTCGTGCTGTTCAAAAACCTTGTTTATCACAGCCAAAGCCAGTACGTCTATGCCGGTAATCTCGATGACGGGTATCCGCTTCCTTTTATACCGGCGGCGTCCATGCTGAATTCTATACGTTATGAATTACCAAAAGCCGGGAAAAATTTCAGGAATATTTATGCGGAAATTGAGATTCAAACTACTGCTTCACAGAATCGGGTGGCCAGAAATGAGCTTAGAACCCCTGCATATAACCTGCTCAACTTTTCAGCCGGCTCCACATTTCTTGTTGGAAAACAACCCCTTGAAATCATGTTTCAGGTTCAAAACTTCACCAATAAGAAATATCTCAACCACATGAGCCTATACAGGATGCTCGATCTTCCTGATCCGGGTATCAACTTCATTCTGGTTGTAAATATTCCGTTACAATTTCTATTACCTCAAAAATCAAACTAATCATTTAAACCAATCATTAAATACCAACATATGAAAACACCCCTTTATTTCTCAGCAATATTTTTTGCAGCGATCATCGCTTTTTCAGGATGTAAAAAGGATGACCAGGACAATGAAAAACCTACAATTACATTGAACTCGCCGGTTGAAGGCGAAGTGATCCTCGCTGGAACCGACACCAGCATCATCTGCCTGAATGCGGTATTCAGCGATGACGTGCAACTTAAAGAGTATAAGATCAATATTCATAATGCAGCCGGGCATGGACATAAGTCGACCCTCGCCACATGGGATACCACCATCATTCATTCGCTCGATGGGAAAAGCCGGATTGTGGATTTTGATATTGATCTTTCCCATTTTAACAGAGCCGACACAGCCCGCTATCATTATATGGTCTATTGTCTCGATCAGGCCGGAAATGAGTCAATGGTTTATCGTACCATCGAGATTAGTTGGCCGGAAAAAAAATAGGCAGTTTTTAAACTTCATTGGAATTGCATTTTTTGTAACTTAGCGAACATATGTTCATTCATTATTTTTTACCATGTAACTGGGTATTAATTTATTAAAGTATTTTTCTCATGAAAAAAAAATCTCTGAGTTATCTTATAGGGTTCTTCTATATCGGATTTCTGGGTATTCTTTTGGAAATACCCATTTTTTTAAATGCACAGGACACCTCCACCCAGGATACCTTACAGCTCAACGAGGTGGAAGTTTACGGCAAATCCGCAAACTTTTACCCCACCAAAGTAATCCCCGCTAATACCTTTGAATTTGAAGCAATCAGGGATATCGGCGATTTCCTTCGCCAGGAAACCAACGTTTCAGGAATCCGCAAGGGCGGTGTAGGTATTGATCCTGTTGTAAGGGGATTCAAATACAATCAGGTAACA
>CAISJJ010000369.1 GCA_903885595.1 uncultured Bacteroidales bacterium
AGCCTTCAACAGGAAGATAGAGGTTTTTGGGCAATCCTTTCATCCCATGAATGATACCCATCAAACCGGCTACCGTTGCTGCCTGGTTGTCGGCATCAAACCCCATGGCGCAGGCAAGATCGAGTGTTCGCTGAAAATCGCCGTGACCGTAAAGCAGTGCGAGGATGGCACATGCTCCGTTCAGGTTGGCGTTCCAAATGGTCCGGGTCATATCCGGCTCATCAGTATAATATTTCTTAGCCATCTCCTGTCGTGCAGACTTCCAATTGTCCGGGTATTTTGTATAGAGGGCGATCATATCTTGCACTGTTGCAGCGTAACGGCATCCAGGTGGTAGCGATTCCAGCCCGATATCGATCAGTTTACGGATATCTGTTTCAAAAAATGCGGCTGCATACATGGCGCCATAGTGGATTGTGGGCTCCACTCCCCAGTCGTCGCTGGTGATCCTTGCGGCCCAATCTGATTTGGAAGCGGCATAACCGACCATTCCCGGAGCAGTAAATGCCCAAACCTCATTGATCAGCTGTGGATCGATCTGGTACCAGTGGGGGTTCAGGTTTTTATTCCCGGTATAGGGCGGCGTGTAACCGAAATGCATCAAACCAAGCGCACCTCGGTTTGCAAGCCATACGCGGTCGCGGATATGATACATCCATGCTTCACGCAGCCGGGCATAGGAGGGTTCGGGACCATGCTTTTGCATCTGAAGCAGATACATATACTCGACATCCGTATCATCATCGGAAAAAGCGCCACTGTATTTTTTCAGTTTATCAAGATTCTTGGTGTATCCGTAAGGCCATTTTTCAGCTCCGGGCTCTCCGATGTACTTGTTTTCATGTGGCAGACCATAGATATTCCCGATCATCTGCCCGATCCATGCCGCCTCAATTTTATCCTTCAGTTCACTGACTTTGATTTTGCGGGTCTTTTCACCATGCGCCTGGAACATCGGAAATAATACAACCATCCCGGCAAGAATCAAAAGCAGGTCAATCCGTTTTCCCCATCGGAAATCGCATATCCCAAATCGTAAATCGTAAATCGTAAATCGTAAATTATTCATTGATCACTCGTCATTTTTCATTTTTCATTTTTCATTTGTCCCGCGTCCCGTGTCCCGTGTCCCGTGTCATGGATTTTGCACGAGGTTATGATTTGAATTCAACACACTCTCCGGGATTGGGAAAAGCTTTGCATTAGGTCCCGATGGTGGTTTATTCCACCAGGCATTCCCCCAGAGTCCAAAACGGATCATATCCTGGCGGCGGTGTCCTTCCAGCGCAAATTCACGCCCCAGTTCATCGGGAAATTCACTGGTTGTCAAATCCCCGGCCTGGAGTGGTAAAAGCCCTGCACGGGTCCTGATTTTCTGCAAATCGGGATCGCCGATCATTTCACCTGATCGTCCCAGTCGCGATAATGCTTCCAGTTTTGTATAAAGGACATCAGCATAACGGAAGATGACAAAATCATTCTCCATATCCGTCACATAATACTCCAATCCCTCCTGGTATTCATATTTACAGAACCTGGCGCCTTCCCATTTTTTCCGCGCCATGTAATTGGCAATGGAAGGGGTATAAATGAATGGTTCCATTAATCCTGTACTTTCATTCAGGATAAGAATATCATTCCCGTTTTTATCCTTTTGCTGACCAAAGAGAAAGGAGTTCCTTCGCAGGTCATTTTCAGCATACTTGGTAAAAAAATCTGGTTCCAGCACAAATTCATCCCACATGCCACCCTTAAAATCAAAGGTAGCCCGGCTTGCATCGTTAAGGGTCAGGGTGTACCAATAAAAACGATCCTTGGTGAAAATGGAATTCATGGGGATCACAAAAATATTTTCGGTAGAAAACTCATTGGTGACCATGAAATTTGAAAAATAGTTATCTTCAATCAGGTAACTGTTGAATTGAATCACCTTGTCGCAGGCATCAACCGATGCCTGAAATTTATCTTCCCCAATCCACTCACGGGCATTCAGGTAAAGTTTGGCCAGCAGGGTGTATGCCACACCCTGGGTGACCCGACCATAATAGTCGGGAGAAGGTTTGTCTTTGAGAATATCTACATTTTCGAGAATCTCCTGTTCGATATAATCAAACACGAATTTCCTGTTTTTTTGCACCGGCAATTGTTTATCAGTATAATCAACTGTAAACGGAATGTTTCCCCAGTTGTCAATAGCCAGGTAATAAAAATAAGCACGGAGAACCTTGATTTCCGAAACCACCCTTGCTTTTTCAGGGAAAGTGATGGAGGATTGTTCAGTTTCGTATATCACCTCGTTACAAGCGCTGATCCCTTCGAACACAAAACCCCAGGCCAGGGTTAGTATTTTATTGGTTGAGGTTACCTGGTGTTTCTGGATTTCATTCCACCGGCCGTTATCCCAAACAAATCCATCATCACGGGCGGGGGCCACCATGATATCAGATGCCATTTCATCCAGAGTCCAGAGACTGAATTCTTCAGGATATTTCTGAAGTTTGGTATAGGCCCGCCCGGCATTCATCAGGACATCCTTCTCGGTATGGAAGAAATCGTCGAGGGGAATATCTGAATATACCTTTTCTTCAAGGTTTGTACAGGAGATGAGTCCCAACATGATGGCGGCGAAGGCGATCAGTATCTTATGATTTATCTTTTTCATGACAGCGCTCGTGTTTGGGTTAAAATGCTACATTGACACCTAAGGTGATGGTCGTGGTTTTTGGATAATAATAAAGATATTCGATGCCAGGCGCCAGTCCACTCTGATTTACCTCCGGGTCCAGTCCTTTATAACCTGTGAGACAAAACACATTCTGGCCCGTGAGGTAAACCCTCAGTTTCGAAATATACCTGGTTAAATAGGGGAAATTAAATCCGAGGGTAATATTGTCGAGTTTCAGAAACGTGGCATCTTCAACGTATTTAGATGAGTATTGGCCAGTACCGATAAATTCGGGGGTCTCCAGCTGTGTGTGGACAATATTGCGTCCGAGGCTCTGCCAGTTTTCATAATAGAGACGATACATATTGAGTACATCGCCTCCGATCTGGGCGCGGAAGGAAAAATTAAGGTCCAGGTTTTTATAAGTTAAGGTATTGCTCCATCCAAGCATACAGAAGGGGTTGGCGTTCCCGATGGCTTCCCATTTATCGGGACTGACATGTCCTACGGGGTCTTGGTTTTTAAACTTATCATGCCCTGTTTCATCCAGGCCAAGCCAGACCGGACCGTAAAATGTTCCGATAGGTTGTCCTTCTTCGAGCCGCTGTGCATTGAGCGGAAAAGCTCCGCCAAGCCAGCCGATCTCAACATATTTACTTGTAAACTCATCATTTGAGAATTTGACCAGCTTATTTGCGTTTTTGCTGAAAGTAAGGGTGGTAGACCATACAAACTTGTTTTTTTTGACGGGGATTGCGTTCAGGGTCAGTTCGATCCCCTGGTTGCTGATTGTCCCCACATTGGTATAAAGCTGGCTGGTGAGGTAGGGGGGAACTGAAACAGTGTAGGTATAAAGCAGATCGGTGCTTTGACGGTAATAATATTCGAGGGAACCGCTGAGCCGGTTTTGCAGGAAACTGAAATCGACACCGGTATTCAATTCCTGTTTTTTCTCCCAGCGCAGATCCGGATTTGGATTCGACACAGGTTGATAGGTGTTGATCCATTCTCCGTTATAATAAAACTTTCCGGCTTTACCCATCAGGGTAAGCGATTTGTAATTGGCAAAATCCTGGTTACCCGTAACTCCATAGCCAACTCGGAGTTTCAGGTCATTAACCCATGCGATTTTTTTCATAAAAGCTTCGCGGTTAATGCGCCAGCCGAAGCTGGCCGACGGAAACCAACCCCATTTATTGTTGGCCCCGAACCGTGAAGAACCTTCCCTCCTGACTGAAACGGAAGCAAGATAACGCTCATCGAAATTGTACATTACACGACCGAAAAAGGAGATAAGTTTACTGCTGCTTTTATAAGACCCCATTTCAGCGGTTCCGATTGCCAGTGACGATCCTGCCCCAATGTTATTCCACAAATAATAATCGGAATCAAATCCGGAATTGAGCATGTACGAATCATTGGAGATTATTTCCTGATAAGTATAGCCTGCCAGGGCCTGAAAACTGTTTTTACCGAAAGAAAGAGAATAGTTCAGGGTACTCTCATACTGCAGGTTGCTTCGTTTCCCGTTATCAATTTCCGCCACACCGCCCCTGCCTAAACGACTTGGATAATATTTTGTCCAATAGGTGTTTTCCTCCCAGTCAGATAACTCATATGAAATCAGGTTTGACCAGTTTAACAATTTAGCCAGGCGCAGCGTTGCGCGTATATTTCCGGATGCGTCGTTTGTCTTTCCTTCACGGGTGCGTTCGTTGAGCATGGCGACAGGATTGTAATAATCAACCCCTTCGAGATAAGTATAACCACCGGAATAGGTATTGTTGGGGTCGTAAACAGAACTGGTCGGGTTTCGGATAAAAGCCTGGTAAAAAATATCATAATTTGCAGGCGAGGAATTTCGTAAACCGTAACTCAGATTATAATCGAGTGTTAAAATGTTTCCAATTGCCTTCTGTGAAATATTGGTTTTTAACAAGACTTTGTTGGATGTGTTGTTTTGCAGCAAACCCTGCGCCAGGTCTACAAAAATCGTTGTACGGTGCGAAAAAGTTTCTGTGCCTCCTGAAACCGCCAGGTTGTGTTGCTGGCTGAATGGAGCAGAC
>CAISJJ010000370.1 GCA_903885595.1 uncultured Bacteroidales bacterium
CCTAAAGGTCCAAGGCTTACAGCGAAAAAAGCAATGTAAATCCAAACCAAGGCAACCGTTATTTGTTTTACCGAATCGCCCAGTGATGATTGCAATGCAAAGCACATCCCCAGAGCGATAAGTGAAACCACCATGCCACTTAAACCAATCATATATAACTTACGCCGGCCTAGTCTGTCGACAACAGATAATGCTATAATTGAAGACAACACACACACAGCACCTACACTTACCGACGCCATTATAGCTGCACGTGCTCCCTCAAATCCTGCCATAAGGAATATTTTAGGGCTATAGTAAATTATGGTGTTGATTCCGGTGAATTGCTGAACAAACATAATTCCGATTGCAATGATGAAAGGGGTACGGAGCCATGGCTTAAATATTTCGTTCCAACCGGTTTTGTTATACTTGTCAATTTCAATTTCTTCCTTCATCCTTGAAATAGTATCTTCTACCAGCAGAGGGTCTTCCACTTTCATTAATACCTCACGGCTTTTATCATCGAAGCCCTTGCTGATCAGCCAGCGCGGTGTCTCCGGCAAAAACAGCATACCCACCAGCATAATGGCTGCAGGAATAACCCCAACATAAAGCATCGGGCGCCAGCAATCCATATAACCTGTAGCACCCTCAGGAAGGGCGAAAGCCAGGTCAGAGAAATAAGAAACAAAAATGCCAATTGTAATAAGAAGCTGAAACAGCGAAACAAATTTACCCCTGCTCTTAGCCGGTGAAATTTCAGCAATATACAAAGGCACTGCAAATGAAGATATTCCAATAGCTATACCCAAAAAGAAGCGGGCAAGCATTAAATTACCAGCACTGGGAGCAGATCCTGACCAAAATGCTCCTGTGGCAAAAATAAGTGCCGATGCAATAATCACTTTTTTCCGACCAATAATATCAGTAATCCGGCCCGATGATATCGCGCCAAATACGGCACCAGCAAGCCCGGCTGTGGTAATTAATTCAACCCAGTCATTGTCAAGGGCGAAGTTTTTTTGAAAATAAGGAATAGCACCTGAAATCACTCCTGTATCAAAGCCGAAAAGCAGTCCACCGGTTGCAGCAATAGTCGCAATTACAACAACCAGAATTTTATTCCGGGTTGGTTTTTTCTCCAATATAATTTCCGTTTTAAAATGTCAATAATTTGCTACGACCACCAGGTGAATTGCTCTAAAAATGTGTCTCAAGAAAGTAGATCATGGCTTGCATTATTGTTTTGTTGCAAATTAGTCTTCATCTGTCTAAATCTTTTTTAACAAATTTTCTAAATTTTCAGAAGTTCTTATTTGTCTGAATTAACAAGTATTTGTGTAATATTACCATCATTATTGAATGATTGTAGATATTTATGATAATAAAGACAAAATGAAAGCATTTTTCGAACATCTCACAACAGGGATTGAAAGTTCTATATCGATCCTTGATTTAGACCTGACCTGTTTTGATGGACCTTATCATTTTCATCCGGAACTAGAACTCACCTGGATTCGAAAAAGTTCCGGGAAGCGTTATGTGGGTGGTAACGTTTCGGATTATAAACCCGACGACCTGGTATTAATAGGAGCTAATGTTCCGCATTGCTGGCATAGTATGAACGAAGATATACCTGGCAATGCCCAGGCTGTCGTTATTCAGTTTCAACCAAATTTTGCGGGAGGGGCGTTTTTAGAACTTCCTGAGTTAATCAAGGTTAAAAATCTGTTTGAAAAAGCAATTGCCGGAGTATTAATTACAGGAAATACAAAAGCAAAAATAATCTCCAAAATTAAGAAATGTACTTCTGCAGATGGATTACACCGGCTTTTGCAGTTCCTGGAAATTCTTGATCTGATTGCCAATTCCGAAGAAACTGAACTCATCGATCATCATTTTGCAGGGCTTACAGCATCTCCTGCCGAAACTGAACGTTTTCAAAAGGTCTTTAGTTACCTGATCGGGAATTATCAGCAGGAAGTCAGCCTGAAAACAGTTGCTAAAATTGCGAATCTGACTCCTACTGCTTTTTGCAGGTATTTTAAGAATGTAACCCGAAAAACACTGGTAAAAACTGTTACGGAATTCAGAATCAATCAGGCCTGTCAATTACTTAGAAACTCTGAAAAATCGGTGAATGAAATTTGTTTTGAATGTGGCTTTGGTAATAACTCCTATTTTAACAAAACATTTAAAGCAATTACTAACTATACTCCATTACAGTATCGGAGCTTGTTTTAAGGCTAAATTGATAAAACAGATGATCTGATTATCGCAAACTATTATCCCACGTCCTGTCCATTTCCAGCTTCTTAAACTCCTCGGAGATCTTCACATACTTGTTAAGAACGCTGTCTTTTTGCGACCGGTGCTATCCTTCATGAATGGCCTGGGCAAATTGGTTCAACGGAATAACCTCTGTTTTGTGAGTTTTCACGATTGTTTTAAAAATCTGTTGATCTAAAATCGATATCTCTTCTGCCTGAAAAAACAGCAATATCCGAACGGTCAGTTAAACCCGGTAAACAGCGGGATGGGTTGGTAAACTGAACTTTCTGATGGCTTCACTTTTTATCCGGAAGTTATTGGCTTTTACCCCTGAATAAATTGATTTTACCTAAAATGTTGGCTGATGGATATTTCGTGGCTGTATATTGCAGCAGTATTCCCGGAGAACTCACGCCACAACCGGAGGGTGGTTGATGCCGGGTTCAACGAACCGGCGAAAATTGAACATCAGCTCTGATGCTGGCGGTTCTCGGGTGGAACCTTATAAAGTGAAATACCGTCAGCTTATGAAAACAGTGATTTTTGAATTTCTACTGCCCGGACTTCTGCTCATTTGCCATTTATCCTCATGTGCCCAGAATGTAACACAGTCGGGCTTTTACACGGTGAAAATGGACAAGAACAAGCCCCTCTTCACTTCGAAGGGAGACGGAGATACCGTCAGGGGAAGGCTCTTTTTTAACCAGATGAACAGCGCCTTACTGGAGGCGAAAACACTCAGGCTGAATTGTTACCAGGTTCAGGAATCAAACATGGATGGAAAGGAATGGAATCATGAGATAAAATACACCGTATGGCTGAAAAAGGGAAACATGGCAAGAGTTGAAATCAGGGATGTTGCTTTCCCCGATGATGGTTCCAATATAATTTATAACGGGAAAAGAATGTGGGCCTGGTTTGTCGGTGAAAACGCCACGGTTGCCCTGGATAAAAATACAATCCTTGGAAAGGTTAAAAACAGGTACATGACCAAGGATATCTCCCGGGGCGCTTCCCTGTCGCACGACATTATGAATTACGGAGCTTCGGTAAGCATGCCCGTGATTTACCTGAGCAGGTTCTTTGGTTTTCATTCAACCCTGGAGGACGAAGAGATGATTGTCAGCTACATGGGGGAGGATCCGGTAAACGGAACAATGACACATCACATCAAGGTGGCAATGCTGGGAGGGCAGCGGATTGCGGAATACTGGATTGCGACTGCCGACAACCTTCCCCGCAAAATGGAAGAAACGCTGGTCATGAATGTTTCCGCCAGTTCACGCAGAACAGAGCGATGGAACAATGTTTCCCTTAATATTGAGATGCCCGATAGCCTGTTTTCCTGGAAACCTCCCGATAACTGGATAGAATACTCACACCCCTCTGAGAATGCTATGGTGGATTCACTAAAAGAGTTAAAGAAAAACCTTTATGGAACCTTTTCCAACCTGGCGATGCCCGGCGGAGGAACTTTCAACCTCAGTGATTACAGCGGGAAGGTTGTCCTGCTTGTATTCTGGAGACTCGGGTGCCCACCGTGCCGGAAAGAGATGCCATGGCTTCAGCAGGTATTTGAGAAGTATAAAGAAAAAGGATTCGCTGTGGTAGGATTCAATCATGTTGATAATGAAAACCTGGTAAAACAGTACCTGGATAAAAACGGGATAAGATACCCGAATATCCTTGATTCCTCTGATGCGGCAAAAAAGATATATGACGATTTCAAAACAAATATTGTCCCGCTAAACTGCCTGATCGACCGTGAAGGAAACATGGTCGACCTTTGGTATGGTTTCGATGCTGATGAAAAAGCATTGGGAATGAAACTTGGGCCCCGTCTTTAATTTCTCTTGATTCTTAAATAAAATCTTAATATCCATTTCATCAGAGCAGTGTACGACAATGGCATCGAGAGGAATTTCTGGGGGGAAGGGAATTTCGGATTTCACATTTCAGATATCTGAAATGTGAAAGTGGTTTCTCATCAGAAAACCAGCTTTAAAACCTTATAGTTGAAAAAAACTGGTCAAGTTTCTCAAGTGAAATCAGTTAGGGCAAAAAGGCACACAATTAGTTTGCAATGCCTGAGATAATATCCCTTGCAGCATCTCAAGATTATTGATTGTATTTGCCTGACTTTTGATGATAGATGCGATGCTGGTTTTTGAATTTTTATCTATTGCCTCCTTAACGTTGGCATTATCAAGTTGCCCGCTTTGATTTAAAAAAGACTCTCCGCTGATGGTGACATCTGTTTTCATAAGACCGCTGATGATTTTTGGAGAATCAATGTTCGTAAAACCGCTTATTTCAGCGGAATCATGCGCGACAAGAGAATTCACTTCAGAACTTAGCTGAACTTCCGCAAGAAGCAAAAGCATGCCTTGTTTGGAGTTGTAAAACTTCTTGACCTCAAAGTACTTCAGCATTGGTTCATTTTGGTTAACTATTGCTGTTATCATAGCATTCATGGTCAATAGGTCATATGCATCCTTCAACCCATGGTGGGGTTTGTCTGCATGAACTGAAAGGTACTTCTCAATGGAGCTCAAATAGTCGATAAGGATCCTGTCATGATATTGGATACCAGTTATCGCGTTTTGAGCCTTGTTGAAATAATCGGTCAAAGGGACATTTTCATCTTTTCCAAGTGTTTCCAGGGCATTGATTGCCATCAGAATGTTTAGGCGGGCTGAATCAATGACCTGGTTGTTATATGTTTTCAGCGCATTGACTGACGCATAACAGGTATTATTGAATTCTTCTTCAGCAGCGGTCTTTTCAATTACTTTTTTTATGTCCAGGTGAGTTTTCAGTGCCTGACAATAGTTGTAGTATAAATACTTCAGGTTAAATGATAACCTGGCTGTGTCGGAGGCAAATTCGTTTCGCAGGATTACATCCTTTTCCGTGATGTTGACTTGCCTGTATTTGTCGGCTTTACCGAACGTTCCTGCCATGAACTTACCTGAAGATGATCCACCCGTGATCAATATGCCGATCAATACACCCGCCAAAAGGGCTCCGGCAGCGATGAAGCCTGCCTGAGTTACTGTAATTTTTTTCATAGATCTGTGTCAGATTTTTTCGGGATTCATAATAAATACAACCGAACTGGCAAAAAGTTGGTGCCCCTGTAAAATTCTTCTGTTTGCCTTTGCACAGCAGCACTTGAAAATCGAAAAGTCATTGAATACATCAGCGCAGGTCAGATTACTTCTTTTCGATGGTCATGACTGCGTTGCCCATCGCCGGCATCACGGATACTATTTTATCCGCTGACAGGGTTTTCGGGTTGATCCAGAAGGTGGTTTTATCGCTGGCATTGTCGGTGCTGACCATTTCCACCTTCACACATTCGTCGGTTTTGATGGTTTCCATACCTGTAACGCTGATTTTCACCTGCTTTGCTTTCATGGTCGCCATATCGGGAACTTCTACCACAAGGCTGAAACCCTCTTTCAGCGGCCACCGGGCGATGATCTGATCCACGCCCGGTCCGTCCTGCAAACTGGCGCCCGTAAATTCCATCTCCGTCTTTTTTCCCTGCATGTCGACGATGGCCTTATTGCCCTCCATGGTCATGCCGATCTTCTGGCCCATCTGTTCCATCTCCCTCGAAACCGGGGTGGCGTCTTGCTGGAACAGGATCGCATCCTTCATCACTCCCATGGCGCCGGTCACAACATCGGCAACGAGCCAGCTGTTGTCCTTGGATTCAATGGTCCGCTTCATCTCCATCGCCAGTTTCTGGCCCTGGACCTCGAATAAAACATTGTATTCCATGGTTGAAGCACTCCAAACATTCTGCACGACGGGGAGCGCCTTTGCCGTTTTCAGGGCTGCCTGCGGTTCATACTTCACTGTTGCAATATCCACCCGCAGCTTTTCGAGTGTCTTTTTTACATCCTCTTCCATCCCTTCCTGATATCGGCCACCCAGGATTTCGGAGAGGAATTTCTCCGTTTCCGCGTACATCGCCTTCTTGTTGAGCGGTTTGATAAAGCCATGTCCTTCATCAGGAGCCAGCAGATAAGCTACTTTCTTACCCTTCTCCCTCAGCGCGATCACAATCTGGTCGGCTTCGGCTTTCTTGACCCTCGGATCATTTGCGCCCTGGATGATCAGCAGCGGCCGGTTGATCTTGTCGGCGCTGAACAGCGGACTTGCAGCGCGAATGGCTTTCTTGCCCTCCTCAGTATTCGGATCTCCGACCATCCCGTACAGAAATGCCCTGCCTGACTCCCAATATGCAGGGATGGATTCCAGCAGGGTGAAGATGTTGCTCGGGCCGACAATGTCAACGCCGCAGGCATACACCTCAGGAGTGAATGCCAATCCGGCCAGTGTTGCATAACCCCCGTAACTGCCGCCCATGATGGCAACTTTATTCTTATCGGCGACACCTGTTTCGATCAGGTATTTCACCCCCCAGGTAATATCATCCTGCATCAGTTTTCCCCACTGCATGTCGCCGGCATTCAGGAATTTCTTACCATAACCTCCGCTGGACCTGAAATTGGGCTGCAGAACGGCATAACCCCGGTTGGTAAGGAACTGGACCTCCGCATCGTATCCCCAATTGTCGCGGGGACCTTTGGGACCGCCATGAACCAGGACGATCACCGGAAGGTTTTTCCCGGTGATCCCTACGGGCAAGGTAAGGTATGCCGGGATTTCAAGACCATCACTGCTTTTGTATGTAACCGGCTTCATCCCGGCGAGGTACTGTTCTACTGCTTTGAGGGCAGGCCTCGGAGTATACTGATGGATCAGTTTTTTAGACTTCACATCGAAGAAATGAACCTCAGCGGCATATTTATCCCCGCTGACTGCAATCAACAGTTTGGAATAATCCTTCGTGGTGCTCTGGAGGTAAACCTCGCGGCCCGGGAATTTGGATTCGAGGTATTTATAAGTCGATTCCCATTTTTTATCCTTCCAGTAATATTCGGTTTTATCCAGGGTGTAACTCGTGGAGATGATCTTCCGGGTATTGTCATCGAGCATCAGTCCGCCAAAATCGACTTTTTTATTCGGATCACTTTCCATCATCTTCATTTTCTGGGTTTTCGGATCCATTAAGAAGAGGGTGGACTTGTCAATATCTCCCTTGTTTGTGACAAAGTAGCATTGAGAATTATCCTCGTTCCATCCGGCAATGTAAGCCTGTTCATTCACGTTGAAATCGTAGATCGGCGTAAGCTTGTTTCCTTCATCAACCCGAAACATGGTGGTGTTGCCCTTTTCATCGGTTTTGCTCATGACCCGCATTTTCTCTTCCCAGTCGAAATCATATCCGGTGATGCGGTCATTGTTTTCAAAAAGCTTCGTCAGTTTTCCCGTGGCGATCTGCAGTTCATAGAGATCGTGCCAGGCGGCATCGCGGTCGTTGAGTCCCACGTACAGAATGTTTGGATCCTTCTTGCTCACCATGAAAATTTGTGCGGCAACATCTTTCAGCGGTGTGAGATTTTTCGATTCGGGGACTCCCCCTTCTGCCGGACTGGCTTTGGGGTCGACAGCAAAAATATTCATGTTTTCATCTCCGTCTTTATCTTTCACATAAAGAAGGTATTTACTGTCCCTGGTCCAGAAATACCCGTAAAAGGGACGTGTGCTGTTTGTCAGGGGGCGGGCCTTTTCAAAGGGCTCGTCAAAAGCTTTTACCCACAGGTTCATGATCCCGTTGTACTGCTTCATAAACGAGATAAACTTACCATCGGGGCTCAATTGGCCCCCTGAGATTTGCGGGTTCCCGAAAAAGAGATCACGGTCCAGCAAAGGCGGCTGCTGGGCTGATGCTGAAAAGGCAAGGGTCATCATGGTTATGGCCAAAAAGAGTTTTTTTATCATTTTCATGGGTTTGGAGTTGATTTAATTATTAAAAAATAATTTGATCACAATATTACAAAGAGGTTACAATTATTTTCAAGATTTATTTAGCCTGCCGAAGATAAAGTATCAGGAAACTCAGGCTTGTCCAATAACCCGGCCAATTGCTTATTTTCGGATGTATTGAAACCCGGGATTGTTCGGCGTACACGGAAGGCCCTTGCTGCCGCCGATCCGGTAGGTTATTCCCGCCAGCAGGAGCGTTGAATTGGTATGTCCTGTAGGTGGCAACACGGCCATGGCGCTGTTGTGTTCAAATTCAGATGCGGCTGACCGGATGTTGAGCACGCCGAAATTATCGCGCACCTCCAGCGAAACCAGGAATCTCTTTCCAATGGGAACAGCGATCCCGGCGCCGGCCGTTACCGCGAGGTTAACCCGGTGGTAGGCCACGGTTTCATCCGCCACCTTTTCCTGGCTGCCGCTGTCGGGCAGGTACCAGAGCGACTCATGCAGCAGCAGGGAAACGCAGGGGCCGGCATTGACGAAGAAATCCATATTCACCGGTGATCCCCGCCGCGCCCGACAGCGCAGGATCCGAATTGCCGTAAACGTTTTCGCTGCCGTAGATCAGCGACAATCCGGGACCGCCTTCGATCCCGATGCTCCAGGCTCCCTGCTGGGCCAGCATACTGCCGGCCGGAGCGGCCAGCAGGAGAAGTAAAAAAACGATTAAATACCTGTTCATTTGAATTGTGCTTTTTGTTTTCATCCTTCAAAAAGAATTATTTTCCCCAGGTCTTTTTGCTCATTCCTTTTGACTCGATTTCATTAACGTAAGGGTGGAGTGCTTTCGTATAATAAATCAACCACTTTCGCAAAGCCGGGGATGAACTGACGAATAGA
>CAISJJ010000371.1 GCA_903885595.1 uncultured Bacteroidales bacterium
GGGTCTTTCAGTTATTGGTGGACTTCTACAGAATATAGTGATAATGCAGGTGCCTGGTGTAGGAGAACAGACTACTCAAATAGTACTGTCCAGGTCATGGCAGAGTTAAAAAGCTATGGGTTAAGTGTCCGGTGCGTGAAGGATTAGCACGCAACATAAGCGTAAAGCAGCGAATGTAGCATACCATCCTTAACCAAGATCGTAATAGTTACATCGCCTCTAGCCTCATCAGAACGCACAAAGTGGTGCCGTTAATCAGGTTTCAGATAGCAGGGTAAATGGCTGCAACAAGTTGAGCAAAACAGTTCACCTACACCATCGTACTTTTATCTGCTACAGCGCTTCGTTTAGGGATTTACCAGACCATGAAAACATGCCCGGCTGAGAAATTCAATCAGAAACTTTATCCGAATGCCGATCCAAGTAGTTGCACTTTGCAGATCAACACAGCATTGTGATATTGTCAATAATGTTATAACGGGTTGGCCGTCACATTGCCATCTTCGATCAGGCCTTTCAACTTTTGCAACCTTTTTAGGTAAGGCAGGAATGTTTCCTTACCCCGGTTGGACTTGATGATGTCCAGGTGAAAGTCAATGTAACCGCGCACATTAGAGATTACGCATACTGGACTCAGTTTCACCGGAGGGTCCGGTAAAGCGGCTGCCTTGAAAAATGCTTCCAGTTCTTCGATATTCCAACTTTCGGTTGTTGCATTCATAGCATACAGTTTCATGTCATCAAGTATCCGTTATACCCCTGCCAAAATCGTTATTCTGGCAGGGGTAACAGATGTAAGTTTATTCACCTGGTTGTTGAGCATGTTACGGATTAACAGTTCCAATATCCTTTGGCTGTTGGTCTATTTTGCAGCCGTTCTGGCATTGCCACACCCCCCGGTAGTATTTGCCATTAGAAGCAGGACGAATTTGAGCATCATGCCTTGCTCCACAAACTTTACATTCCATCAACCCTGTTTCGGGTTCGATCAGTTTCATAATTTTCTTTGTTGCCATGATATTTGATTTTAATGTTATAGAAATGTTTGTTGATAAAATCACTTAATATAATTGTTTATGATTGAATGAATTAACTTTATGGGGCTACCATGTATATATCAGTTAGGTGTTGAAGACTGTCGTTCAAATCCGACAAACCCGACAAATCCGATCCTTTATACAACCTTCTGATAAAAATTGTGTTTTAGGTGTTCAAGGTACTCAGGCTGCAAGTCCTTTAAATATTTCTCAACAAGGTCCTCCTTCATTTCCAACTGCCCCCCCCACCTTGATAGCTTCCTGCCGATTAAATTGATAGGGAAGCTTGTTGTAAAAGTCTCGCTTTTGACCGGACAATAGCTTTTTATAAGACCCAGGTAGTTGCCGGGCAATACAAAACGCATGCTGTGAAAATACGTCCGATAGGGCAATTGCCGTTTTAAAATCCTCATCAGTACAGATTAGGGTAGTACCAGGGTCCTCATACATTCTGATTACCGTCAGTATACCAGCTAACCGGAAACAAATCAGGCCTTGTCTCCTAATAGTAGCAATAGCGTTTGTTCTCGTATGCATTTTATATTTTTCAGACATGGCTGAAAAGTGAGAATCCAGCTGTGATTTTTGTTCTTTGGTAAGGTCAAACCTAATAGTTTCAGAAGGCAGCTTGTTGTATGCCTGAAAAATTTCGAACGCAGTGGTTTTAAAAGGTTTTAATAGTTCGTCCAGTGAAGTATCTACATTTTCATCCTCCATGTTTGGAAAAACACTCTTCCAGGTTGGGTCAAGTTCAACCCGATAAAAGTTGAATCTCGAAAACAATCCATCCTCCGTGTCAATGATGAGAGATGATACTTGATTAGGTGTACCTGTTAATAGGATGGAAAACGCAGGTTTTTTAAGTGTGTTAATATTTGCAGGCTTTCCTTTTTCACCCTTGCGCATATTGTCATATCTTTCATGTTCGTACGCCTGCCGCAGCAATGCAGTAGTGTTCCCCCAATCTTTGGAGAAATTCTGTGTCAATGTATCTGCCTCAAAGGCGAACATGATACCTTTCCCATCATTGTTGGCTAGATTTTCAAGCAATGCAGCAAAACTTACATCAGCCGGGAAAAACAACATTTTTTGCAGCTTATCATATTCATCCTCGATAATTTCCAAAATGACACGGGACCAACGGGCTACGGATTTCCCAACACTGGCTGGCCCTGCTATCATTGAGTATAGGTTGAGATGAACTTTTTTCCGGGCGTATTTTCCGTATACTTTGGGAAAGCAACCGCTGAGGACCGTCAATGTCGAAAGCAGCAGTATGTCTTTGTCCTGTTTGGAATCAAAATGATCCAGCAAGGCTTTAAGAAATGCAGGTAGTGATGGGTAGATAGCCAATGGAATCCTTGGTAAAAGAATCTGTTTATCCTCAGGAGAGGGTATTCCATCAGATTCATCGGATTCATCGGATTTGATCTTAATTTCCGTTTTTGGCGACAACCCTAAATCAAGCTCCTGGTCGATTATACAGCAAACTTTGACAAAATCCTTTATTCTGTCCAAGCCCTTCAAGCTGGCGCAAAACCCGAACATTTCTCCAAACTGATCAGTAGTTCCTTTGCGGTATGAATATACCCATTGGTCATCAAGATATTGTGTTTTCACTTGGCAGGGGAATGACATTATAAGGTTATTGCGGGATATCAGCTCATTAGGTGATAATTCTTCTAGGTTGTGAATGACAGATTCAAAGTAAGCCCTGCCACGATCGGTCTTGTCAAGGATCAACTCCCGTAATTCTAGATCGGTAATAATTTATTTTTTCATGTAAATTAAAATTTTAAAAACTGCGGGAGCTTTCAAGGACCCCCGCAGTTCAATATAAATTAAGGATTTTTAGCAAGAGAACTCGTCATTGATAATCGGACCTGACTTCGGACATTCAGTGTATATGGCCTGTAATTCCCGATGGAGATATTCGAAAACATCCTGATTCGAAATGGCATTATTCCCCCATTCGTCTTTCAAACTTGCAGATAGTTGACCAGTCTCAATTAGTTGAGCCAGTTTATCTTCTGAAATTTCTAAAAAATGTGAGATGTGAAATCTGAAATGTGAAATGTGAAATCCGAAATTCTCTTCCCCACAGAAATTCCGATTGATTCGAATTAATCTATTTTTCTGTCTTTAGCATTATTTCAAATCAAAAGTCGTGGTTGGACTTATTCGAAAATCCAGAAAATGACGGTTCAATAGTAAAAGCCTCACCACAGACCTTGTGAAATATTTTTAATCTTTGATAATGTTCATCTTCAAAACCGTCATGAAGAAAATCAGGAATACCAAAGGCTTCAAAATGTTTTTCTAATGGATGATAAAATGGGAAAGGTCCGATTTTTTCAGACAGTGTATGTAATGAATTCAAATAGAGAAGCTCCTGAAGACTTAATATCCGGGTTCAATCACACTTTCTTCACACGAACGGCATTCATACCTTTCAACCCGCGTTCGATTTCAAAAGTGACCTTGTCGTTTTCCTTGATTTCTTCAGTCAAACTGTTGACGTGAACAAAATATTTCTCCTGCGTATTGAACTCTTTAATAAAACCAAAGCCTTTAGAAGGGTTGAAAAAATCAACACTGCCATTTCTGACGGATGGAGTCTCAACCTTTTCTCTTTTTGGAACGCCGATTTCTATTTTTCCTGCATCGATTTTCCCCCTGTTTGCTGGATCAGGCGGTGTATCTGTGATGTTCCCATATTCATCAACATAGGCAAGCATATTCTCGAAACTACCGCCTTGTGCGTTTGCTTTACGGTCTGCGAGTTTTTGTTGCTTGTACAGTCGTTTCTTTAATCGTTTTTTCTCTTGATCATTCTTGTTAAATGTTTGTTGTGAACCCGCCATTTATATTTGATTTAAAATTAGAACAAATCGGTGAGGTATATGAAAGGCATTTATATCAATGCTGTTATGCAAAGGTACGATATTAAATCCGAACGGCTTTATAAGTCAACTTTTTGCGGACTTCTGTATTTTTCTGAAATCAGAAATGGCAGCCTACAAGGAAAATGAACGGATTACTGGAATTGTCTGAGATCGATTGCATCTTAAACCATTTACAAGCTGATCAAGAAGGATAATTTTAAGAAGATTGATATCTCAACCATCGGTAAACCCTGCTTCATAGAAGAAATCGGAATAATATGACAATAAAAATTCTATATTTGACTGCAGCAAACGCAAAAGACAATATCGATTAATACTTATGCCAAAAATCAAAAGATGAATTTAGTGGTCAGGTTTGAATCAGAGCGTGATTATTACCAGATAAAACACATCAATGATATGGCCTTTGGTCAGGAAAACGAAGGCATTTTGATTGAAAATTTAAGGAAGAATCAGCAATATGTCAACGCAATATCCTTAGTAGCGGAAATCAATGATAAACTGGTTGGACATATTTTGTTTTTCCCGGTTCAAATTGCCAACAATGAGAAAATTCACCAGTCATTGGCATTGGCACCGATGGCCGTGCTGCCAGCATACCAAAATCAAGGCATTGGTGGTGAATTAATTCGTGCGGGATTGGAAGAGGCAAAAGATAATGGCTATAAATCAGCCATCGTACTGGGGCACAAGGATTATTATCCGAAATTCGGGTTTAAGATGGCAAAAAACTGGAATATCAGGGCACCATACACTGTTCCGCTTGAAAATTTTATGGCCATTGAACTGGTGGAAAAGGGATTGAATTATGTTTCTGGGACCGTCAGATACCCGGCAGAGTTCAATGATGTAGGTTAAACCAATGGGCTGGCTATTTCAATTGGTGGTGATAGTGATACAAACGGTTGTATTGCAGGTGGCATCGCGGAAGCGTTTTACCATGATATCCCGGAATATTTGGTTGATAACTGTTTGAGAGTACTACCAAAGGAAATCATTCAAATGATTGAAGCGTTTTCTGAGAAGTTCGGGAAATAAGGATCAAATAATCGAGTATAAAACCCATTCAATTCTAAAAACTATTGATAGCTGGACGCACCTGTGCCGTGTAATATTTCAAAAGAGTTTACTCGGTTTGTCAAATGTTTTAGAATAAATAGTCAAATATATCTTCAGGATATAACGCCTTAGAACATTGTAAAATAACACATTAAAATATATTTCGTCAAATAATATTAGTATATTAGTCAAATGTTCACAAAACCATTGTCAGATGTCTGAGCCTAAATAGAAGATAATGTTAAAGAATATCCGATAAACCGTGCTTTTATCAGTGAAATACATAAAATGATCGTTGATGGACTGTCTCCAGACAAAGAAGGGGATAGAACTCCGGGTGTATACCGAAAAAGCAATGTTGAAATTGCAAAATCCACCCACATTCCTCTTGATTGGATTACTGTGGAAGAAAACATGAATGAACTGATAAATTTTATCAATAGTGAAGATAGCCCGAAGTATGATCTACTTAAAGTAGCAATTGCCCATCACCGTTTTGTTTGGATTCACCCTTTTGGAAATGGAAATGGCAGAACGGTTCGTCTGTTTACTTATGCGATGTTGATCAGGCTTGGATTTAATGTCGGCACAGGTAGAATTCTAAACCCAACAGCGGTTTTCTGTAGTAATCGGAATGAATACTATCAGCAGTTATCCAACGCGGACGCAGGTACAGACAAAGGTGTACTACGGTGGTGTGAATATGTATTGAAGGGATTGAAAGAGGAAATCGAAAAAATAGATAAACTAATGGATTATCCGTATCTCAAATCGGAGATCATGTTACCCGCGATTGCCCAATCTCTTGAACGAAAATATATCACAGACATGGAAGCAAAAATCCTGAAAAGGGCGATAGAGAGGTCGGTGATTCAGGCATCAGATATAAGAGAATTTTTCGTTGGGCAGGATAATGCGATTATATCCCGGCAGATAAAAAAGCTAATTGATAAGA
>CAISJJ010000372.1 GCA_903885595.1 uncultured Bacteroidales bacterium
AAACCCATAGCTGGTTTATATCGCCTGGCTATGGCCAGTTTCATCTTACCAATATGTTCAATATCGGGAAAAATATTTGTAGCCTTGGTTCCCATTTGATTTAATTAATTGTTAATTACATTTTCCAGGGGAATACCCTTCATTTGAAAGCCAATGGTATTGCGATAGATTTGCAATCGTTTGTCCTGGATACGATATTCGTAATACAGTATTTCCACGCGTCGCATCACCAGGTAATCAATACGGGCGTTGATCTTTTTAAGGGCGTCCGATTGATCAGGATCAGTAATGGTTGCAATGTTTTCGAAGGAATATAATACACCATGTTCGCGCCAAAGAACTTCAAGTTCATCTCCGATTTGTCTGACCAATGCCATGGCCAGCATTGCATCTGTATCGCCGTTCAGCGCGGCCTGGTTGACCAGCTGCCAATCAAGCTCTTCCTGTTTGAAGAATTTGAGCGCTTGCTCTTGTTTTTGCTGATTTTCCATAATTAATTGTCTTTAAAATTTTGTTTGATTTTTTTTCTTTTGATTTGTTTAAGAAGGCTGGCAACCACTTTGTAATTTGAACCTGTTATCTGCAGGGCGATGTATTGCTGTTCCTTTTGGATCTCTATTAACCGGTCCAACGCCGGAATGGCCACCTGGTAAAACTTCCCAAACTCTTCCTGGGTGCGACGTGGCCTTGAGTTTATGTCCACCAATTTCGCCCTGGTTCTTTCGAATTCCTCATCAAGCTCCCGCAGCGCCTGCAATATTTCTACAGCCTGCTGGTCGCCATTGAGCATGGCGCTATGAAGGAACGCTATGGCATTCTTCTTTACCAGAGCTTCAGTCGTTGCATTTCTATTTTCATCATTCATGGCTTTTTGGTTTTGAACGTGTTGATTTTTTACTTGAGAATAATTCTGAGAGATACACTTTCGGCGAAGCTGGCTTAGGTATCTCACTGGATGTATCCTGGTTTTCCCGCTCCTGCTTTTGCTTCAGCCGCAATTCTTTCAGATAAGTTTTGGGCAAGCCGCGCTGAAGAGTCATATTGATGAGCCCCCGTTTTTCCTGCTCCAGCTCTGTAAGAAATTCCCTGGTGACAAAATCCAGTTGATTGAGCTGAAGTATTTCATTCACCATAGCAATTTTGTAGTCCACTTCAGTGATCCGGTCCCGGATACCGGTAGCGCTGCGGTTACCATATTTTGATTCAAGGGTCAGCATATTCCCCGCCCTAAGCTCTTTTAAAATTTTATTGCGTTTCCGCTCTGCTCTGTTCATGTTGCGTTACTATTTATGGTTTATTATTCTTCAGCATCTGCTGTATTTGGAAACAATTCAAATTCAACATTCTCAATCCTGGCATCATTTTTTAATCTTAATTTCTGAGATTCAGAAACATCAAGCGAATCAATCAGGGAGCCTAGTTCCCTTCGGTTTGCCGGTTGTAATCCTATGTCTGAAAAACTGAAGGTGTAAAGCACCGGCCTGCGGTCAAGAAGTTCGGGCGGGACTTGCGCGGGTTCATCCCGGCCAACACCCCTTAACCTTGCCGCTTCAACCTTGTATTTTCCGGCAATGTCAAGTTGACCTCTTTCGAGCGCCAGGCTTGCAATCGTATCCAGCTGGTCAGCATAAATATTAGCCCAGGTCGATTTTTTTACTTTGTTGTCGCAATAGAAGAAGTTCAAAGATTCATAGTAAAGCTTATTTGCCAGGGAATATGATATATCAGTCCATTTGGTTCGTACCATGTTTATGATGAACGAGCGTGAATTCATCTGTGAATACAATGACCTTACAAAGTCAAGGACTTTGTAGTACTGCTTCAAATGATCAGGGATCTCACCTTTGCCATTTTCGATGGCCATTCGCAAATTTTCATAGTCACCCAGTTTCCTGTCAAAAAGCAACTTCTGTTTGTGCCGCTGCCATCGGGCGTTGATCGCATCTTTTTTAAATGCGCTTATCGATGCTTTATCTCCCGACTTTGCGGCTTCGAATTGTACTTCCTTAATGGATTTATCGGCGCTGTTTATCCCTGCTTCCACCGCCCGGTTGATGGGTGAGCCATCAATTAAGTATTGAGCTTCGAAATCATCCGGATTGATATTTAAGGAGCGGGCAATCGATGTTATATCGGTATTTATCGCAGCAAGATCTGAAATAGTTTTGCTATCATCTTCCGATAAAACGATGATCGTTTCCGATTCCATTTTATTCGTTTTGGTTATCTTCTTCATTGATCTGATTTGTTAAATTGTTTGAGTTTTAAAATTCCTTTTTATACTGAAAAAACAGGTCTTTGATTCTGAAAATACCGTGATTGGCCTATGTTTTTACAAGAGTTTTGTACACGTTTTCATGCTTTACCATTATTTTGATGCTAATCCATAGTACGCGGTACGGGCCTGGTGCGGTTTGCCGAAAGCCAAGTCTAAGATCTAGCCGACCCGCTCTCTCCTTTGTTTGCACGTTCCGCACCCGCACGGGTGGATATATGAGCGGCAGCCCTCTGTTATCAATGGTTTCACGTTTTTCAAATTTCGTCATGACAAAATCCCATCCTGGCCTTTAAACCGGCGAAGTTTATTCCGATTGCGGTGTTTAAATTTTTCATGATTTTTGTTTCCGCGATTTCAACCGAAATGTTTTTGTAAAGTTTCGAAGCCACCTCGAGCTCTGATCCGGATGACAACCCACCTTCCTTTTTAAGTCCCGTTAAGGTTGGGTGCATTCCCAATCCGGATGCAAGGTTGAACTGTGATTCCCGGCCAATTTTCAGTTGTGCATCCAGGTAATCTTTTATATGGGTTTCGAGCGGGATTACCTTCCACCCGATGTATTTATCTATCAATTCATCGCGCATGATCTCTGTCACAAGGAATTTGCCCGCTTTGTCAATTCCTGATAATGCGTTTGAAACCTCTTCAAACGTCTGGTCTTTCGCTCTATTCAGCATTCCTTCATTGTACAAAATTCCATTTTCGGCACATTCGGAAATCAACTTGTCGCGAAGCTTCGCCCAGTAAAGCGCCGGAACTTCGATGTGATATTTTGGTGAGATTGAATTGCAGTTGAATGCTTCTATCAGGTCGGCGGTTTGCTCACCTGCCCGGATCCATGACAGTGAGCTGTGGATCGGCGCCCTTGGATAAAATTCAACCCCGCTCTGATATGCTGCATCAAAGGTGATGGATTGTTCCTGCTCCCGTGGGTTCTGAGGATTGAACATTGGCAACCGGTCGTATCCGAACATGCCTGGCCGGGTGAAGTCACCGGTGATCACGCCGGTGATGGGTTCCCCGGTCCCGGTCCACTGCAGCCTGGCCAGATCACAAGAAAGGAATTCAAGTTTTTCAACCGCCAACCTGGTAAAGGGTTTGGTAACGCAATGAAATATTGTGAAAAATCCATTCAGCAGCAGATATTCAGCAGTGGCCTTTTCAAGATATTGCCTCCAGTCCCAGAGACTGAGCCAATCTTCGATTTCCTGATTTTGAATCCATCGCTTGGTTCGGCGGCCATTGACAAATCCTGTTTCATATAATTGCGGCCCGGCGCCCCAAAGCATTTCAAAATGCTTGTTCAGGATATTCTGCAGCAGGCCATTCTCACTGGTGACCTCCCGGATCATCTGCGGGTACAGATTATCATCGCCCCACGAATGAATATAATGTCCACCTGCAGGGATTGGCCGCCCGGTCAGAAAATCCTCTAAATAGGATGGGATTATATTTTGAGTTTCAGTCATGGCGATTGGACTTTTTTGTTTTGAATATGTCATCAATTCCGTTAATAATAATTTCCCTGACTAAAACCGACCGTGGTTTTTTTCTACGGAGACAGAGTTGATTTACTTTTTTCATTTCATGATCCATCAATCGGATCGAAATGTGATGGACGAAAAATTTTTGTTTTGGCATAGCTTTTATTTTTAATTCACAATTATACTATCTGACCCACAAATTTTAAATAGCAGATTTATTAAACCCAAAATCCCGTATCACCGTTTTTATGATTTTGGGTATTTTTTATACCACAATTATACGCTCATACATAAAAAAATTAAAGGACAACATTTTTCAAGCTCCGAAATCGGAACATCAAATTTTATATGTAGTTGACATACAATATTTTGAAATATGCATGTTTTGTGCATGTAACAAAGTCGGGGGAAAAATAATTTTCATGACCTTCAAGCGAGGGCCATTTTCATTCTGGATGGTTCATCCGGATGAGTTAAATTTCAACAGGAAAAAAATATTGTGTTGATGAAAAACCGGATTTCCGGCTTTTAAAGAGGAGAATTTACACAGGAAAAAACCGGTGTAAAATTGCTATTTGGAAAATTTTAAAGAAATCTTCGGAAAAAAAACCGATCAAAATGCTGTTGATGAAAAATTATCCTGGTGTTTGAGGGTGAAAGAAAAGGGGGAATTCCCCTTTTAAATATCAAAACCGCAAATCTGCGGTTTACCATCTCATTGAAAAGTGAGGATCCTCACTTTATTATCTGACCCAACTGCTTGTAAAATATACGTAGTTGTTTTCTGGAATCATTAGCTTTCGATGTTTAAGAAACGGGAATTCCCGTTTTTCAGTTGCTACCCTGAGCATGGTAACTGAGTTATCGGAATTACGATAATTAGCGCTTGATAAAAGCTGAATTTTGCGTTTATTTCCTGAAGGGCTTGACCGTGCCAGAGTCGGTCAAGGTAGATGGAAATTGACCTTGAATGTTTGCAAATTGTAAAACTATGACAATAGAATATCAGCCGGGATCCCGAATTCCTGGTGAAACAACCTGGCAAGTTGCAGTGTAAGCGGCTTACGTTTGTTCAATATTGCCGAAACGTATCCTTTTGAGCCTACCTTTCCTACCAGGTACTTATCCTTCAGCCCCAAATCAACCAGCTTACTTTTTATGGCATCAATTGGATCCGGTTTTGGCACAGGATAGTACAGATCCTCATATTGCTTGATTAACAGGAGTACAATTTGAAGTTTTTCGCCTTCAGGTGATTTGGGTGTTACATTCTTTTCAAACATTTCATCTGCCCATGTAAGGCACTGTTGATATTCTTTTTCTGACCCTATTATTTTTAATTTCATGATCTCCTCTTTTTAAATTCTTTACCTGATACATCCACCTGATCATATTCAGCATGGGTACCAAACCATTTTATCTGAATGGCCCTGAATGTAAATACAATCCTTACCACCAGCCGGTACTGGTTTCCCATAATATTAAATACCACCCGGTCATCGGCAACCAGGCTTGCATTGCCATACACTGCCTTCAACTCATTAAAGTTTTTAAATTCGCACTGAATCAACTCATAATACCACTCCTGCAATGCAGGCGCTGCCAAAGGATACTGTTTGCAATAATCCAGCAATGTTTTTCGGGCAATGATATTAAACATCCTACAAAATTACATAATAGTTTTCTAATAGAAAACATTTATATGGGTTTATTTTTAATTTATTCTTGACAGTAAGGATATTTACAGGCATTTTTCCATATGATATTATTCCAAAAATCAGGACCTGTGTTTGCTGTACAGCAAATGCAGGTATTCTTTAAAAACACTTTTTTGCGGTATTTTTCCCGTACAATTTTTCAATTCTGATCGAATCTGTATGGTTTTCTCCATACAGAATTACCCAAAATCGGGTATTTCAGGCAAACCTGTCGACTTTTTTATCGACAGATTATTGTTTTCATTCAACTCTAGTGTGTTTTTTCCTACCAGACTTGATAGAATTGCGACTTTTTGAGCAACATCTACCGCTTATTCCAGGTGTGAT
>CAISJJ010000373.1 GCA_903885595.1 uncultured Bacteroidales bacterium
CGAGGGATCAATGAGGCTGTGTGGTTTGTGAAAATATCTTTCCTGCTTTTCAGTTTTGCCGGCGAACTGATCTCTCCCTGGCTGATGCTCTGGGTTTCATGCTGGCGGTACAATATATCCGGTGGAAGATCATAGAATTTCAGTCCTTTCAACCCGGAGATGATTGCTTTGAGGTGAAAATCAACATCCTGCCAGCATGCAAGCCCTTCGGTGAAACCCCCGATTTTCAGAACTGCCTCTTTTCGCCAGACTGGTCCTGAAGTTTGCCATGGGGCATCAAGAACCAGGAAACGGTGAAGATCTGCTGCTCCGTTGTCAATATTCCATAAGATGGTGGCCGATTGGGGATTGTTACGAAACATGAGCATTGGAAAAACCCAAAAGTCAAGCGCTGGTTCTTTAATAATCGTTTCGGCACGTTGAGTCAGTGTATGTGGCATTAAAAGATCATCAGAATCGAGAAAAATTAGATAATCCCCTTGTGCGTTTTCGATGCCGGTATTGCGGCAAACGGGTGCTCCTGAAGGTTTTCGGACTCTTTTATAAAACCTGATCCGTGGATCTTTCTGACAAAACCTGTTCGCAATGAGTTCACTGTTGTCATTTGATCCGTCATCCACCACGATACCTTCCCAGTCGTGATAATCCTGACTTAAGAGCGATTCGAGTGTTTCCTGTAACAGGTCCCCCCGGTTGAAATTTGGAATGATCACAGTTATGAATGGCGTTCCGGGATTCATCGGGGTTGAGTTACGTCGAAATGTTTTTTGAACTGAAAATTGATTTCAGGGCAACACCAATTTTTACAACCGGAGCACCTAAGAGGGGAAACAGTAACATTTTCCATGTTCTGCTGTCTTTCCATCCATCACTGATAATTTCTTTTCCGATTTTTTTTATTTGAGGCCAATCTTTTGCATTCAACATAAGGCCATAAATATACCGCAGATCTTCACGGTAATATTTGCCGGGAACAGTAATAATGATTGATTGTTTGTGCTGATCGGCCTGAGGAGCAGGTGGCACCTGTTCACCCCGCATGATCGGGTCGGATCCGGTTTCGCGACGCTGAAGCGAGTAATCGATGAGCAAATGTCTGAAATATTGGATTTTATTCGCATGACGCTGGGTCGCTGAAGCGCCATGCAACCGCATAAAATAGGTGCATTGGTTCAATACTGCGATCTTGTATTTTTCGAGCAATCGCAACCACAGGTCATTGTCTTCCGAAACCGTAAATTCTGTCCGGTATTTCCCGAGGCTGATAACCTCTTCTCTCCTGAAACATGCGGTGCCATGCACTACCGGGCTTGAACTGCTGATGCTAAAATGGCTGAAGTCAAGGTCGACTAATGCCCTGCCCTGAAAGAAAATGTTGTTGGGAACCCTGTATTTCCATGCGATTTTTCCGGTGGCGGTCATGAATGCCTCCTGGCCGCAAACCATTACATATTCGGGGTGGCTTTCAAGAAAAGTAATCTGAATTTGAAAAGAATCGGGGGTTGATGTATCGTCAGCGTCATGTCGTCGAACATACTTTCCCCGGGCAACGTCAAGGCCGTTGTTCAGGGAACGGGCAACACCCTGGTTTTTCTGGGTTATAAGAACGATCCGGGGATCGCGGTATTCCTGAATGATTTTTTCTGAACCATCGGTAGAGCCATCATTTACAATGATCAACTCAAAATCGGTGAAGGTCTGGGCAAGTATGCTGTCGATGGCTGGTCTGAGGTATTCCCTGCCATTGTATACAGGCATCAGAACACTCAATACTGGTCGGGGTTCCATTCCGTTCATTTATTTAAAACTCCAGGTTGATTGCAGCACGGTTTTGGCTCGTTTATCAAATGGATAGGGTCTCTGGATGAACTTATCTCCCTGCTTGATTGTAAACCTTATACAGTTTTCAATGTAATCGAATGTGCCATAAGAGTTGCCAAGCCATAAGGAGATATAATAGGTCCCTGGAGCGAAACAGATATTTCTTACCATCACCGCAACGCTCATAGTATTGCTTTTTGCGATGTTTTTAATTTCAAAGCAATCATCAGCATTGTTAATATGACCGATGAATTCATTTGCATCATTCCTGATATCAAGTGTCATGTCACAGAAATCGATCTTTTCATTGGCCTTGGCAGTGGCAGTGACCATGAAATTGTCTCCCAGGAAAACCTCATCAATTGTTTTCCCTGTCATGTCTGACATTTTATATTCAAGAAACTCAATGACTCTGGTGCCGCTCCTGCGCAATTCGTTTTCATCAACAGACATTTGTTTGTAGGCGGAGGTAATATCATGAACTTTACCTTCCATCTTCAACATTCCGTTTTGCATGAGGATTCCTTTTGTGCACAGTTGTTCGACAGCAGTAAGGTTATGACTGACAAACAATACGGTCCGGCCACTCCGGGAGACCGACTGCATTTTTCCGATAGCCTTCTTCTGAAATTCAGCATCTCCGACTGCCAGAACCTCATCGACAATCAGAATTTCCGGTTCGAGATGGGCTGCAACGGCAAAGGCCAAACGAACATACATTCCTGATGAATAGCGTTTAACAGGGGTATCTACATATTTTTTTACTCCTGAAAATTCAACGATTTCGTCGAATTTAGAACTGATCTCTTTTTTGGTCATGCCCAAAATGGCGCCATTGAGGTAGATATTTTCTTTTCCCGTAAGTTCGGGATGAAAGCCGGTGCCAACCTCGAGCAAACTCGCAATACGCCCTTTGATTTTAATTTCTCCCACGGATGGCGAGGTAACACGCGACATCAGTTTCAGCAAGGTCGATTTTCCGGCACCGTTTTTACCAACGATGCCCAGGACTTCGCCATCACAGATTTCAAGGTTTACATCTTTCAACGCCCAAACATAGCGGCCATCCACCGTATCGAGCCGGTTGGAAACTCCGACTTTCATTGTAGGATCTTCCTTTCCCATTGTCTTTGCAAAAAAACGGTTCAGGTCATGACTTAATGTCCCGGTCCCGACATTTCCAAGCCGGTATTGCTTGGATACGTTTTCGAGTTTTATAACAACATTCGGCATTTTGATGAGTTTTCGGTAATGAATTAATAAATTGACCGATGATTCTTTATACAGTGTCCATGAAAGTCTTCTCGACTTTGTTAAAGATGACGACCCCGATGGCAAGAAGGACGACAGTGAATACAAAACTGTAAAGAAGATGCAGATAGTTGATCTGTCCTACGCCAAGTAAAGCGGTCTTAAAAGTTTCCACAACGGGAGTCATGGGATTGGCTAAGACCAGCAGTTGATATTTTTCGGGAATTTCTGACAACGGGTAGATAATAGGAGTGGCATACATCCACAGGCTTACGCCAAATGTAACCAGGTGAGCAAGGTCCCGGTATTTTGTTGTCAGGGAGGAGATGATAATGCCAAATCCCAAACCGAGTCCGGCCATCAAAACAACCAGAAACGGGATCCATAACACCAAGATGTTTGGGCTTACATCAGAACCTTTGATCATAAAATAGGCAAGGAACATGCAAAGGAAAACAAACTGAATAATAAAGCTGACCAGGTTGGAAATCACCACCGAAATAGGAAGTGCAAGCCTGGGGAAATAGACTTTCCCGAAAATGGAGGCATTTTTAATGAAGGTCTGGGAGGTGTCATTCAGGCACGTAGAAAAATAGGTCCAGCCAACTATTCCCGACATATAGAACAACATTTTAGGAATCCCGTTGGTGGAGATTCCTGCAATATTCCCAAATATGATGGTGAACATGATTGTTGTAAGCAAAGGTTGGATTATGAACCACAACGGACCCAGGATGGTTTGTTTAAATTTTGAGACAAAATCCCGTTGCACAAAAAGCATGATCAGGTCGCGGTATTGCCACAGCTCATGAAGGTTTATGTCCAGGAGGTTGCGTTTAGGCCGAAGGATCATTGTCCACTCATCGGGGAGAATGTTGTGTTGTTCATCTGTTTTGAGCGTATTCATATTCTGGTTCTCAGGTTTATCTTCATGCATACTTTTTAACAAAATCATCATATGTACGTATAATCCCTTCGCGCAAGGCAATCCGGGGTGTGAACCCGAGTTCGGTAAGTCGCGTAACATCCAGGAGTTTTCGAAAGGTTCCGTCGGGTTTGGTGTTATCAAAAATCAAGGGGCCCTGGAACCCGACAACTTCCTGAATCAGGCTTGCCAGTTCCCTGATGCTGATATCTTTTCCCCATCCGATATTAAAAAACTGGTTGCCAACATAGTTTTCCATCAGGAAAACAACTGCCGAGGCCACATCATCAACATGCATAAATTCACGGAGCGGGGATCCGGAACCCCAGATTGTGACATTAGGTGCGCCCGACACTTTGGCTTCATGAAATTTCCTGATCAGCGCCGGTAGAACATGAGAATTCTGCAGATCGTAATTATCATTTGGCCCATACAGGTTGGTAGGCATGGCTGATATGAACTTTGTTCCATACTGCAGGTTGTAGTTTTCACACATTTTCAAGCCAGCAATTTTTGCAATGGCATAGGGTTCATTGGTGTATTCCAGTGCGCCTGACAAAAGGTACTCTTCCTTAATGGGCTGGGGTGCATTTTTTGGGTAAATGCACGAGCTGCCAAGAAACAGGAGTTTTTTAACCTGTGAGAGATAGGAGGTGTGAATTACATTATTCTGAATAACAAGATTTTCATAAAGGAACTGTGCCCTGTATGTATTGTTGGCAACGATTCCTCCAACTTTTGCAGCAGCATAGAAAACATAATCGGGTTTTTCCTCTTTGAAAAGTTCTGAACAGGCATGATTGTCCATCAAATTAATCATGTAATAACGGACCGACTCCAGTTTTTCAGGAACATTCCGGTTATAGGTGCCAATGATATTACGAAACCCCTGTGAAAGAAGGTTTCGCATAATTGCACTTCCCACCATCCCGGCGGCGCCTGCAATTAATATTTTGTCCGTTTTATTCATAGTAATTCTTTATTGCAAAGCCACCCTCTTTTAAATATTTGTCCTTTTTCATCAACAGCAGGTCACCGGCGACCATATCTTTTACAAGCGATTGCAGGTCATGTTCCGGGACCCATCCCAGTACTTCTTTTGCTTTCGTAGGATCACCTATCAGCAATTCAACTTCGGTCGGCCTGAAATACCGCGGATCGACACGAACAACCACCTTGCCCGGTTTCACCTGGTACTCCGGGTTCAGGCATTCCCGTACGATTCCTGTTTCATTAACACCTTCCCCTTCAAAATCGACAATGATGTCCAACTCTTTAAATGCCATTCGAACAAAATCGCGGACTTCGGTGGTCACCCCTGTAGCGATCACAAAATCATCGGGGGTATCTTGCTGTAAAATAAGATACATGGCTTTTACATAATCTTTTGCATGTCCCCAGTCGCGTTTGGCTGAGAGATTGCCCAGGTGGATGGTATCCTGAAGACCCAGGGCGATTTTTGCAACAGCCCGGGTTATTTTTCGGGTTACGAAAGTTTCACCCCGGATGGGTGATTCATGATTAAAAAGGATCCCGTTACAGGCGAACATGTTATACGCTTCGCGAAAGTTTACCACGATCCAATAGCCATATAGTTTTGCAACGGCATATGGAGATCTGGGATAAAATGGAGTTTTTTCAGATTGGGGAACCTCTTGTACTTTACCGTACAATTCGCTGGTAGATGCCTGGTAAAATTTTGTCTTGTGGGTGAGATTTAGCAAACGAATTGCTTCCAGCAGACGCAAGGTTCCAACAGCATCGGCATTCGCCGTATATTCGGCTGTGTCAAAACTTACAGCAACATGCGACATGGCAGCGATATTATAAATCTCATCGGGCTGGGTTTCCTGGACGATCCTTATCAGATTTGTAGAATCGGTCATATCACCGTAATGAAGAAAGAAATTCTTATTGCTTACAAACGGATCCTGGTATAGGTGATCAATACGGTCGGTATTAAAGAGCGATGATCTGCGTTTGATGCCATGAACAACATATCCAAGCTTAAGCAGATATTCAGACAAGTAGGCTCCGTCCTGACCCGTCACTCCCGT
The DNA here is from genome assembly GCA_903885595.1 of uncultured Bacteroidales bacterium. Classification (GTDB taxonomy): domain Bacteria; phylum Bacteroidota; class Bacteroidia; order Bacteroidales; family FEN-979; genus CAIVAT01. The sequence continues at coordinate 6,055 of CAISJJ010000373.1, forward strand.
TATTAATGCAACTTTACTCATGGTGATTGTTTTAAGTGATTAAACGATATATTAAATCAGAATTTCCTGATAATTTCAATGATGAACTTTCTGGCAAGAACATACAGCCTGGGTATAAGATACTTCCGCTTTTGCTCTTCCTGGTTAAATTGTATGTCGTGGATTTTAACTTTTTGCTTTACATCGGTAAAAACAATATATAATCGTTTCATTTTATTCTCAACGGCTTGACTGAGTGCTTCGCTAAAATGCTTTTTTGTTGAATGGTTGTATCTGACAACAAAAAGCGTCACGTCCGAAAAACGGTTAAGCAGAAATGCATCGCCAACAAATCCGATGGCGGGAGTGTCCATAATGATGTATTCGTATTTTTGACGCAGTTCGGCAAACAGCCGTTTGGTTTTCTCCGATTCGATCAATTCATCTGGATTAGGCGGAACAGGCCCCGATAATAAAATGTCAAGGTTTTTGGTATACGTTTTTTGAATAACCTGGTCAACAGATGTATCATTGATCAAATAATTGGTAACCCCTTCATTTCTGCTGAGGTTGAATGCTTCTGCGATTTTTGGGCGCTGCAGGTCAAAACCAAGCAAGAGGGTTCTTTTGCCTGCAAGAGCATAGATTGAAGCAAGATTGATAGCCACAAAAGTCTTACCCTCGTCGATAATAGAGGAAGTAACGGTTATAACCTGCTCGCCTTTCAGCGGATCGAGGTTGAGTTTGATTTTAATAATACGCAGGATCTCGGTAAAAAAGGAATGGGTATGGAGGAGTATCTTTCCGGTTCGTTTGTCGGTATTCCGGATTAGCGTTCCGATAACAGGAACATCAGTTATTGCCTCAATATCATCCTGCGACAAAATCCGGTTATTAAACAGCACGACAACAAAAAGGAATATGGCCGGGAAAAGAAGTGCCCAGATAAATGCATTGATGTAGGCTGTTTTCGGACTGGCCGATACAATCGCAGTGCCAGTGTCGCCGGCATAATCAACGATTTCATGGTCAGATGTATTGGCTGCACGCTGGATTTCAACTTCCGATTTCCGTCGTAACAAAAAATCATAGAGACTATTGAAGACATTGTACTTTCTTTCAATTGTGAGGTATTCCCGTTCAATACCCGGCAGGGTTGCAAACTCAGCATCTTTGTCCATCAACCGCTTATCAACATCCTCAATTTTAATATTGGTAGTCTGGATAATGCTCCGCATGTTTTCGAGCAGGGCATTTTTCATATTAATGATTTGTTCCTCGAGGGTTTGTATGTAAGGATTTGCACGTGAGGAATTAGCGATCAGGTCCTCTTTTTCAAGTGTTACGGTTGACAATTTTAACACAAGGTCGGAAAAGAGCGGCAGGCTAAGCCCGACTGTAGAGGGCATCATGATGTCTTCGAATGAATTGTGGGTCTGGATATAATCAAGAAGGTATTCGTAATATTTGAGATCGGCGATCAGGTTGGCTCGGTTTTTCGACTCGTTGTTCATGTCGCTTAGCAAAGCAGCCGATTTGGCCGACAGTTGCATGAATTTGTTGGTCTTCCTGAATTCTTCCAATCGTTGTTCAGCTGAGTCAAGATCCTTGCCCATCTGGAGCAATTGACTGTTAATGAATTCAATCGTGCTCGTCAGTATCCTGTTTTTTTTCTCCAGGTTGGTTGATAAAAACATCCTGGTCAATTCGTTAAGGTAATCTTTTTCTTTTTCCTTGTTGGGACCGGATGATGAAATAGTGATCACCGATGCTGACTTTTCTGCCGTGATGTTTGTTTTTTTGCGGTATTCCCCGGTGATCTGGTTCAGGTTGTTGACAACAAATCCATAAACCTGTCCCCGGTAATCTTCGGGATGGATACTGTCTTTAATCTGAATTGAAAATGAATATCCATCGTTCTCAATCTGTTCGTTAAAGCGGTATGTTCTGGGGGTTTTAAAAGCAGCGATATTCTCCGACCAAATTTGAAATTTGTCTGATTCAACAAATTTTAAATCAAATTGTATTGATCTGACTTGTTTATGATTTGGTTTTAAACTGACAATAAATGGTGCTCGTTTGTAAATCTCTTCCATGGTGTATTTCCCCATCGCAAAGTAAGAGATTGTGAAATCAAGGTTTTCAATAATCCGCCTGATCTGGGAAAAGGATTTAAGGATAGCGATCTGGTTGTCGATCAGCTTTGAATTCAGAAAAAGAGGGTCAGCTGAAATGGAGCCACGCTGGTCAAGTACCGATTTGTTGCTTTTATCCTCGATCAGTACCGATGTAGAAAGACTATAGATTGGAATTACATATTTGTTTTTGGTCATGGCAAACAGGTAGGCAATTACCAGTGCAATGGCAAACAAATACCAGTTTTTCAGATATTTATTTAAAACCCTTCTGAAATCAAGCCCTCCAGTAATACTTGAACTGACTTTGCCCAATTGATTCTATTTAAACAGTGACACGACTAATATTGCAAAAGTAACAACGGTGGTTAGCACGGCGAGAGAAAATGTTGGAGTGATTCCAATCGATTTAGCTCTCATTGGTTCTGCATAGATGATGTCATTTGGATAGACATAAAACATACGCTTGCCAATAAGGTTTCCGCTGCTGATATCAATAAGGTACATTTTTTTTTCTCCATGTTCAGTTCGCAGAACTTTTATTTTATCCCGTTTGGCATAATCTGTCAATCCCCCGGCCAATGACACAGCTTCATAAATTGAAAGTTTGTTACGGGTCATGTTATAGGTTCCTTGTTTTGAGAATTCTCCCAGCATATATATGGTATTGTTGATCAGGGTAATTTCAATTCTGCAACGCCCTACAATTTTGTTCACGTGCACTTTCATCGAATCACGGGCCTGCCTGATGGTCAACCCTCCAAGTTGGATGAGACCAATGTAAGGAAAATAAATGGTGCCATCATCATATACATGGTATCCGACCAGCGCCTGATTTTCACTGTTCAGGTAATTGATCCCTGCTACCGGTTCGACAAACTGGGTTATTGGTTTTTCAACAGAGGTTATGCTGATGTACAAATAATCGTTTGGCTGGATACGGTAAATCGTGTCTTCGAAATGTTTCCCTTCAAAAGTCTTTGCGTAGGTACTATCTATAAGCTGATCGTACTGCATAAGCAGAAGATTTTTCTGAGGTATGCACGATGTCAGAAAAATAAAAACTGTAAAAACAATGAAAATGAAAAACCGGTTTCTGGATAAAAATTCTGATGGTGACAAAAACATGAGATCCTCTCCATTTAAATTGAAACAAATATAATAAAATAGAAACGAGATTAATGTATAAAAATAATAATATCAGTTTGCTTTTTTCCGGAAATGGAAGTATACCGAAGAAAGGATCAAGGCGTTGTTCTTTGAATTAAACGCAATAAATCACTGCGGTTGATGGGTTTAACCAGATACCCCCGGAAATTATTGTCAGACAGGCGGTCGCTTATACTTTTAGCAGTAAATGCGGTTTGGGCGAGGAATGGGATGTTCTGATATTCGGGCCATCTTTTTTCCATTTCATTTTTGAGCAGAATTCCATCCCAGGGTTTAGGTAGTCCGATATCCATGATGACGACATTGAAAACCACGCCTTTGTTATAGAACACCTCAGTTATGTTAAGCGCTTCGTTTCCTGAAAATGCTGAGGAAACACTTGAAATATTTTCGAAATACAAATTCAGGAGTGATGCATGGAACTTGTCATCCTCGACGATCAAAATATTCAACTCCTTTCCCCTGATGTTTTGTTCCAGTTGAGTAATTTCATCCAGAGTGTCGCTGCCGGGTGCGATTGACAAGGTAACCTTTGCGATTTCTGCCATTCTTTCGCCGGTGGAAAATGTTATTTTCCCGTCAATCTGGTTCAGTGTATTTAAGAGCGATTTGATTTCCGGATTTTGCGATAAAACCGGATTGTTAATATCATACAGGATTTTGGCATTGTCGCGTTTAATAAAATTGATTATTCCCTGTGGAATGTCCTGACCCAGATTATCGATGATGATGGAGACCTTGTCATGGTTTGGCGCATAAGCAACATCAACAAAAACCTCTTCGTTTCTGGTATACTGGAGCGCTTTTGTCAGCAAGAATTTTATCACTTCCAGTAAAAGGAATTCATCTGTGAATACAGTCACTTCTTCGGGCTGCCGGATGTGGATTTTCATGTTGTTTTGCCGGGCCTCGGGATCCAGCAAAATCCTGGCTTTTTGAATGATGGGGGCAAGGGGACAGGGGGTTCGGGAAACTTCATAAGAATCAGTTTCCCCGAAGCTTATTTTATTCAGAAGAGTTTTTAGCTGGGTTCCGCTTTTAATGATGGATTCAACAGGCGTCAGCAATTTTTTATCTTTTGATACCACCGGATCTTTGATTAGTATAGAGCCAAATCCCAACATGTTGTTAAGCAAATTTCTAATACGGTGCTCAAAATCAACGGTCCAGCGCCCCTGTATTTCTTTTTTTCCTTCAGGCTGAGATAAGGATAACGATTCCTCTTGCGGTCTGACCTGCGGTTCTCGCGCAACAGGCGCAATCTCTTTTGTTTCAACAGGAACACAGGTCCCAAGGAATTTTTGTCCTTCTATTTCTTTAAAATCAATCAGAACAGGAATGAGATACCGGCGGACATCTACCAGGAATATCCGGGCAGTAAATTCTGAAAACTGCTGGGCATCAAACGGATTCGCCTGATCTTTAAGGGTAACAAACAAGTCCCTGACATGATAATCTTTTATTTCCTCTTCCGAGTATCCAGTCAGTAATTGTGCTTTTTTATTAAGAAGAAAAAGGTCACCTTCAATATCAGTGAGAAAAGTAGCTTCTTTTTTATTATCAATCAGTGTTTTATAATAATCTTTATTCGCAAGCGATTTTTTCTCGCGGCTATCTCTGCTTCCAAATACAGTTCGAAGGGCCATTGGCAGAACATTGATATTCCTGATATTAAGGAATCAGGGAATAAAGATTAAACAATCTGACAAAAAAGATGTGTTTATGAAATTTAAAAACTCATTTAAATGCACAGCATAATACCCCGATAAAATTAGTGAAAAATTAACTTTGAACGATCCAATTTTTTAATGGCTGTAAATAAATTGCTGATCACGGTAACCCGCTTTAGGTTGAAACCAGTCATAGTATGAGGTTCCTGACGAAATGCTCCAGGGAACAAATTTCAGGAAACCTTTCAGAATCGGTTTTTTCTCATATGGATAGTCAAAGTTTTCAATAATATCAAAGGCCCAGGGCAGGTTGTTTTCGGTAGTATAGTACCTGCCAGATAAAGGATTGCTATTATCCTGCTGGGTTCCGAATAATGATGGTTCTGCAAGGTCGGTCGGAGGATTGTTTATTAGGTGTACCTCCCTGCCTCTGGTTTTGTTCGCAATAATAAAAGGGTTGTAGGGAGGGGTTCCCATATCACTTAAAGCAACGGGGGCCGTGAGGGTGATGCTGACAAAGAGTGTATCAGGAGTGACATAAATGGCGCCCTGTGATGTGTTTACGCCGACGTATTGGTCGTCGGGATGCTGAAGGACCGTGTACCCGTTGTCGAACAAGATGATGGTCGCTTTTGACTGACCGGCTTCGGTGCCGTTTGATGAATTTGTGATGTAATTTTCGGTCAGATGATGGCCGGTAACACTGGCTACAGTAGCAGAAGGAACAGGTAATTGTATTCCGAACCCGTTTCGGTAGCCAGCGCCCATTGCCCTAAGGACATACTTGCCATCAATTTGTACCACCTTATTCTGGCCATTTGTAATCTGATTGAAATTGTAATCGATCACAATGTCGTTCATGTCATAATCGCCTTGCTCAGGCCAGAGATCCTCAAATGCCAGGGTCCCATTCTTATTTTGTGACGGGTAATAATTGTTGAATGCCTTAACAGGATCATTCGGATAATCATCGAAGGCATTTGAGATGCCATCGCCATCGGAATCGGTTTGTGTATAGTTTGGTAATGGAATATTGGCAGTAACAACCGACTGAATAGGGTCGGCGTTGACATAAAAGATTGCATCATTGAAGTCATTATCAGTGGATCCATCGCGTCGTTGGTCTTCAAAACTTAAAAGGAATTTTCCCCGTCCGATATCATTGCATAAAATAGTGTGCTGTTTTTTATTTACCGCAACTTCCGGATTTAAATTTGGATCAGAATACAGGATCCATCTGCCATTTGTCACGGTATTGCCTACGAAACCATCGGCAATCAATACCCAGGCAATCTCTGTCCCAGGTCCGAAAGCTCCCAGATGCACCCTGTTGCCTGAATTCAGACCTCCTCCACTTCCGGAAAATGAGACATTCGGGAAAATAATATGGATTGAGTCAATATCAGCGGGCGATGCAGGTGGATTGTTGGTATTGTACTTGTAATAACCCAGGACATTTTTGTATCCGGCGCCTTCATGCACAAAAGTTACCCATACGTTGCAAGCCTGATCCAGCACAATATTATGCTCATTGGAGGAGACAAAATATTGTGGATGACCCACTGTTGCGTTAATATACTCGGGCAATGTTGCGTTAATGTCCTGAATCATGGCCGCATCAATAATGTCATTTGGAGTTAAAAGATATCCGGGCACTCCAAGGCTGTTATAGGTGCCCATTGGTACAAAAATGCTGTTGGTGCTTTTAAAGCCTCCATCCTCTGCGTTTTTTGTTGCCGACACACTGGTTTTTCCGCCAAGCATACACCATATATTTCCATTCACCACATCCACGGTTTGCATATTCACAAATCCAATGGCCGTAGTTACAACCGCAACTTTGTTTAGATAAGTGGGGATTTTATAATCTCTTTCAAATATCCCCGAGGCATCGGTTATCCCACTGATCATTTTCGAACCACCATTTTCGGGCAGGTCAGAATAAACTTCCACGCGCATTCCCTCAACAGGGCCGTTGTTGTTGTCAAGCATCTGAATTTTTATATTCACATCCTGATTTGTCCTGAAGGTAAAAGCGGGATCAACTTTTAAATCAGTCATCGAGGCAATGACTACCTCAGGCGGAACCTCCTCACTTTGTTTTTTACAAGCTGTGGAGGAAAAAATAATAATTGAGGAAAAGAAAGCCAATAAAGGTATGTTGATTTTTGTTTTCATTTTCAGACGATTTATAATGTTTCAGACTAATAGTGATTATTGACGATAATAAAACTAAAATGTCAAGGATTCCTGATTATTCTTGAATTTGTTTTATTGATTCTGCCATGGTTGTAAAAACCATGTCGAATATGATGCAAAATTGCAACTATAAAAAAATGTGGTCAACCACTAATTAGTATATGTCAAAGAAGAATTTGTAAATGTGATAAAGTTGCCTACAATAGAAGAAAATCCAAATGGTAAAAAGCTACATATTTTCGTTACTGTGAAATATTATTACCATAATCAGGAAACAAACTTCCCGGAATCAGTCTTTTTTTTGAGCAGGTGCTCATCAATCAGGTCAAGAATGTGCGCATCGGTTTCAATATCAAACTTACGTGCAAAATGTTTTTGCGAATTCACAATTTCCTGAAAATCAGTTTTGACTAATACACTGGGATTGGCAGTTCCCTTCGTCTTTATCCATTTGACAAATCTGAAGTTGTTATGGAGTGTGCGATCTTTAAAAATTGAGTTCATAACAATGGTCTGGAAAAAAATTTCATCAGCATGAATTGTTTTTTTCATAAACCTGTTGAACCCCTTGTGGGTATCTGAGAATTTCAGGATATATTGGATGCAATCATTTGAGAGCGTCCACCAGGAAGGTCCGCCATAGGGTAGCATTCCTCTGTAGAAAGTTCGTTTCCAACGAATTTTATCACAAAAAAAAGTCAGGATTCTCCCTGTAAATCTAATAAACAAGTTGTTATAGGATACAAAGTAGAACCTTTCAAAGCGGATTCGGGCTTTATACCATCCATTATGATCAAGGGTGTCATAATCGATTAATTCTTTACCCCGGTTTTCCGAAAGAAAAGTAAGCATTGTATCGGGTGTGATAATTGGGTAGTCCTGGCCGGAGATAAGGGCAAGATAGTCGAAATCCGGTTCATTTTCAATGATTTCCTTTAATGAATTAACCGTTGATTCAACCTGGCTAAAGGTTCCCCAGGTTACGTTTATGGATTTGGAAAGAATCCGTGCTTCAGGATAAAGATTGGCTGCATCTATCCTGCTTTTCTTATCGAGGTGAATGTAAATCCTGATATCAGGGTGAGTCAGGGCCAGGATCAACCGATTGAGCTGGTTTTCATTTTTATGCGCTGCTATCAGTACGACCAGTTTCATCTTATGACATGAGCCACAACAAAGTCATTGCCGCTAAAGCTACGATCAGGGCAATTACAAGAAAATGTTGCCTGTACTTTTTTATTTTTTGCTTGTTTATGGCTATTTCCTTGCGGAGGGTTATGGAGTCTAACACTTGTTGCAGTGTTTTATCCAAATTTGGCAGTAAATCATCATCCTTCAGGATAAAATCGACGGCACCCTGTTTAAGCAGCGAGGTAGCTTCTCCAATGTCGGAATTGGATGTCAGGATGACAACCGGAAGGTTTTTGCTTATCCGTCTGATAAATCGCAGGATTTTATCGCCGTTCATTGCGATTCCCTGCGCATTGTCAAGATAATAATCAAGTAAAATAATATCCGGATCCACTTCCCACCATGAGATCATTTGTTCCCCTGAACGAAAAGGATGAACAATAAATCCCTTGTTTCTGAGAGATATGGCAAGGGATTCTGCAAACATTTCATTATCTTCGACAATGAAGATCGTGGTGCTATCAGTCTTTTCCATCTTTTTCTTCCATATTATCCAGCAATAGCCGGTTATCTACTTGCATTCTGAGTGCTTTATTTTTTAATTTGCGACCTCTAAACCAGGCTTTTACGAGTTTATAGAGGGTTAAGAATTCTGAAAACAGAACTACTTCGAGAAACAGCAATGGGGCTACCAGCGAAAGTGGCTGTGAACGCAAGATGAACCCGGTTGCGATGATGACAATATTTGCGCTGTAAAGTATTTTTGCCGACCGCGGATGGTTAAACCCGGTTTGCATCAGCATGTGATGGATATGGGTTTTATCTGGGCTGAATGGGGATTTTTTATTTATTATCCTGCCCGTAAAAACCCGCAGGGTGTCATATACCGGAAGCAGGAAAATACTAAAAACGATAATAGCTGCTTCGCTGTATTGAAAATGAGATGTCTGACCCCGGCTGAAGACTAAAGTAATTATTCCGGCTGCTGAAAGCAGATATCCAAGGATCATCGAACCGGTGTCGCCCATAAAAATCCGCGCGGGATGCCAGTTGTATTTTAGAAATGCCAATAATGCTCCACCTGTTGAGGCAGTAATAAATGCAACACCCACTTCGCCGGAAAGATAAAAAATGATGAAAAAAGCTGACAGGTCAATGAATGCCAGCCCCCCTGCCAGTCCATCAATGCCATCGATCAGGTTGTATGCATTGATAATTCCGGCCACAATGAAAACGGTAAGGATATACTGGATGAAAACAGGTAAATGGTTGATTCCGAAAATACCAAACATGTTTTCAATCAGCAGGCCGGCATGGGCGAGGAACAGGGCTGCAACTACCTGACCAAGGAATTTGACTTTGGGGGGTAACTCACGCAGATCGTCGACGACCCCTATAATTATGAGGATAACCAAACCGGTTAGCAGGTGAAGCAGGAAGTAATGGTTGGCATAAATAAACCATAAGGGGAAGGTGGCCAGTGTGCCGGCAACAATCCCAAGTCCGCCCAAACGGCTGATCGGTACTTTATGCACTTTACGTTCATTGGGTTTGTCAACCAGATTATACTGGATTGATAATTTGATAATTACAGGAATTAATATAAGGCAGATTATGAAACTTCCTGTAAATGCAGCCACCAAAAACACAATCTCATTTTCTCCGGCTGCCTGAGCGACTTTTTGTAGTGAATCAAGGATGATCATAAACCGAATTTATAAGGTTTATATTTGGCGATTTACCCACTCGGGGGGCATGAACTGCTTGAACTTTGATGCATTTTTATTAAAAAGCGCTGCAAAGGAAATTAATCCATTGATCTGCATGGCACGGATATCCTCAAGACTTTTCCGGATCACATTTTTGATGCTTTTATTGCTTTCACCTCCCAGCCGCATTCGAATCAATACCAAAGGTATGTAAAATGTGCTAACCTTAAACCTGACCAGGAACCGAAGTATCGATTCATAATCGGCGGCTATTCTGAAGGTTGTATTGAATCCGCCATATTTTACATACACCTCCCGTTTTACATAAAAGGTAGGATGGGGGGGCATCCAGCCAGTCAGGGCCCGGGTGCGCGAGAATTTACGGGAACGCCAGAAACGGATAATTTTATCGGTATCATTCTGATCAACATACACCAGGTCGCCATAAACCGAATCTACCTTGAATTTTGTAAAGGCTTCGGCGATCATTTTAATTGTTTCGGTGGAAGCAAAAATATCATCAGAATGTAAAAAACCGACTACATCGCCCGTCGCCAGCCTGATCCCTTTATTCAACGCATCATAAAGGCCATTGTCCTTTTCCGAAACAAAGGTCGAAATGCGATTGCCATAAGATCTGATGATGTCGCAGGTACTATCTTTCGATTTGCCATCCACAACCACATATTCGATGTCTTTGTATGACTGGTTCAATACCGATTCAATGGTATCGCGCAAGGTCTTCTCGCTGTTATAGGTGATGGTTATGATCGATATTTTCATATAACGGTGCTTTGCGAATAGGTATGCAAGTTAACAGAAAACCACCAATTAATTTTGTTTATGTATTAATTACCCTGTCCTTAACTTTAATGGCAGGATTTCCCTGGTATATGCCATAGGGATCGAGATCACGTGTAGCCACTGAATTCACTGCCAGCACTGCGTGGGATTTACATCGTATTCCCGGGCAAACAATGCTGAAAGCCCCTATCCAGACACCATCTTCAAGGGTAATTTCACCGGTTATAAGATCAAAGGTGCTTTTTTTAAAATTGTGATTCCCGCATAGCAGCATAGCTCCCTGCGAGATGCAGCAATTTTTGCCAATTATGACATTATCAAGGTTATCAATCCAGGAATTTTCACCAATCCAGGTGTAATCCCCAATAGAAAGGCGCCAGGGGTATTTGATATTTATACATGGTTTGATGTTGACTCCTTTCCCGATTTTTGCTCCAAAAACCCTGAGTAATGTACACTTCAATGCGCTTGACGGGATCATTCCGGATTTAAAGAAAAGAATGTTCACATAATACCAGCACAATCGCTTCAGCAAATTACCCCCGGGTTTGTATGTGCTGTTGTCGTAACGGTTGATTTCTGTCTGCATTGTCATGAATTGAAAAGGTTGATGTTTTCAGCAAGCATTTCAGGGTTTGCCACATAAGCTTGCGCAAAGGAGAATGCTTTCCCTGAAACGGTGGCGAATTCCTCATTGCCAAGCTCAGCAAAATAGTCGATTGCTTCCTTAAACCGGGAAGGCGTTTCAAGTGGAAGATCCCTTCCCGTGCCAGATTTCTCAAGGTCTTTCCACGGGGTGCGGTTGCTGATGATGACCGGGCACCCTGCCATAAAGCTTTCGAGGATTGTGTGGCCAAAGTTTTCACCCGTGGTGGGCAGGAGCATCACGTCAAATCCCTGCAATTCTTCCAGGATCTTCTCACTTGGAATGCTGCCTCGATAGGTGACTTGAATATTTTCAGGCAGGGTTTCGATCAGGTTTTTACATTTATTCCAGTATGCCTCATCATAAACGGGCCCGATAATATCATAACTGATCCTGTGATTTTTGCAATGATTCAAAATCTCAAGTGCAAACAGCTGGTTTTTTTCAGGTGAGATACGTGCAACCGTTACCAACGTTAATTTGCCTTTGGTTTTTTGTTTCCTGACAGGAGGGGCCGAAACTTTGCGCGGTAGCTCGCGGGCTTCGACGATCCTGGTTTTTTTACCAATATGAGAAAGAATATCAGCGGTTTCGTGACCAATGACCGAATGGAAATGGGTTCCCTTATACAGCCGAATAATTTTCATCATAAAAAGAAAACTTTTTTTTCTAAAGGGTTTCACCCCAAGAGCACCTTGTCCAAGTACACCATGCGATGCAATAATTATTTTTGTATGACGAATAATTTTTGCTAAAACCAGGGGGAGGAATGAATACCAAAAACCGAAAAGAAGGTGTATATAAATCACATCATAATTCCGTTCTTTCAGGAGGCGGTTAAACAAGCCGATTTTATGGTTACCGGCCGAAACATAAAAAACATTAACATTGGGGGCGATAGTATTCCATTGATCCGGAATGATTTCCGTGTAAGGGTTGGTTTCAGTGTAGTCAGTATCACGTGTTACAATAAAGAATTCAAAATCATTTTTCAGATAATCAACCTGGTTCATGAAGGCTCTGATCGTGCCTCCTGCTTTGTATCCCGGCCAATAATAATCGGTAAATGATAATATCTTCTTCATTTCATTTTTTTACGAGTTGCTCATAAATATCAGTAAATTTCATTCCAATCACTTCAGGTCGGAAACGTTTAATGTTTTCGAATCCTTTGTCAATCAATTGCATGCGAAGAGTGGCATTGTTTATTAAAAGACTGACAGCATCTCTTATCGCTTCGGTATTTTCTGCATTGATAATCAACGCTGCATCGCCAGCTACTTCTGGGAGGGAGGAGTTATTGCCTGTAATTACAGGCCTGCCAATGGCATTGGCTTCCAGGATTGGCAACCCAAAACCCTCATACAAGGAGGCAAACAGGACTATATCTGCATTACGATATTTGTCAAGTACCTGACCATAAGGGATGTTAAAATAATTTTCAAATCTGATTTTATACTTGTCCAGTAACTCAATGTGCTCAGTTGTTAATTTACCGATGATGACAAGGGTTACATCAAGCCCACCAAGGGCCGGGATTACCCTATGAAGGTTTTTATTCGGGGTGGTGCCGATATGAAGGATAACGGGATTTTGCACATTAAATTCACGTTCGAATGGAGTGATTTCAGAAGAAATACAATCATGCACCACGAGAATTTTTTCAGCTTTAATACCAGTTTCTTTAATTAATTCGTTCCTGATAAAATCAGATATGACAGTGATGTACCTCACCCGCATGGCAGGAAGTGTAAACCAGAAAAATTTCAAAACAGCAAGCCGTATTCCTCTTGTTGAGGATAAAATGCGTAAATCATGGATGGTCAAAATTGTTTTGTGCTTTTTCATAAAAATAGCGATATAATGCACATCGCCGGTAATATGATTAACATCCCCCTGATGAAGGGCGGCATCAAGGGTATTGTAAACTCTTTTCCATAAACCCATGCTGTTTTGCTTCATAACGTATCGCACCGGTTTGACATAAACGGGTAACGCAGTGATGATGGTATCGAAAAGTTCTTCAATGCTGTGATGCCATGGAGCATTGGCTTTACGGAAAAAAAACACAGTACGCATCAGATAGTCTCAATCATCGAATGAAAAAACTACAGTAGATTTGAACAATTTTAATCGTTATCCATAAGAAATTTCCTGATCTTTGAAATTGCTTTTTTTACGGGCTTGTTGGCAGATTGACTCTGAATCTCCGATTCAATTTTCTTTAACACGGGCAGGAGGTTTTCAAATGCCTTTTCATCTTTTTTAATATAATCAAGCGCTCCTTGTTTTATTGATTGAACCGCCAGTTTGACATTCTTTTGCCCCGACATGAAAATGACCCGCAGGTCAGGTTTATATGCCCTGATCTTTTGTAAAACCTCCACGCCGTTTACCAGACCAAGTTGCTGATCCATGATAATCACATCAGGAACTCTTTCTTCGTATACCTGAAGGAGGCACTCCAGCCCATTGTCAACATGTTTGACATCGTCATAACCTGCATTACGTAATAATTCAAGAAGCATTGTTGAATAAAATGGATCATCCTCAACTAAAAGTATAAACATGGTTTTGAATTTTATGGTGAGCAAGTTAAGAATATTTCATTACTTTTGAAGTAACAACGCGTACAACAAAGTTACTATATTTTCTTGCGTAAGATAATCTAAAGAAAATATTCATCCGTTTAATAATTTTTTGCAAGTAATTAACATGGAAAAAAACCGCCTGCATCAGACTTTATTAGAATTGGCGCTGTCGGCCGGAAGCAGCCTTGAAGATTCCGATGGTAATCTGGTGAGTTTTCTTAACAATGCAAGCCCGGTATTCACTCAGAAACTTGAATGTCGCGGGGTATGTGTTCTGCAAAGTGATGATCAAGGGTTTATGGTTGTTTATAACAATAGTCTGCTTGAGCAACCCGATAATCCCGTGTCGGCGATTGTTGAGGCAGGTATGATGAACCCGCTGGATTCCGGTAAAATTCCACCTTTCAGAATTATCAGGAATGATTTGTTTTATCATGTTTTTTATTTGAAAAACTTCGGATTGTTGCTCCTTTCGCGGGAAAGCTCCCTTGACGAAGAACTGATCGGTCAACTACTGCCGGTTATCAACATGTTTGCTACTTTATGCTCTTACTGCCTGGAAACAGGCAGGCATCGGAGCATAGAGGAAAAGTTACAGCAGGATCGGAATCTTTTACATACCATCATCAACCATATTCCCGATCCAATCTACGTCAAGGATCTTGAAGGACGAAAAATCCTGCTTAACAAAGCTGAAGCGGATCTGTTAGGCGCTTCATCTGTCGGACAGGTTTTAGGGAAAACCGATGACGAGTTTTATCCACCGGAAGTGGCGGCAAAAACGAGGATAGAGGATCAACGAATTATTAAATCTGAATCCCCGATGATTCATGAGGAAGGCAATCTGATAACAAGAACAGGTCAGGTGCTGTGGTTTGATGGCAATAAAATCCCCTATTTTGATGATAAAGGGAATATTCTCGGTATTGTGGGAATCAGCCACAATATAACTACCCGAAAGCAGGCAGAGAAGGAAAGTCATGAGAATACAGAAAAGTATCAATCTATTTTTAATTCTTTCATCGACCTGTATTACAGGACTGATATCGAAGGAAACATTCTGACACTTTCACCTTCAGTTTACCCGTTGTCGGGTTTTAAACCTTATGAACTCATCGGGAAAAATGTTGCCATATTATATGTTAACCCCGAAATCCGCAAGAAAATGATTGAACTCCTGAAAAAAAAGGGGTCCGTCAATGATTTTGAAAATATCCTGAAAAAGAAAGATGGCACCCTGGTGCCGGTATCCATCACCAGTCATCTTGTCATGGACGCAGATGGCCAGCCTCATTATATTGAAGGGACCCTTCGAGATATTACCGACCGGAAGGAGAATACAGAAAAACTGGGGAAACTGCTTCACCTGCAAAACCTTCTCACACAACTTGCCACTGAATTTATCAACATTCCGGTTGAAAATAGTGATGAAGCTGTAAACAGGCTGCTTACCCTTATTGGCGAACAAAACAAAATTGACAGGGTTTATATCTTCCATTACGATTTTGTTTCCAGTACCATGTCAAACACACATGAATGGTGCGCAGACGGCATAACTCCGGAAATTGCTAACCTGCAAATGATTCCACTTTCACTATTTCCCTTATGGATCGATACACACCTGATGGGAGAGATTCTTACTGTTCCGGATGTGTCAGAACTGGAAACAGAGAGTGTTCTCAGACAAATACTTGAGCCACAAGGCATCAAGACATTGATAACCGTTCCTTTGATTTTAGATGGCGAGTGTCTTGGGTTTGTCGGATTTGATTCGGTAAGAACAGTCAAACAATGGAGTAAGGAGGAGATCACCATTCTCAGGCTGCTGGCCGATCTGCTGTGCAATGTCATTGACAGGAAGCGAACCGAGCAGGCGCTTGTTACCCGTGAAGCTTACCTGAAGTCGATATTTAATAATGTGCCTTACCTGATGTGGCTGAAAGATACGGGAGGACGGTATTTGATCGTAAACCAGCCCTTTCTCGATTACTTTAGCTTCACCGGCCATGATTCACCAATCGGCAAAACAGCGAGTGATTTATGGTCATCGGAGATTTCCCATGTTTTTGTTGACCAGGACAGTGAGGTTTTAGAATCGAGGAAGTTAATGATCATTGAAGAACAGGTGGATTTTCACGGGAAAAAGGTCTGGTTCGAAATTTTCAGAGCACCTATACTTGACCCGAATGGAAAACTCCTTGGAACGACAGGTATAGCGCGTGATATCACGAGCAGGATCAATGCTGACCTTGAACTGACGAAGGCCAAGCAGGCTGCCGAATCCTCGAATATTGCCAAAACCCATTTCCTGGCAAACATGAGCCACGAAATCAGAACCCCACTCAATGCAATTATTGGCATGATCAGGTTACTGCGTGAAACCTATCTTGATCTCCCGCAGTTGAAACTGCTGGGTAATATGAATACAGCATCAGATAATCTGTTGACAGTGATCAATGATATATTGGATTTCTCAAAAATTGAATCGGGACAGATTGACC
Source organism: uncultured Bacteroidales bacterium (assembly GCA_903885595.1). Taxonomy (GTDB): domain Bacteria; phylum Bacteroidota; class Bacteroidia; order Bacteroidales; family FEN-979; genus CAIVAT01. Next base: position 22,590 of record CAISJJ010000373.1, read on the forward strand.
TCGATAAAACAGATTTCAGCATCGGTGAACTTTGCCGCAGGGTATACGATGCCAATGAATACAGGGCCGAGGGTAAAAATATTAAACTGATGTATTCAATTGATCCTGTCATCTCCGAGTTCTTAAAAGGTGATCCTGTCCGTCTTCATCAGATTCTTAACAACCTCGTAAGTAATGCGATCAAATTCACACAGGAGGGGAGAGTGGAATTGCATTGTAAATTAATTGGAAACGAGGAAAATAAAAGTAAGATCCTTTTTGTGGTTGAGGATACCGGGATCGGGATCAGTCCTGAAAACCAAATAAAAATATTCCAAAGTTTTCAGCAGGAAGATGAAAGCATTACCCGCACTTATGGAGGCACAGGACTTGGCCTGGCGATCAGCAAGCAATTGGTTGAATTAATGGGAGGTAAGCTTTGCCTGGAAAGCACAAAGAATGTGGGCAGCAGTTTTTTCTTTACGCTCGACATCCCAAACGGATCGGCATTTAAACAGAAAACGGAGGAAGCAACTGCAGAACCTGAGTCGGCGAGTTTGAAAGGGTTTCGGATTTTGCTGGTGGAAGACAATAAATTCAACCAGTTCATTGCGCAATCTATTATAGAAAAATGGGGAGCCTCCACGATGATTGCTGAAGATGGACAGCAGGCTCTTTCTATTCTGAATACCGAAAAATTTGACCTGATCCTTATGGATATTCAAATGCCGGTGATGGATGGCCTGACCGCGGCTAACCTGATAAGGCTGAATCTGAAATTGGACACACCAATCCTGGCGCTGACAGCCAATGTGGTAAAGGGAATTGTAGAACGATGCGCAGAAGCTGGTATGCAGGGGTATATATCGAAACCATTTGATGAAGATGAACTTTTTTCAAAAATAATTTCGGTGATTCATGAAAAACCGGGAAGGGACATTACCTTTTCACCCGATATCCCGGAAGTTATTGTTGCAGATACCAGCAGGTTATCAAAAATGGTAGGGAATGAAAAGTTAATGCTGAACAGGATGATCCTCAAGTTTCTTGAAGTAACTCCTGAGTATATGCTTGAATTATCTGATGCAGGGCAGAACAAGGATGTTGATGCAATCGGGAGGATTTCGCACAAGATCAAATCGAGCATCGACCTGGTTTCGACAGATACCATGCGGGATCTGATAAAACTGATCAATGATAAAAGCAAATCTCCTGACGGCCTTGATACACTTCAGGAAATGATTCAAAAATTTGGTACATACTTCGAATTGCTCACAAAGCAGCTGGGTGAGCAGCTTAAAATGAGTTAATCCAATCAGGGGATTTCGAGTCATGCAAGGTGTTGATTTTAATTTCTACAAAGCTTTTTTACAGTTTGTCATGCCGCTGGGTATTGCGATTGCCGTTTTTGTGATGGGTTTGATTCTCCTTGTTCTGGGCCCCGGGAAAAAAACGGGAATCTTCTTATTTTCGTGTTCAATCCTGTGGCTTTGGTTTTGGAGTATGCCAATATGGAGCGATTTTATCCGGAGCAAACTGGAGTCACAATATTTATACCAGCCCGCCAGCATGTATCCGAAGGCAGATGCAATCGTTGTTTTGGGTGGCGGCGTGAGGGGATATGCCGGGAAGAAGGTTCCGGCGCTTGATCTTACAAGGGCAGCCGACCGTGAATTATTTGCATCACAGCTATATCATGCCCGAAAGGCCGGAATTATTATGTTAAGTGGAGGAGCAGAGCCGGTGTTAAGAACCGGCACTTCGGCTTTCGCGGTAAAGGAATTCCTGATAATCCTTGGAGTTCCCTCCGCGTGCATCAGGATTGGCGCTGGTAGCAGGAATACCCTTGAAAATGTGCAAGAGGTCGGCAAAATGATGAAGGAATTACAAGGAGACACCATTCTATTGGTCACGTCGGCCCTGCATATGCCACGTGCTGCATGGCTCTTTTCACGTACCGGACTGCATGTTGTTCCGGCCCCGGCCGATTTTGAGACAGTTCCCGTTCCTTTTAAACTGATTCGATTGCTGCCTGATGCCGAAGCATTGGAAAACAGCTCACGTGCAGCTAAAGAACTAATCGGTTTGTGGTTTTATAAATTAACGGCAAATTAAGATTTTACCGGGTTATCAGCAACCCATTTTTCAAGTTGGGAGATCATCAGGGGGAATGTTGTTTTAATTTGTTTGAATAACTCCGGGAGTTGATCAAGGTTGTGCTTTTCCCTGCTGTAATGGTGGATCAGTGTAATAGAATCACGGATTGATTGCGTAGCTATCAGATCGAGGCTTGATTTTATTTTATGCGATGTAAGCACAATCTCCTCAAAATTATCCTCTTTGTATGCCTGTAACAAGGCCTGGTAATATTCCGGGATAAATTGAAGAAATTTGTTGATCATTAAATGGACCTGTTCTTCATTATTGCTTAAAAACCTGGAAAGTTTGGTCAGGTCAAAATGAATTTCTTCGCTCAGAATGTCAAATGAAACACTATCCCGGGAGTCGGCCTCCGTAATGATAAACTCGGGTATGATACCTACCGCTTTCAGTAATTTAATATACAGATCTTCCTCGTCGAATGGTTTCGTGATATATTCATTCATGCCGGCATCATAGGCCCTCTGAATAGCCTCTTTTGTGACATTTGCCGTGAGGGCGATGATTGGAATGCTTTTATTGATCTCATCCCGGATTATCCTGGTTGCGGTCACTCCATCCATGACAGGCATCTGCATATCCATTAAGACAATATCGTAGGCGGTTTGCTTCAGAAGTTCAACCGCTATTACTCCATTCTCGGCGATTTCGGTTGTTGCACCCCATTTCTCAATGATTGATTTGACAATGAACTGATTAAATTCATTGTCTTCAACGATCAGAATCCTTTTATTTTCCAGCGTACGCGGGACGATTTTTACTTTTTCAGGTATCTGGTGGAGAACTTTTTCATCGGTGATTTGAAATTCCAGGGTAAAGAAGAAACGGCTGCCTTTTCCCTTTTCACTTTCAACCTGCAGTTGCCCTGCCATCAGTTCAACCAATTGCTTGCTGATGGCAAGGCCAAGACCTGTGCCACCGTATACCCTTGTCACACTTTCATCCTCCTGCCTGAACCGTTCAAAAATGTTGCTCAGGTTCTCTTTACTGATACCAATGCCTGTATCAGTAACGGCAAAAAGCAATCTTGCTTTATTAACTGATATATTAGTCAGTTCGGCCGAAATCTCAACCCCTCCGGTATGGGTGAATTTTATAGCATTACTGACAAGGTTTGTCAGAATTTGCTGAATTCGGACCGGATCGCCAATCAGGGCGCAGGGAATGCGAGGATCAACACGGGTTGTAAGGGTAATCATTTTTTCTTCGGCAGTATGTTCAATGAAACTGTACACCCGTTTTATCATGTCATGAACATTGAAAGGAACAGATTCGAGGTCAATTTTCCCAGCTTCAATTTTTGAGAAATCGAGAATCTCATTTATTATTCCCAACAGATTTTCACCGGACATGATCAATTTGTCATTGAATTTTTTCTGTTCCTGGTTCAGTGGGGTTTCCTTCATGAGTTTCGATAAACCAATCACTGCATTCAGCGGGGTACGGATTTCGTGGCTCATTTTGGCGAGAAAAAGACTTTTTGATGAATTTGCAGATTCAGCCTCTGCCATCGCTTTCCGCAGGTCGGTTTCGGTTTTTTTACGGGAGGTTATATCGCTGTATTGCCAAAGATTTCCAAGAAATTTTGTATTAAGAAATATCGGGATGTAGTCCCGTTCAAAAAACCGGTGATCGGCCAGTTCAAGTTCTTCTCCAATTACTGATTTTTTTTTATCGAGAATGATATTAATCCGTTTAACAAAGAGGTCCGGATCATGAAACAAGTGCATGGATTGATCGGCCGAATTCGTGCAATCTGATCCCAGCAGCAGTGAAGGATCCACCGGGATGCTGAACATGTTGCAGAATGCTTTGTTGATCAGGGCAATATTCCTGTTCTGATCTTCCACGAGAATTCCCGAATTCATATTTGTAATCAGGGTAGCCAACCGGGTCGTGACTGATTCCATCTCATCATGAACTTTTTTTTGCTCAGTGATATCACGCTGAATGGAAATAAAATTGGTAAGTTCTCCCTGGTTATTAAACACTGGCTGAATTTGCAGTCTCACCCAATATGGGTGTCCGGTTTTATGATAGTTCAGAAGGTCGGTTTCGATGGGAATTTTCTTAGACACTGCGTCAGCAATTTCAGCGATGACTTGGGTGTTGGTATCTTTTCCCTGAAGGAGATCGCCAGGTTTGATCCCTTTCACCTCCTCAAAAGAGTACCCCGTTATTCGTTCAAAACTGTGGTTTACCCATTCTGTAAGCCCCTCTTTGCCTGTAATGATGACAGCATTATCCGTTTCCTGGGCAATCAGCGAGGTCAGCCGGAGTTCGGAATGGATCAGAATATTGCCATAAATTCCACCTACAATATTGCAGATAAAGGATAATATGGCAACGGTTTCATCACTGAAATGGTTTTTTTCAGAACTGACAATGCTAAAAACGCCCACCACCTCGTCATTGTTCATGACCGGAATAAAGAGCTTTGAGCGGACAATAAAACCTCTTGATGACGAAACAGATCTTTGCTCAGGGTCATTCTCAGTATCAGGAATATTCAATATCTTTTTTGTCCGGAAAACATATCCCATATGCCGTTCCATCACCGTTCGGTCTGCTTCCCTTTGTTCCTCTTCATTGAATCCTTTGGCAACAAGCAATTTAAGCCTGTTTGCATGGAAGTCATAAAGATACAAGCCTGAGAATTCAATTTCCATAAGATCATTAAGAACTGCTTCAACCTCAACAGCAAGTTCCTTCAGGTTATGGATCGTTGAATAACCTGATGTGAAGCGGTTCAGTCGGTTTAATAAAACCAGATGATCTGTTACTTTCATCATAAAATCCGCATTATTTAATGAAACTCACCGCAGCCTGGGAACACAATTTATCTTGTTCATAATGTCGGGGTGCATTGTTGAGGCATACAGATCTTTGAATAAAATCCTCCATGTGTTTTTCTTTTTCTGAATAATGCTCAATTCAAAGGTATAAGGAATCGGATGATGCAGTCTCTGATATAAATAAATACTTTCAGATTAATCAACGAATAACGCGCACCCTCTTCACTCCACTGTAGTCAATCGTCTTTACCTTATTGAGGTAATTGATCACCGCTTCGGCCGTTGTAAGGGGTGTTGTCACCCCCTGATCCTGGTGGTTGAACTTATAGGTAACAGCCATATAGTTGTTCATGGCAACTGTACATTCCCTGGCAGGATCAAGTACTTTTCCCGATTCATCCAACATTTGAATTTTTGCGCATTGATTTTTACCATTGTCAAAGATCGTATAGGTCATCCCGGACACCTGCAGGTCAATATCCTTTTCAAGGGCATATCCATAGCATATCAGCGACTCAATCTCAGCAGCATTCATTTTAAAAATCACCACCTGGTTATTGAACGGGTCGAGCTTATATAAGTCCTTCATGGTGATATTCCCTTCAGGCAATTCATACGACCGGATTCCGCCCTTATTCTGGAATGCGAAATCTACCTTTAATTGGCTGGTAAGCGCATCGGTCATCATACTCCCTAGTTCATCAAATCCTACAACCGGTTTTCCGGCAATTCCGATCACCTTGCTGAATTCTTCATTATCATTGTATTGATCAATAAGTTTCCGGATGTCGGGATTTTCGTTTTTCAGGTTTGCGATGGGAATCACTTCATCGAGACGATTGCTGACAGCGCCATTTTCGATCAGCAATGTTGTTTTGCCTATAAATCTCAGGTTTGCGCCAGCCTGGACAATCATTACGTCATTCTCCATCAGTGGTTTTTCAAGCAGGGTGTGGGAATGGCCGCCGATGATCAGATCAAATTGCGGCATTGAATCCGCGAGGCGCACATCATCGTCAACACCCAGGTGCGACAGCCCGATAAGGATTCCATAACGGGCTTTTAGCCAGGCGTATTCCCGTGCTTTAGTTAATCCAAAGGTAAACTTAATCCCGGTCATTTTCGAAGGATGGGAGCTTGGAAGACCGTTTTCATCGAGCTGAATAATGCCCAGAAATGCCAGGGAGTCACCGTTTGGTGTGCCTAGCACTATATATGGTTTGAGCGGGTGCATAACAGCTGCAGAAGCGTCAACATTACAGCTGATAAACGGGAAAATAGCCTGATCAAGCCGTTTATTAAGAAAATCCTGGCCCATATCGAACTCATGGTTTCCAAGGGCGCTTACGTTGAACCCACAACGGTTCATCAGGTCGATCATTGGATAACCCTTGTCGGGGATCATATCAACTACGGGATTTCCGGTGAAATTATCTCCGGCGGATACTAAAAAAACATTCGGATGATTCCTGCGGAGGCTATCGGCCAGATATGCCAATTTCGCCATATTGTCGATCTTGGCATGCATGTCGTTTGTATGCAGGATAATGATCTCAGCAGATTTTTGCCTGGCCGGTTCCTGTGTGTAGCCAGAGGAGGAAAAGAGAAAAAATATTGTAGAAAGTAAAATAAAAAGCCTTGTATTCATTGATTGTCGTTTTTGCAAAAATACAAAACAACTTGGTCATCCGGCAAACTGCAATTCGCTAAGGTTCCTGTATATTCCATCTTCGACCATCCGTAACTGTTCATGTGTTCCCTGTTCAACGATCCGGCCATTATCAAGTACCAGGATGTGATCGGCCTGACGGATGGTGGACAGCCTATGGGCTATGACGATGGAGGTGCGACCCTTCATCAGGTTTTCGAGGGCATCCTGTACAAGTCTTTCTGATTCAGAATCGAGCGAAGATGTAGCCTCGTCAAGAATCAGGATTTTTGGATTTTTCAGCACTGCACGGGCAATGGCGATACGCTGGCGCTGACCCCCTGACAGCTGTGTGCCCCGCTCGCCGACAAGGGTTTCAAGTCCTTCCGGGAACTGGTTGATAAACTCCCATGCATTTGCTTTCCTGGCGGCATCCAAGATCAATTCATCGGTTGAGCCAGGCTTTCCATAGGCGATATTTTCACGGATTGATCCACCGAAAAGAAAGATGTCCTGCGGCACAATGGCCATCTGGCTGCGTAACACTGAAACCGGTATGTTCTGGTTGTCCTTTTCATCGAACAGGATTTGTCCCGAAACCGGATCGAAAAGCCGAAGCAACAGTGAAACAAACGTCGATTTTCCCGCCCCGCTCGGGCCTACCAGGGCAACCAGGGTGTCGGGACTGATATTCACGTTTACCTCAGAAAGTACATTCATTTCGGTCCGTGAGGGATAATGAAATGAAACATTATTGAAACGGATGGCTCCATGTAAAATCTGGTCAGGCTGGAGTTTCGGGATTTCAGCGACCTGTTCCACAGGTTCATTAAAAATCTCAAGCAAATCTTCGGTAGCCCCGATGAATTTCTGAACGCGTGCAAACACATCGGCCATTCCCCCGATGGTTCCCCCGATGAACATGGAGTAAATCACGAAGGAGAAAAGCTCACCGGTGGCAAGTTCACCTGCCGCCAGCAATGCCGCCCCTTTCCATATTACAGCAACCATCGACCCGAATATCCCCAGGATGGTGAGAGATGAAAAAGCACCACGCAGTTTACCGTTTTTAATCCCCGTATGGGCAATTTCGATAGTTTTAGTCCGGTAACGGGCCATCTCGAAAAATTCGTTGGTAAAGGCTTTCACACTTTGAATGCCCTGTAATGTTTCCTCAACGATGGTATTGGAGTCGGCCACCTGGCTTTGGGCCTGTTTGCTTAATTTCCGGATATAACGTCCGAAGAAAACCACCAGGATCATGATTACTGGTACGATTGCAAGCATGAAAAGGGTCAATTTAATAGAGGTGACCATCAGCAGGCTCACCCCGCCGACAATGATAATCAGCTGCCGCAGAAATTCAGCCAGGGTGGTTGTCAGTGCATCCTGCAACAGTGTGATATCGGAGGATATCCTGCTGTTGAGTTCGCCTACCCGGCGGTGCTGGAAAAACTTCATCGGCAGGCGAATCAAATGGTTGAAGGTGCTTTGCCGGAGATCGGCAAGGGTTTTTTCGGCTACATGCACAAAAAGATAGATCCGGAAGTAGGAACAAACCGACTGGACAATTAAAACAATTACAAGAACCAGGGCGATCCGGTCGATTTCCTGTGCCAGTTTTCCCTGGTCACCCAGGTCGACCAGCTGACCCAAAAGTTTTGGGAAAGCCAGGCTTGCCACACTTGATCCAAGCAGGAATAATAGACCCAGGGCGTATTCATACTTGTAAGGCTTTATATAGCTGTATAATTGAAACAGTTTCCGCAGACCTGTCAGGGTGATCTTTTGCTTTTTTGGTTCCTCCATTATTTCTCCTTCACATACTTTTCGGGTCAGGTATCCATTTTCCACGGCTTGAGCAGGATAATCTCCCAAATGAAGTAACCTTGGTTTTCAATTGGGAGCATCACAAGATGCGGCTTTCACCAGTTTCGAAATGAAGACGTTGAAATTATTTCCTGTTGATAACTAATGTCAAAGTTAATGTTTTTTCCCGCATAGTTGACGACCAACCTGAAATCCAACAGCAATCCTGCACTGAATATTGACAAATCATTCCCGGAAATACTAATTTTGCCGGCAAATCTTTTCCCATGGCACAAAAATTCAGTGTGGATATTCGTTCTGAGATCGGAGAACTGGAATCTGTAATCCTTCATTCCCCCGGCGCCGAAGTGGAAAATATGACCCCTGAAAATGCCGAACGGGCCTTGTATAGCGATATTCTCAACCTGAACATCGGTCTGGCTGAATACAGTCAGCTCCAAGGGGTACTATCAATGGTAGCGAAGACCTGTGAAGTCAGGAATCTGTTGCAAGATGTGGTCGAACAGGCAGGGGCTAGAGATGAACTGGTTGGAAACGTTTGTTTGAATGAAAACACTCCCGGAATCCGCGACCGGTTGCTTGATATGACCTCAGGAGACCTATCAACCGCTCTGATCGAAGGGGTGTTGCTTGAGAAGGATAACCTGACAAAATTCCTGGCCAAGGGTCGATATGAACTGATGCCGCTGCATAATTTCTTTTTCATGCGCGACCCGGCTGTATGCTTATCTAACAAGGTACTCATCTCAAAGATGGCAAGTGTTGTACGTGAGCGGGAATCGATCATCATGGAAAGCATTTTCAAACATCATCCCGAATTCGGGATTGAAACCATAAATCCTGTACACTGGCCTCATTTATCAAACATAACGATCGAAGGCGGAGACGTAATTGTTGCAAGGGAAGATGTTTTGCTTGTCGGGACCGGATCACGTACAACCTCACAGGGGATCGATTTTCTGCTGGACTGGTATAAAAGGGAAAAGCTTTCGAAACATATCCTGGTTCAGGAGCTACCATTTAAACCAGAATCCTTCATTCATCTCGACATGGTATTCACACTGCTCGACCGTGACAAATGTATGGTTTATGAACCTGTGATTCTAAAAGCAAACAAATTACAAACAGTCCATATCATCGTTGAACACGGGAAGGTGATTTCGATGTTCAATGAAGAAAACCTTTTAAGTGCGCTGAATAAGATGGGATTCGGCCTTGAACCGGTTATTTGCGGCGGTACTGCCGATGCATGGACCCAGGAACGGGAACAATGGCATTCGGGCGCCAACTTTTTTGCTATTGCTCCGGGGAAGGTAATCGGTTATGCCCGTAATACCTATACACTGGATGAATTGTCGAAGCATGGCTTTGAAATTATCAAGGCAAAGTCGATCATCAAATGTAAAACCGACCTAAATGATTATAAAAGATGTGTTATTGCCATCGAAGGCAGCGAACTTGCGCGTGGAGGCGGCGGAGCACGGTGTATGACAATGCCTGTCAGGAGAAGGCCGGTGTAAATCAGCAATTTTATTTAATCCGTAAGGATCAGTTTGCTTAAACATCCAGTTTCACCTGTATTCAATCTAATGAAGTAAATTCCGGGTACCTGGTCAAGTGTGAAAGTCCTCTTATATTCACCAGCAGAAAAAGGTTCATCAAGCAGAACCCTGATCCTTTCACCTTTCACATTAAAAAGTTCAATGCGGATCGATTGCGGTGAATCAAGCAAAAAGCAGATTGTAGTAAACCCCCTGCCCGGGTTTGGGGAAATCTGCATAACAGGTTTTTCCTTCGCGGCAATACCAACAGTACTCTGACTTACTGTCATGGTTGTGGTTTTTGTATTTGGTTTACCAACGGCAAAGGAACCATAGAATGTAACGCTGCCAGCCCCGGATGCAGGAGCTGTCCACTGAAAATTCCATGTAGCCGGGTTTCCTGATTGAGCCGATGAGTGCGTCACATATTTACCGCCCCCGACCAGTTTGTTCCCGGTGCCTGCCGTAAGTGTACCGATAAGGGTTCCGGAAATATCCTGGGGAGAAACTTCAAATCCTTTATTTCCGCTGCCTGTTGCAGTGACACTAATGGTGTAGGTTGCTCCGGGTACATATCCTGTTACAGGAATATTGGAGGTAATCCATCCGGTAACCGCGACAGGAGTGCCTCCCATACAATGGGAACAATTCAGCCCATCGCCAGGCGAGTTGGTATAACCCGGAGGTGCGCCACCTGAGTTTTTAAGATCACTGCCACCAAAACTGGCCATCAGGATCACGATCAGGCTCAGAAAGATTGAAAAGAGAACAGTAAAATACTTTTTCATGGATAGATTTTTTTATAAAAGTAATGAATATTTTTGTCGGTCCGGGAGGTATAAAAAGGGATAGATGATGATTGACCGTGATTTCAGCAATGAATTGCATTTAAGTGCATCGAGGAGCAGTGGCCCGGGAGGTCAGCATGTAAATAAAGTCAGCACCAGGATGGAACTCCGGTTTCATGTACCCGGTTCATTGCTTCTTACTGATGCGGAGAAGGAACTGATCCTTGAAAAGCTCGCTAACCGGATCAATTCGGCAGGTGAGTTGATCCTGGTTTCCCAGACAGAACGGTCGCAGGTGAAAAACAGGGAGAAAGTAATTGAAAAATTCTACACTTTGATTACCCGTGCATTGACACTTCTCAAGAAACGTAAGCAAACACAGCCATCAAAGGCATCAAATGAGGAGCGACTTGAGGAAAAACGTCAGCATAGCGAAAAGAAGGAAAGAAGGAACAAGATTATTTCGGAAGGGAAAAAATGAAACTGCTGCCCTTGCCTAATTCACTTTCGACTCGTATAGTACCATTGTGTTTTTCAATGAATTCGCGGCAAAGAATCAAACCCAGGCCAGAACCCCGTTCCTTTTCAGTGCCTTTTCGGGAAAATTTGTTGTCAAGCAGAAAAATCCTGGAGATGTTCTCCTGATCAATTCCCGTACCGGTATCCTGAACAGTTACCTCAACATGGCTATCTGATTCAGCTACGGAAATGGTTACCAGGCCTTGTTGCTGTGTGAACTTGACTGCATTGGTGAGGAGATTGCGAAGAACCGTATCGATCATGCGGGTGTCGCCGGTTACTATTACCGGGAGGATATCATCATACAGTACTTTAATGTTTTTTTTCTCTGCCTGACTTTTAATCAGATCAATATTTTCAAGGATCTTTTCCGAAACATCAAATGAAACTGGCTGAAAATCAAGTGTCCCGGTTTGTTTTCTTGCCCAGATCAGCAGGTTTTGCAGCAGGTCGAAAGTGTGTTTTGTCGTGTCGCGGATGTCACCAACCAATTTCCGCACTTTTTCTGTGTCAGCCTGATTAATAGATCCAAGCGCCATTTCTGATAATCCCAGGATAGTATTAAAGGGATTCCGGAGATCATGTGCAATGATGGAGAAAAACTTATCCCGTGTGGTGTTCAGAGCTGATAGTGCATCGTTCAGTGTGTTAAGTTCTGTGTTTTTCTGAATGATTTGGGCATTTTGTTCTTCAATTTGCAGGGTGCGCTGGTGAACTTTGTGTTCCAGGAGATCACGTTCACGAATGAGTTTCTTCTCTCGCATTCTGATATAGATCATAATTATTCCTGCCAGGATGATCAGATATGCCGTCCATGCCCAGCTGCTGCGCCACCAGGGTGGCCTGATAATGATCTTCAGGCTTGGACCAGACTCATTCCATACGCCATCGTTGTTCGATCCTTTTACCCTGAATGTATATTCTCCGGGAGGGAGATTGGAGAAAGGGACGAATCTACGGTTTCCGGTTTCGATCCAATCGCCTGATACCCCTTCGAGCATATAGGCGTAACGGTTTTTTTCGGGATTCGTGAACTCAAGCGCAGCAAATTCAATTGTAAAAGTGTGGTCGTTGTAATTTAAAACGACTTCTCTGGCATTTTCCACATCAAGGTATACCTTCTCGGCCTGGAGAGTCTTGTAGAAGGAAGTAAAGACAACTTTAGGTATGAAGGGGTTGTCATGGATTGAATCGGGGTAAAAAGAGTTAAAACCATTCATCCCGCCAAAGAACAATTCGCCATCGTTGCTTTTACAACAGGCACGCAAATTAAATTCCAAACTCTGCAAACCCTCTTCAACCGAATAGGTGCGGAAACGGCCGCTTAAAGTGTCAAGCCTGCAAAGGCCTCCACCTGTTGCAAACCAAAGATTCTTCCGGTCATCCTGAAGAATTTCAAAAATTCGGTTATTGGGAAGTCCCTGCTCCTGGGCATAATAGACGAAAGAAGAATCACGCTTGACAAACCGGTTAACATAAGAACCGGTACCAATCCAGATATCTCCGTGATGATCTTCGCATAGGCTGATAACAAAATTATCGCACAATGTGTTTGGTTTGTCGCCCTTTTCATAGTGCTTCATTGTTCCTGTGCGGGGGTTAAAAATGTCCAGGCCGCTTAATGTAGCGATCCAGATGAGGCCATCGCGGTCTTCAAGCAGTGAATAGACCAGGTTCCCACTGATTCGGTGGTGCCCGGCAGCCTCTTCTTTGAATACCTCTGTCGATGATGAACTAAGGTTAACACGGAATAACCCGTTTTGTGTGCCAATCCAGTAATTGTTATCCCTGGCACGGATGATAGCATATATCCTGACTCCACGAAAGTCGGGCAGGTTTTTATTCCGAAAAAACTCGCTGAACCGGATGAAACTGTTTTTCGTCTGATCATATACACTAATACCGTCACGGGTTCCGATCCAGATGTTATTCCATAAATCGGCATAGATCACATGCACGAAATCGTTGGTAATGTGATGCTCTCCCCACAGTCGGGTGGAAAAATGCTCGACCATGCCGGTCTTGGGATAAATTTTATTAAGTCCCTGTCCCCAGTTGCCGACCCATATATGCCCTTTATTATCCTTGTATACAGATGCAATAACGTTCCCCAGCAAATTTGTTGAAAAAGATGTGTTATCCCTGCGATAGAGTTTAAATTTGCGTGGTTTCAGGTCGGTCTTACTGAGACCCTGAAGTGTTCCGATCCAAAGGTTCTGTGATTTATCGATGGTGAGCGATAATATTATATTGTGTCCGAGACCATGATTTTCGCTTGTGAAATTTTCATTAACGAGCGCACCTTCTGCAGACCATGAGGCACGGTTAAGTCCACCGCCTTCGGTACCAATCCAAAGAAACCCGGAGGGATCGCCGGTGATGGCACGGATAAAGTTATTGCTCAGCGAATGGCTGTTCCGGGTATCGGCAAAAAACTTTTTTAACGAGCGGTTTTTTTTATCATAACGATTCAGTCCGGAGGTGGTACCGATCAGAATAGAGCCGTCCCGATCCTCGAAAAGTGCTGTGATCGTATTGTCGCTCAATGAATTGATGTCATTGGTCTGATGGATAAAGTAGCTGAACGATTCAGTTTGGGGATTAAAACAAGCCAACCCATTGGTTGAGCCAATCCAGATCAATCCTTCCCGGTCTTCAAGTAATGGAATGATATTGTCCTTTACAGAACCATCGTAAGCGAGACGGCTTGTATAATGTTTATACAAATTGCCAGTCGGATTAAAGATGGTCAGCACAGGTGGTGTGTTAATCAGGATGCTGCCGTTTCTTGCAACACGCACATCATAGGGATAATCGGCAACATCGTTTGAATAACCGGTGGTATATTTCAGGCGTATGAATCTTTTTTCATTACGCACCCACTTGTTCACCCCACCCTTCGTTCCAATCCACAGATTACCCTTGCGATCTTCATCTATCGAATAGATCCAACTGTTGGAAAGAGAAGAGGAGTCGGCAGGGTTGTAAGAAAAAATTTCAAAATTATAACCATTGAAACGATTAAGGCCATTCTGAGTCCCGGTCCAAATATAGCCTTGGGAGTCCTGAAACACACAATTGACTACACTCTGCGATAGTCCTTTTTCGATTGGGTAGTTGGTGAAAAAAAATTGTTGTGACCGGCTGGTCAGCCCGACCAGGAGTATATATGTCAGAAGGAATGACAGCCGTTTCATAGTGGCATTCAAGGGTTCAATGACAAAATAATTCTCCCAGCTAAAAAAAGTGTGAAAATTTCCGGGAGATCCTTGTCTGTTCAGAATAATTTAGAGGGTAAAGGTAACAACTATTTATGATAAAGAGCTACTTTTGAGAACGAAAACCTTAATAAACAAATGACCATAAAATATTTTTTATCAGGCAATGAAGAAGAAATTCGATCCTGATATTTCATCTTCGTGAATAATCATTTTCGCTCAATTATAAGAATATGGAATTCCCCCAGCGCTCACTTACGGTTTCTGATTTCAACAGCAGGAAATTCAAATTCTGGTCTTTTCTTTCAATGTTCTTGCTTGTGTTTGTTCATGGTTACAACCTGGATGTACGATATATGCAGCCATGGACGGTGCCCGGCGAACCGCTCAACTTCACCACTTTCACCGAATATTTTTTTGCCAACGGGATATTCAGGTTCCGTATTCCCATGTTGTTTATTATCTCAGGATTCCTATATGCCTTGCACGATAACAAACCCTATGGGCAGCGCACCAGGAAGCGGTTGCGTACCTTATTACTCCCCTATGTTATATGGAGCGCACTGGGTTTCGGGTTTACCTATTTCCTGGAGTTGTTTCCCTATACCAGGGATATTGTTGCCAGTTCAAACATTGTGCGGATCGATGAGTCCCGAACCCTGCTTCATGATTATCATTGGTACGAGATGCTTGGCCGGTGGATCCTTATCCCGGTGCCATATCAGTTGTGGTTCATCCGCGTCCTGCTGATATACAACATAGCCTATCCGGCCATCAGGTGGTGTGTGTCGCATCGCATCGCGAAATGGATTTTTTTTAGTATCGCCCTGCTGATGTGGCTGGGCACCATGGGATTTGTCTTTTTTGAAGGTGAGGGGTTGTTGTTTTTTTCACTTGGCGTCTGGATGCAAAAAACAAATTTCAACATCGATGTTCCGGCCCGCTGGCTTAAGCCATTGTGGTGGGGTACAGCCTTTATTTCGCTGGCAGCTGTTAAAACAATCATCGCATTCCTGGGGCAGCCGGTTTTGGGAAATGGCATTTTCCCGGTGCTGAGCCTTCTTCATAAACTGGTAATACTGAGCGGGTTAATTACAGCATGGTATGGGTGCAACGGGCTGGTGAACTGGAGCATGCAACGAAAGTGGTTTGTCTGGCTCACCGCGTTTTCCTTTATGATTTACGCGGTACATGCCCCATTGGTTGCCTATGCCATTGAAGCCCTTTTTGCTGTAGTCAAACAGATGCCCTGTTACCGGTTGCTCAGTTTCATCTTCCTTCCACTCACCATAATTGCTTTTGCAGTGGGGACCGGTGCTTTGCTTAGAAACCTGTGGCCCCGATTGTATGGGATCCTTACAGGTGGAAGGGGGATGTAGGTTCAAGTACCTGTAATGGATCTATCTGAAAATTTCCTATATTTGTTCCCGGGAAATTCCTGTTGGAACCATTTTTTGCATGCCGTGGAAGATCACAAGGGACATTCCATCTGATCAATAAATCAAATTTTGCCAATGAAATCAAGGTTGGGCATACAGATTGTTTTAATCCTGCTGGCATTGGCTATTGGCGGTTTTGACAAGCATCTTGTATATTATTGTCCGGGAGTTTCAGCTTCGCTCCTGACGGCGGATTGCATTCCGGCGCACAGCGATATTCCTGTTAAATCATTTGATTATCACGAAGATATAACATTAAAACCCCTGATTTTTTCTATTCCCGATCCTGCTGAGAATTTGGTTAATACCTACTCTGTTTTCCTCGTTTCAATTCCACGCATTTCATACCACGCGGTGTGGCAACCCCCTGAATTAAGCACCTGATGTGTTTGCTGGCAAAATAATTTTCCTCCCGGGGTCCCTTTGATTTTTTACCTGGATTGCCAACTGGTTCATTTTGCAGCTGTTATTATTAAATCATTTTCTAGTCCTTTATTTTACCATGAAATTGTCATAAGTACAACGTACATGCAAACCGTGAATGATAATTTATTGCTATTCCATATGGCCTGAAAAAATAAAAATTAACATATGAAATATCCATAAGCACAACGTTCAAGCAAACCGTGAATGTCAATTTATGGATATTCCATGTGACCACTAAAAAACAAATTATTAACAAATGAAAACGTATATCTGGACATTTCCAACACGAGTATTTCACTGGCTATTGGCTTTTTCCTTTGCAGTGGCCTTCTTCCTTGGTGGAGAAGAAGAATTTCTGAATTTGCATTCAGCATTGGGCATCTTTATTGGCATATTGGTGGTATTCAGGGTTATTCAGGGGTTTACCGGCCCAAAATATACACGGTTCCGCGATTTTCCTGTTTCACCTGCATCCATAAGACTGTTTATCACAAATATGAAACAAAGTAAAGCCATGCATCCTGGTCACAACCCCCTTGCTTCACTCGTCATGTTTTCGATATTTATAATGGCGTTTTTATCGGCCATATCCGGCATGCTCATTTTCGCTTCGGGCGACACCGGTATCTTTGGATTTCGCCTATTGGAGGTATCAGATCCTGAAATATTTGAGGAATTTCACGATGTTGTTGTGCATCTTTTTCTTATCCTTGTCGTTGTGCATCTGACTGGCATTATGGCTGATGCTTTGTTTCACAGGGAAAACGGAACAATATGGTCAATTTTCAGCGGCTACAAGCGAATAGCGGCAGTGCCGGCAACACAAAACAATTTCCAACGAGTATTTTCCATCATGTGGTTTGTAATCCCGATCATTGTTTTCTTCTATGTTTTGAAGTTTCAGGAAACACCCGTCGGGGAAAAGGAGAACACCGAAAAAGTCAGTGATAACGATAAAGACGAAGATTAGCCATGATAACCACGATGGAAAGAGAAAAAAAGCGGGTTGCAGGTATTTCAGTGATCGCAGCCTTCTTTCTCACCGGTTTTAAACTGGTGATAGGTTTGATTACCGGAAGCCTTGGGTTGCTCTCCGAGGCGCTTCATTCAGGACTCGACCTGGTTGCGGCGCTGATTACCTGGTTCTCGGTGAGAATATCTGATAAACCCCCGGATGCAAATCATCATTATGGCCATGGAAAAATCGAAAATTTTTCGGCGCTCATCGAAACGTTTTTACTCTTGATTACCTGTGCCTGGATCATTTTCGAAGCGATTCACCGTCTGGTCAGTGGTAATACTGAGATTGAAGTGAATGTTTTCAGCTATTTTGTTGTATTGACATCCATCGCAATTGATATTGCCCGGTCGAGAGCGCTGTATCGCGTGGCCCGCAAATACAACAGCCAGGCCCTTGAAGCTGATGCGCTTCATTTCTCCACCGACATCTGGAGCTCAGCGGTAGTTTTGCTTGGTCTGATCCTGGCCCAGTTTGGATGGTTCTTTGCCGATTCGGTTGCCGCTCTTGCGGTAGCGTTCATCGTGCTCGGAGTCTCCTGGAAACTGGGTAAACGTGCTGCAGATGTGTTACTCGACCGCAGTCCTGCACCCCTGGTGGCTCAGCTGACATCGTTACTGAATCAATCAACAGGGATACTACGATATCATGACCTCAAAGTGAGAACTGCCGGCGCTGAGAATTTTATTGAGGTGACGATTCACGTGCAGCCCGGACTTACCCTTGAAAAAGCACATTCGATATCTCATCTGATTGAAAAACAGATCACTGAGGCCATTCCCCGGTCGTTTGTACATGTTCACATCGAACCGGATAAACATCTGCCTGAGCTTTCTGAAAATTCGTAATTTGTAATAAGTGCGTCAACACATCTAACCAATAACAAAACATTATGAACTGTCCTAAATGTAATATAGTCCTTCTGATGACCGATCGTCAGGGAGTAGAAATTGATTATTGCCCGCAATGTCGTGGAATTTGGCTTGACCGCGGCGAACTTGAAAAAATTATCGATCGTTCTGCAGGCATCAACCCTGCCATGGAGCAGGGCTCAGGTTTCCCACAAATGGGATACAATGATCACCATGATAAACATCATGACCATGATGATCATCAGCGATATGGCGGCGTTTATGGCAACCGGAGGAAAAAAGGATTTCTGGGAGAACTCTTCGATTTTTAACCGGCCCTGCTTAGCGTTTTTTCTTGTGCCTGAAATGAGAGTGGTTTTGGACGACAGGCTAAATCTGAAGCCTGGAAGCCTGGGCGATCGCTTGTGATATTTTTTCATGCCATGATCGTTTCGTTTTCAACCGGATAGTTATCTTTGTGAATTATTCCAAAACTCCCGGATCATGAAAAAAGTTTTTATGCTGATGCTTGTTTCAGCCATCAGTTTAATTGCCGCTGCCCAGCAGAAGGCAACAAACGATTCAGACATTGCCCTGATCAAGAATATAATACAAATAGCATATGTCGAAGGTCTTCAGAATGAAGGTGATACTGTTAAGATAAACAGTGGTTTTCATCCCGGCTTTGAAATGCTGATGACAACAAAAGAGGGCGAATTGAAAAAGTATAGTTTAACATTGTGGAAAGAGAAAATTAAGGAGAATCTGGCTTCCGGACAATTGCCCAGGAAGAAGGAGGATCGGGTATCCATTAAATTTGTTTTTGTCGATGTAACTGCTAATGCAGCTGTTGCCAAATTCGAATTCTATGTTGGTAAGAAACTTACTTTTATTGATTACCAGTGCCTGTACAAATTTCAGAATGGCTGGAAAATCGTGAGCAAGATATTCTCCAAGGTTTAATCATCCGCATCGGCACTTAGTTAATCTGTCAGCCTGCGTGCCGGAATAATAACCCTGCGTTAAAGATAAATTGTCATGACCTACGAAATTATCATATCACTTTTAACACTTGTTGGATTAGAAATTGTCCTGGGGATCGATAATGTCATATTTATTTCGATTCTCGCCCATAAACTGCCTCAGAACCAGCAGAAAAAGGCACGCAGGGTTGGTCTCCTCCTCGCTATGTTGCTCCGCCTGGTATTATTGTCGGTCGTTTCACTCATCATGCAGCTGAAATATGATTTATTTACCGTTTTTGGACATGGCATATCTGGAAAAGATATGATTCTTATCCTGGGAGGGTTGTTTTTAATGTATAAAAGCACCGTTGAAATTTACCATAAAATGGAAGGGGCAGATGGAGATCAGACAAGCAAATTCAAGGCAACAGGGTTTGTGCAGGTTATTATCCAGATACTGATCATGGATATGGTTTTTTCTGTTGATTCGATCATTACGGCCATCGGGATGGTAAAGGTGATCTGGGTCATGTATGCTGCCATCATCATTTCCGTTGGAATCATGTTATTTGCAGCCGAGCCGATCAGCAAGTTTGTTAACAACCATCCGGCATTTAAAATACTGGCGCTTTCCTTTCTGCTCCTCATCGGTTTTGCCCTTGTCAGCGAGGGATTTGGCATCGAAATACCCAAGGGATATATCTATTTCTCGATGGCTTTCTCCCTGCTTGTTGATGTCCTCCAGATGCGTATGAATAAGAAACATTCATTACCTGTTCCAACACATGAGCATTACCGGGAAGAGGAAAAGAAACTGGAGAAGGGTATTCTCTAACCGTTATCATTAAAAAAGGAGAGATACAATGCAAAAAATTAAGATTTTCCAGGTCGATGCTTTTGCCAAAGACCTGTTTAAGGGTAACCCGGCTGCTGTGTGCCTGCTTGAACAATGGTTAACCGATGAACGCATGCAGTCAATCGCGTTTGAAAATAATTTATCAGAAACAGCATTTGTCACCCGGAAAGCTGATTATTTCGAAATAAGGTGGTTCACCCCGACTGTTGAGGTCGATTTGTGCGGACATGCAACCCTGGCATCGGCCTGTGTGATTTTCAACCATACTGATTTCCTGGCGGAGGAGATCATTTTTCTTTCTCCCCGCAGCGGTGAATTACGCGTAAGGAAGGACGGTAAGAAATTTTACCTGGATTTTCCGGCTGATGAATTTGCGCAATGTAATCATCTCCCTGAAATCACAAAAGGAATTGGCGTGAAACCGCTGGAATTGTACCGGGGCAAAACAGATTATATGGCTGTCCTGGCATCTGAAGAGGATGTCAGAAAAATTCAGCCCGATTTTGATGCGATTTCAAAACTAGATGCGCGGGGACTGATTGTAACCGCGCCAGGCAACAATGTTGATTTTGTGTCCAGGTTCTTTGGGCCACAGTCGGGTGTAAATGAAGATCCGGTGACCGGATCGGCACATACCACCCTGGCCCCCTACTGGTCAGCTAAGCTCGGCAAGCCGGAGCTTGATGCAAAGCAGATTTCCGCCCGTGGCGGTGATCTTCACTGCCGGGATGCAGGATCAAGGATTTTTATCGGGGGGGAGGCGCAGCTGTATTTAACCGGGGAAATCCATGTGTGAATTATGCATAACCACAATGTTCATGTAAGCCGTGATTGTTAATTGATGGATATTCCATGTGACCATTAAAAAACAAATTGTTAACACATGAACCAACTCTTACTAACTTTTCTTTCCATTCTTATATCACAATTCGCCATCAATGACTTATGAGGTACTGGTCAGGGCCTGCGTCATCAGATACCATCAGGGACAAAACCCGGATGAAAGTCGATTGAAATACATGATTTCTGACGAAAAAGCCAGGGAATTCCTTTGGATTGAAGAACTTGTCAATGCATTGTCTGTTTGTGAAAAGAACCGCGATCAATATCCGGAATTAAGGGATTTCATGCCTGAAATTGTGAAGGTCCAGAACGGTTTTTTACCTTAGACATAAAGGAAAGCCATATGATTACCCGGTTTCACGGCATGTTTTTATTCTAATTTTGACAATCGTTAATTCCGGATGTAAAATGATTTCTATTGAAATGATCATCCTGGGCTTTGCAGCCTTTTATGAAATTCCTATTTTTGTTCTTTGACGTTTTTTGCTGACTGTGCAATAACAGCAAAAAAACATCACTTTACTGTTTAATCCTTTGTTTATGAATAAAATATCAAGATCTGTTCTTACATGTCTGGTTTATAGTTTGATGGCTGTTTTGCCTGATTCCGGTTTTGCCCAGGGGAAACCAGGCAAAAGTACGGACCCTTTCAGTTTTGTTTTCCTGACTGATATTCACCTCACAACTGAGCGGAATGCACAACAGGGGTTCAGGCAGGCGATAGATGCAGTTAATGCACTGAATCCCGATTTCGTGATAACCGGCGGCGACCTGATCATGGATGCACTGGCGCAGAAATACAATAAAGCTGATACATTATACAATATTTACCAGGCTGCTATCAGGGCTTTCAGAATGCCTGTTTACAATACCATGGGGAATCATGAAATTTATGGATTTTATAAAGAAAGCGGGGCCGACCCGAAAAATCCGGAATATGGAGAAAAAATGTTCGAGAAACGTCTTGGAAAATCATATTATACCTTCAATCATAAAGGTTGGAAGTTCATGGTTCTGAATTCAGTTGAAAGTTCCGGGACGAGCGGTTACATCGGTATGATTGATTCTGCCCAGGTGGAATGGATAAGGGATGAACTCAGTAAAACAGATAGATCCACCCCAATCGTTCTGACATCGCATATACCCTTCATCACTGCCCATAACCAGAAATATTATGGGAGCACCACCCAAAATGATTCTGCCTCAGTGGTTGTCAATTCAAAAGAGGTGATTGCTTTTTTCAAAAGACATAACCTGAAACTTGTCCTGCAGGGCCATATGCATACAGTTGAGGACATTTATATCGATGGAATCCATTTCCTCACGGGGGGCGCGGTATCTGCCAGCTGGTGGGAAGGGCCCTGCTTTGGTCACGAGGAGGGGTTTATGCTCCTGCATGTCGAAGGAGATCAGTTCACATGGAATTATGTGGATTATGGCTGGGACCCAAAGTCAAAGGGAAATTAGCATTTCGTCATTTAATAACGCATACTAACTATGAGCGAGCCTGTTTCCTTTTACAAACAGCGGATACTTCACTACAAGGAGAAGGTGGGTTTTTTACGCCGCAAACTTCGGTTCATCCCCTGGTCGCGCCTGGTACTGTTCGCGATGGCTATTGCGGGTGTAGTGCTTTTCACAACAAACGGAAATCCCATCTCTCTAATCGGCTCGATAGCTGTGTTTGTTGTTTTTTTAACAGCCGGGTGGTACGATTTCCGAATCAAGCGTAAAATCACAAATCTTGAGATTCTTGAAAAGATAAACCTGCAGGAGATTGCAGCGATCGGGGGCAATTATGCAGCATTTGATCCGGGGAATGAATTTCAGGATGAGGATCATCCATACACCCATGATCTCGATGTTTTTGGTCCCGGATCATTGTTTCAATACGTAAACCGGACCTCAACTATTTATGGAAGGAGGAGGCTTGCCGAATATTTCATTCACTCCTTTCAGTTCAGGGATGAAATAGTAGCAAGACAACAGGCTGTAAGGGAATTGGCCGGAAAGATTGAACTCAGGCAACAGCTTCAAAGCATATTCTATGAGAAGATTACATCTGAGCAAGACCTAATTGCGCTCACAGCATGGCTTAATTCAGAAAAGCGGCCAACCCTGTATCAGCCCGGGGCAGAAAAAAACACCGAATTTATGGGCGAAGAGGGGTCTGATGCCGGCAACAAGAGATATTCGCGGACCATCCTGAAAGCGATGGTTTATATTGGACCTGCTATTACAATCGCCTGTCTCATCGCCGCCATAGGCGGGATTCTTCCGGCACAAGTCCCCGTTTTCCTGGTTCTCCTGCAACTGCTGGTCGTTTTCGGATATGTCCGGCAGACCCAGAAAGTGCATCAGGCGATTTCATCACAGGTGATCATCCTCCGTAAATACGCAGAAGCCCTGTCGCTGATCGAGTCGACTATGTTTGATGAGAAGTTCAACAGGAAGCTGCAAAACGAACTAATATATCATGAAACAGATTCTCCCGGTCATGTTATAAGGAAATTTTCGAATCTCCTGAAATGGATGGATTCAAACCTGAATATCGTTGTTTCGGTGATTCTGAACGGGCTGTTCATGTTCAATATCCACCTGCTGATCGCCATCGACGCCTGGCGCCTTCAATACCGCGAAATGATTCCGAAATGGTTTGACGTACTGGCAGAGTTTGATGCACTTTCAAGCCTTGCGGTACTCTCATTTAATAATCCTGACTTTATTTTCCCCGAACAGGCAGCAGGGGAATTTACCCTTATTGCCGTTGCGATCGGTCATCCGCTGATTCCCAGGGACCAATGTGTGAAAAATGATTTTGAGATACGGGGATGGAATCAATTTTCTATCATTACCGGGGCCAATATGTCGGGCAAGAGTACCTTCCTCCGTACGATCGGAACAAACTATCTCCTGGCCATGATGGGAGCACCTGTATTTGCTCTTAAATTCATCTTCTGCCCGGTCGAAATCCACAGCAGCATCAGAACAAACGATTCGCTCGTCAAACGCGAATCCTATTTCTATGCAGAACTAAAGCGGTTGAAAGAGATCATTGATCAACTCGAGCAAGGCCGGCAGAAGTTTATTTTGCTTGACGAAATTCTGAAAGGAACGAATTCCTCTGATAAACAAACCGGGTCGATTGCACTGATAAAACAGCTAATGAAATATAATGTGGCGGGGATGTTTGCAACACATGACCTTGCGCTCGGAGACCTGATCAACACCTATCCGGATCATATCATGAATCATTGTTTTGAGATCATGATTGACAAGGACCGGATGGAAATCGACTATAAACTCCGCCCGGGAGTATGCAGAAATCTCAATGCCTCCTATTTGATGAAAAAAATGGGAATCCTGATAGGTTAGCGCATTGACATAGGTGGATTGTGGAAATTTGACAGGCGCCATATTATCAAATTCTGATGGTAGGTCCGATGAAATATTTAATTCGATTTAACAGATATTAGCTATCTTTACTCAAATTTATTTATAAAAGAAACTTTATGAAAACAGGAAAAATTTACTTTGGGCTATTGACGGCTATTGTTGTCTTCATGCTTAATTCATGCACCCCACCCGTTACATTGACCAGTTGGAAAAATCCGGAAAGCAAAGCACAGATATCAAAAGTGGTGCTTATGCCCATGTTTGACAAACTGGAATTCATCAAGCCATTTGAATTGTCAATGGATGCCTATTTCGAAAAACAGGGACTCAAAACCTTAGGGTCGCTCGATTTTCTCAATCCGAATATTAAATATACGATTGATGAGATCAAGAAAAAATGCGACAGTCTCGACGCTGACGGGATTTTAGTCTTTGTTTATAAAGGTACTGACAAGACTGAAAATTATATTCCGCCAACCACCTATTACACCGGTGGATATGGTGGCTATTGGGGCGGTGGCTACTGGGGTGGCGGTTATTATGGTGGTTATTATGGTGGATATGGCGGTACCGTTTCAACAGGCGGATACTGGACCACCACCTCTGTGATAAACCTTTCTGCCAGTCTTTATTGCTGGGGGTCAAAAGATGCCGTATGGACCGGTGATGTGACCATTACAGATATGCAGTACGTTGACCAGGCTGCTGTTGAGATTGCCCAGGAGATTTTTGCCGACTGGCAGAAATACGGGTTGTTGAAGCCGGTGGTAACGCAAAAAAAATAGATCGTAAAATTCAAATATTTCAAGTTTTTTTTTAGGTTTCCTTTTTATCTTTGGTAAAATTTAAAAAACAAAGCCTATGAAAAAGTATGTAGCTGAATTAATTGGAACCTTCAGCCTGGTGCTGTTTGGTTGCGGATCGGCAGTAATTGCGAGCCATGATGTGGTTGGACCCGGTGGAGTAAGTGCCCTCGGAATAGGCCTTCTCGGAATTGCAATTGCATTCGGATTTGCGGTTGTGGCCATGGCATATGCCATCGGTGGTATTTCCGGGTGCCATATTAACCCTGCTGTTACCATTGGTGTTCTTGTTGCCGGAAAGATAGAGATGAAAGATGCTGTCGGATACATTGTAGCGCAATGCATCGGCACCATTCTGGCAGCGGCTGTGTTATTTTTGATCGTAAGCGGCCGCCCCGAATATCAGTTGGGTGAGTATGGACTGGGAGCCAACGGCTGGGGCCCAGGTTATCTTGGAGAGTACAACATGCTTAGCGCATTCGTAATCGAGACTGTAATGACTTTCCTGTTCCTCTTCGTCATCCTGGCCGTTACCTCTAAATTTGGAAATGGAACCATGGCCGGGCTTGCCATTGGCATTACACTGGTGCTGATCCACCTGGTTGCTATTCCAGTTACCGGCACTTCAGTAAATCCGGCACGCAGTCTGGGACCTGCATTGTTTGCCGGTGGTAAAGCGCTTGCACAACTATGGCTGTTTTTTGTTGCCCCGATCCTGGGAGCAGTGCTCGCAGCAGTGGTTTGGAAATTCGGATTTGAAAAGGAATAGCTGCTAATTCCATCAGTTATACCCCGGCTGATCGAGTTTGCAATAAAATGCAACCTCAAATGCTCAGCACAAAGTACATCGTCCTGCAGCCTTTCCTGGTATGCAGGGCGATGTTTTTTTTTCTACTTTTACGGATCTGATTCCCTTACATCATGTTAGTTGATTTCCTTAAGGACCTTCGCAGGCGTGACCACAAACCCCGGTTTGGCGGGCTTGAAATATTAAAATATATAGGACCAGGCTTACTTGTCACGGTTGGCTTTATCGATCCGGGCAACTGGGCTTCAAATATTGCTGCCGGATCGGAATTTGGTTATGAATTGCTTTGGATGGTCACCCTTTCGACCATTATGCTGATCATTCTGCAGCATAACGTCGCCCATCTTGGAATCGCCACTGGTTTATGTCTTTCTGAGGCTGCCAACATGCATACACCCCGATGGATTTCAAGAAGTGTTTTGATTACGGCCATGGGTGCCTCCATCTCAACCTCTCTTGCTGAAATACTTGGGGCCGCTGTAGCGCTCGACATGCTTTTCGATATTCCGATCCCGGCCGGTGCCATCATGGCTTTCGTGTTTGTAATCATTATGCTATTTACGAATTCCTATCATAAGATCGAAAAATTCATCATTGCATTCGTATCCATCATCGGATTGTCATTTTTATATGAACTTACCTTGGTTGATATCAACTGGGTTCAAGCTGGGATAGGCTGGGTGAAACCCAGTATTCCGCAAGGTTCTATGATTATTGTGATGAGTGTGCTGGGTGCCGTGGTCATGCCACATAATCTGTTTCTTCATTCCGAGATTATTCAGAGCCGTCAGTGGAACCTTGAAGACGAAAAAGTGATAAAACGCCAAATGGATTATGAACTCTTTGACACACTTTTTTCCATGGTGATAGGTTGGGCTATCAACAGCGCAATTATCCTGCTTGCTGCCACCGCATTTTTCACCAACCATATACCGGTGAGTGAATTACAGCAGGCCGAAGGTATTCTTAAACCCCTCCTGGGAAATAATGCAGCTGTTATTTTTGGTGTGGCGCTGCTTTTTGCCGGAATTGCGTCAACAATCACCTCTGGCATGGCAGGCGGGAGTATCTTTGCCGGCCTTTTCGGAGAGCCATATGATATCCGCGACAGCCACTCGCGGCTTGGTGTGCTCATTTCATTGGTAATTGCCCTGCTCATTATTTTCCTCATCAGCAATCCCTACCAGGGATTGATCATCTCCCAAATGGTGCTGAGCATTCAATTGCCATTAACCATCTTCCTGCAGATTTACCTGACCTCATCCAAAAAGGTTATGGGTAAATATGTGAATACAACCTCCACCAAGGTTATCCTTCTAATGGTTGGCGCGATTGTGGCCTTTCTGAATGTAAAATTGCTGATTAGTTTCTTTTGAAAATCTTTACCTTTGGCGCCGGAAATGAGGAGTAGGTTGGGAAGTTGGTAAGCTGGTAAGTTGGTAAGTTGGTAAGTTGGTAAGTTGGTAAGATGGTAAGTTGGTAAGTTGGTAAAAAGAAACGGGGAACAATTTAGCTGGATTTTAGATTTCAAATTTTTTAAATTCATTTTTACAGTAAACCATGCCTTCGAACCGTAAGATATACTTGGCTCTTTTCATACTGCTGGCTTTATCTGCTGTGGTCAGGGGTTTTATTGCGGGTTTTATTGAATTGGGCAATGACGAAGTTTACTACTGGACTTATGCAAAATTTCCCGCACTCAGTCACTTTGATCATCCACCCATGGTGGGCCTTGTGATCCAGTTTTTTACATTAAATCTCTACCTTGACAGTGAATTTTTTCTGCGCTTAGCCTCTGTGGTATTGGGAACCATGAGTACAGGGATGATGTTTCTGATAGGCAGGCACATTAAAAATCCACTGACTGGATTTTATGCCGCTCTGTTATTCACGACATCTTTCTATGGCTTTATCCTGAGCGGAGTTTTCATTTTACCCGATTCGCCCCAGGTTTTCTTCTGGCTGGTTACACTTTTTTTCCTTTTGAAATCGCTGCCCGACCGGGAAATGACGAACGAAAGCCGGAATTTCCTTTTTTATGCAGGGGTCACAGCCGGACTTGCGTTGTTGTCGAAGTACCATTCAGTTTTTCTGGTTGCCGGGACATTTATGTATCTTTTGCTTTATAACCGAAACTGGTTCAGGGCCAAAGAAACGTATGCTGCTTTTTTCATTTTTATTCTCCTTTTTTTTCCGGTTGTTTTTTGGAATATTGAAAATGATTTTATCAGTTTTACATTTCATGAAAACAGGGTTGGGATTACCGAATCCGGATTTCAGCCACAATATTTTCTGACCGAGATTGCCGGGCAGTTTTTCTATAATAACCCTGTGAATGTGGTGATCATCATTGTTGCGATGATTGCGCTTTTCCGCCGGAAGCAGTTCCTGGATGTATCGTATCGACGCATTATTTTATGGACCAGTGTGCCTCTGTTTGCAATTTTTCTTTCCTTGGCCCTGTTTCGCAGCACCCTGCCGCATTGGACAGGTCCGGCTTATCTTGGTTTTATCCTGGTAGCTGCAGCCTGGCTTGCTGAACCAAAGCGAAATACTGATTCCAGGCGAAGACTC
The DNA here is from genome assembly GCA_903885595.1 of uncultured Bacteroidales bacterium. Taxonomy (GTDB): domain Bacteria; phylum Bacteroidota; class Bacteroidia; order Bacteroidales; family FEN-979; genus CAIVAT01. The sequence goes on from CAISJJ010000373.1 coordinate 51,047, forward strand.
GTTCCCTGGCCGGTTGCCCTTTCCCTTGGTTTTCTGCTTTTAATTATAGTTATAGCCATCGGACAGATTCGCTATGGCTGGATTCCACTCAAAAGGGATAAGGTCGATGATGTCTCACTCGATATGTATGGATGGCATCAGCTTGGCGATAAATTTGCACTGATGGTAAAATGGGATGAAGAGCATTTTCTTATCGACAAAGGATCACCTATACTGACATTCAGGTGGTTTCCGGCCGCCAATTTTGACTATTACCTGGGCAGGAATATCAATAAGCCCGTGTATGCCCTGGGAGAGTTGGAGCGGATTCATAAATATTTCTGGATTAATCAGGTGCGGGGAAATTTTAAAAAAGGAAGCGATGCATATTATATTGCACTGAGCGATGATTATGAAGACCCAATTGCTTTATACGGACATCTGTTTGAAATGGTACTTCCGTCCGACACCTTGTTTATCACCCGCGGCCGTGATACCGTTCGCATGGCCTTTATATTCAGGCTGGTCGATCTGAAGCAGGATCTGATCTTCAACCGGGAAAAGAATCCCGACCCGAAGAATGCCGAAAAGGCGGATACCCTTTCCTATTTCCTGAATCAGATCAGGTCTGACCGGCAGTACCTCGACCTCCTTGAGAAACGGTCGGTCAGGCTAAAAATCTCCCTCGATGACCTGATTAGGGAGGAGGCCATAAAAATGTATCAGGATTCGAAGCTAAAACTTGCGATGCCTGATACGAACCATTGGAAATAATTAACTGATATTTTTCAGATCACATAATGACAGGGTAACAATCTCACGTAAAACTTGATAAATCATCACTTGTCATTTGTCACTTGTCATTTGTCACTTCATTTCGGCCCCACCATTTTCTTCGGGTCCACGGCACGGTTGAAATCCTCTTCGGAAATCAATCCCGACTCCATAGCAGCCTGCCTGAGGGTTTTATGTTCCTGGTGTGCCTTTTTGGCAATTTTTGCTGAATTATCATATCCTATGATCGGATTCAGCGCTGTAACCAGCATGAGGGAATTTTCAAGGTTTTTATTAATAGCCGCCATATTAGGCTCAATTCCGAGCGCACAGTTATCGTTGAATGAAACACAGGCATCACCAAGTAAACGTGCCGACATCAGGAGATTGGAGATCATCAGGGGTTTGAAAACATTCAGTTGGAAGTGACCGCTTATGCCGCCAATATTGATGGCCACATCGTTGCCGAGCACCTGGGCGCACACCATGGTCATAGCTTCGGGCTGGGTGGGATTCACCTTGCCGGGCATGATGCTGGAGCCGGGTTCATTTTCAGGGAGTCTGAGCTCACCGATGCCGCAACGCGGACCAGAGGCCAGCAAACGAATGTTGGAGGCAATGTGCATGAGGCTGACGGCCAGTGTTTTCAAAGCGCCTGATGTTTCAACCATCGCATCATGAGCCGATAGTGATTCAAATTTATTCTCAGCCGTAATAAAAGGCAAGCCTGTTAGTCCGGCAATTTTCTCAGCTACCAGCACATCATAACCTTTGGGTGCATTTAAGCCTGTACCAACGGCCGTACCGCCAAGTGCCAGTTCCGAGAGATGCGGAAGGGTATTCTTCAACGCTTTCAACCCGTGTTCAAGCTGGGAAACATAGCCTGAAAACTCCTGACCCAGTGTTAGTGGTGTTGCATCCATGAGGTGGGTGCGGCCGGTTTTTACGATCTCTTTGAATTCTTCAGATTTCCTGGCAAAGGTGCCTTTAAGCAATTCCACCCCGGGGATGGTGGTTTCCGTCACCATTTTAAAGGCGGCAATGCTCATGGCTGCCGGGAATGTATCGTTTGACGATTGGGATTTATTTACATCATCGTTGGGATGGATCACAGTTTTTCCCTCTCCTCCGAGCACGCCGCCATGCAGCACATGGGCACGGTTTGCAATCACCTCATTGAGATTCATGTTGGTTTGGGTTCCCGAACCAGTTTGCCAGATCACCAACGGAAACTGACTGTCATGCTGACCATCCAGGATTTCATCACAAACCTTCACTATCAGTTCCATCTTTTCTTTGGGCAGCACCCCGAGATCGGCATTCACCATCGCAGCGGCTTTCTTGAGGATGGCCATTCCCCGGATCATCTCTTTTGGCATCGAACCGGGCTCTCCGATCTTGAAATTGGTGAGCGAACGTTGTGTCTGGGCTCCCCAGTATTTGTCCATGTCAACCTCGATGGGTCCCATGGTGTCTTTTTCGATACGTGTTTTCATGTGTTTATAATTTGTTTTTTAATGGTCACATGGAATACCCATAAATTAACATTCACGGTTGGCATGGACGTTGTCCTTATGGTATTTCATGGCTATTATGTTGTTGGTTTGTTCCCGCAAATTATTTCAGCAAAGGTTCAATATTTTCAACAGGATCGCCGATCACAGCCTTGTATTTGCCCTCCACAACCGGACGCTGCATGAGTTTTGGGTTTTGAAGAATGATCTTGATCAGCTCATGATCTTCGAAGTTTTTTCCCTTGAGGTTTTGTTTGAAATAGTCCTCCTGGGTCCGCAAAAGATCGGTTGGTTTTTTATTCAGCTTGATCAGCAGCTTCTCCATCTCCTTTTCCGTCATGGAATTCTTAAGATATTCAACAATTTCAAAGACAACGCCTGATTGCTGGATGAACTGCAATCCGGCACGGGATTTTTTACAAGACGGATTATGGTAGATTTTTAACATATTTACGATATACGATATACGATATACGATTTACGATTTACGATTTTGATTTCGCTACCTCACTACCTCGCTACCTCGCTATTTCTCACGCATTCCCATACTCCATCAGGTACGATTTTATGAAAGCCGTCAGGTCTCCATCCAGAACTGCCTGGGTGTCGGATGTTTCGTGGCTGGTACGCAGATCTTTCACCATCTTGTAAGGATGCAGCACATAACTGCGGATCTGGCTACCCCATTCGATCTTTTTCTTGCCGCTTTCGATCACTGCAATCTTCTCACGCTGTTTGCGGAGTTCAATTTCGTACAACTGGGACTTCAGCAGCTTCAGCGCCTTTTCACGGTTTTGACCTTGTGACCGGGTTTCCTGGCATTCAATGATAATTCCTGATGGTTCGTGTTTCAGTCGTACTGCCGTTTCAACCTTGTTCACATTTTGTCCGCCGGGACCACTGCTACGGAAAGTATCCCAGCTGATTTCGGCCGGGTTGATATCGATCACGATGTCATCGTTTATGATCGGATAAACATAAACGGAAGCAAACGAAGTATGGCGCTTGTGATTTGAATCAAAAGGTGAAAGCCGCACCAGCCGGTGAACACCGTTCTCCCCTTTGAGGTAACCATAGGCATAATCACCATCAAATTCAAGGGTTACCGATTTAATCCCGGCCACATCCCCCTCCTGGAAGTCGACTTCGCTTATCTTGAAACGGCTCCGTTCACCATAGCGGATATACATGCGCATGAGCATCTGGGCCCAATCCTGGCTCTCCGTACCGCCGGCTCCGGAATTAATTTGAACAATAGCACCCAATTTATCCTCTTCGCCACTTAGCATATTCCTGAATTCAAGCTCTTCAATAAGTGTCAGCGAATCAGCATAGTGCTTGTCAAGATCAGCCTCGGTTCCTTCACCCTGGAGGTAAAATTCCCACATGATCATCAGGTCATCGTGGCTGGAGAGGGCCTGTAAAAAAGCATCCGTCCACAATTTTTTATCGCGGATGGCGCGCAATGCAGTTTCAGCGGCTTTTGGATTATTCCAGAAATCGGGAGCTTGCGATAGTTCTTCTTCTTCTTTTATTTGGGAAAGTTTCTTGTCGATGTCAAAGGTACCTCCTCAAGATGTCGAGCCTTGTCTTCAGGTCTCTCAGCTGGTCTTGTGCTATCATGTCAGATTTTTAGTTCTTTTATTATATTTAGGGTCAGGTCAAATTCAAATCCTTTGCCTGTTACAAAAGTGATAATTTTTTCGCGGATGTTCAAGCTTTTTCCCGGGTTTATTTCCGACTTTTTTTTGAGGATCAATTCACGGATGGTTTTATGGTAATCCGTTTCGCTGATCTCAAGCAAAGCCTCCCGGATCAGTTTTTCAGATAAACCGCGGCCTTTGAGTTCGTATTGCAATCGGAGCCTGCCCCATTTGTTGATGCGGAATTTCCCGCGAACAAAAAGCCTGGCAAACCGTTCGTCGTCAATGAAACGTTCCTCTTTCAGCTTTTTCATGACCTGGCCGATCTTTTCCCGGGGAACCTTCCAGTCGGTCAGCTTTTGCTCCACCTCCCGGGTACACCTTTCCTGGTAAGCACAGTAGCGGCTAATGCGGTCAAAGATCTGAGCAGGATCATTGTTTGATAAACCGTCCGTTCCAGTTTTTTCCATGGATTTATTCAGTATAACATATGAAATTGCCATAAGTACAACGTCCATGCAAACCGTGAATGATAATATGGGTATTCCATGTGACCGCTTTGTAAAATAAATATTAACATGGTAAAAATTACCAGGATTGAGATCGGAAATGGATTGAATTTTTCATCCTGCCAATTTTTTAACGTAAAGGTAATGCTAACTTTGCTTCGAATTCTTGCATCTGATGAAGAAGCTTATCTTTTTTTTCCTGTTTTTTTCGGCCATGGAACTATCTGGACAAGGGCCCTGGTTTGCAATAGGGGGGCAGATGTTCCGGATTTTCCCATACCAGATCGTGGTTCCACAGGATGCCACGCCTGTTGAATTGAAAGCGGCATCAGAATTTCAAAAGTACCTTGAAATGATTTCCGGGGTGAAATTGAAAATCGTGGATGAAACCGAAAGTCAGAGCTCCCGTGAAATCATCATCGGTTATTCAGGAAGGTTTCCGGCTTCCGGAATTTCCAGGTCACTTGATCCGGATGGATTTGAAATTAAGATACAATGGCCTATGATATTCATAGCCGGCGGATCGCACAAGGGAACACTATACGGGGTTTATGAATTTCTTGAAAAATACTTCAGGTGCCGTTTTTGGGCTCCGGGAGCCGAACTTATTCCAAGGTTGTCTGAGATCATGCTGCCCAAGGAGGCTGTCGTTGTGAACCCGGCATTCAGATTTCGTGAGGTCCATTATGCCGGGATGGACGGACAGGATTTTGCCGATAAAATGCGTTTGGACCGGCATGCCTGGAAGGGCGGAGAAAACTGGGGGATGTGGGTGCATACCATGTTCACCCTGGTGCCGCCGGAGAAATATTTTGATTCCCATCCCGAATACTATGCCCTCATGGGTGGTAAGCGTGCCAAAACCCAGCTTTGCCTCACCAATCCCGATGTTTTGCAGATCACCACCGATGAACTTAAAAAGCGCATGAACGAAAATCCGGATGCACAGTACTGGTCGGTTTCGCAAATGGATACGTATGGTTCCTGTGAATGCGCGGCCTGTAAAGGCACCCTGACAGGTCCCCATGGTGAGGTGATCCCACACCCGCAAGGTGCAGTGTCCCCGTCGGATCAGATGATCGCGTTTGTAAACAAGGTGGCCTCTGCGTTTCCTGATAAGGTGATCTCCACCCTGGCATATCAGTATACCCGCGCAGCGCCCCGGCATGTTAAACCGGCCTCCAATGTGAATATCATGCTTTGCACTATCGAGTGCGACCGGAGCAGGCCGCTGGAAAGCGATACCTCTGCCGGTTCCTTTGTGGCCGATCTTAAAGACTGGTCGGCCATCGGTGATGATATCCTTGTATGGGATTACGTGATCCAGTTCACCAACATGCTTGCTCCCTTCCCAAACCTGCCGGTATTGCAGCCCAACATCCGGCTGTTTAAAAAATACCGCGTCAGTTCAGTATTTGAACAGGGCTGTCGCGGAACGTATAGTGAAAACCAGGAATTACGGCAATACCTGCTGGCTAAACTTCTCTGGAACCCGGAAGTGAATGTTGATTCCCTGACACGTCAATTCCTTGATGGCTATTTTGGCGCTGCAGGACCTTTTATCGGGAAGTACCTGGTTGAAATGACCGGAGCCCTTCAGGAGTCAGGTAAAACACTCTGGATTTATGGCAGCCCGATGCAGGAGACCGACGCCTTCCTTTCACCTGAAAACATCCGAAGTTACAATGCATTGTTCGACCTGGCGGAAAAGGCCGTGGCAGGCGATTCAACTTTGATGAACAGGGTCAGCAAAGCAAGACTGCCATTGCGCTATGCCATGCTTGAAATTGCCAAGAAGAACATCACGGGGCCCGATGGTTTTATAGAACTGCAAGGCTCAACCGCCGTTGTGCGGAATGGTGTTACGACTCAACTGAATGAGTTTGTCGCTCTTGCCAAGAGGTATGATGTAAAAACCTTGCATGAACGAAATTTACCGCCTGATGAGTATGCCAGGGTGACAAGCCGGTTTTTTCAGAATGCATTTACGGATCACCTGGCGAAGGGTAAATCCTACACGCTTTCCATTGACCCCAGACCAAAGTATAGCGCGGAAGGGATGGGGACTTTAACTGATGGGAAACGCGGAACAGCCAATTATTATGTACTGTGGCAGGGATTTGAGGAGAACGATTTAACGGCAGTGGTTGACCTGGGGGCCAGCGCCGTGATCAGTTACGTAGGGGCGGAATTTTTGCAGGATTATGCTTCCTGGATATTTTACCCTGAAACTGTCAGGATGAGTATTTCGGAGGATGGCCTGAACTTTAAGGAGGTTACTGCCTTTGATTCATTGTCCTTTCCTGATCCCCTGGTTATAGCGGAAACAGGCAAAAAAATACCGCCGGTGAATGGGCGGTATGTGAAATTCCTTATTAAAAACATCGGCCATTGCCCATCATGGCATATCGGGCACGGGGGCAAGGCCTGGGTTTTTCTTGATGAACTGATCGTGAATTGACGATTACCTTATTTTGCCTGGTTAAATTCAGCGTTGATGTTGATTGTGACATCGGCACCTACTACAGCACCACCGGCTTCGGTGAGTGTGTTCCATTTGAGTCCGTATTCCAGCCTGTTAACGGTCGATGTTGCCTTGAATCCGGCCTTGGTATTGCCCCAGGGATCTTTCGTTGTACCACCGTAGGTTACTGCGAATTTAACGCGCTTGGTCACATTGCGGATGGTGAGATCGCCGGTAAGCTCATATTTGTTGCCGGAGATTTTCTTCATCGATACACTTTTAAAGGTCATTTTGGGAAACTTTTCGGCATTGAAAAAATCATCCCCCTTTAAATGGCTGTCGCGTTGTTCGTTATCTGTATTGATGCTGGCGATGTCAACTGAAAAATCGATCTGGGCATCAGAAAAATCGGGTTTTGATGCGGTCATGGAACCGTTGAAGGTTTTAAATGCACCGTCAACTTCTGAAATGACCAGGTGCGTCACGGTAAATTTAACATTCGAGTGACTGTTGTCCAGGTTCCATTTGGTTTGGGCTTCTGCTTTTCCGATGATCATCATCCCGATCATCATCGCTATCATATATTTGGTTACGTTTTTCATTGGTTTTGGTTTTTAGTTATTGTTTAATTGATTATTATTGAAGTCATTGAAACTGATCCGTACACAACTTTATCGTTAAAGATGGAAACGGATTCATTTTTTTCCTGCAAAGCCAGGGCATAGAGCAGGGGAAGGTAATGTTCGGCCGTTGGAATTGCGAGGGCCATTTCCTGGCCAGGACTTGCATAACATGTAAGGGTTTTATGGTCCCTTGCCAGGATAAGTTTCTTGATTTTTTCGTTTGTCTCCTCTGCCCAGTCATGCCCGCCAGATGGTTTATACCAGTTGACCATGCGCAGGTTATGCACCATGTTGCCACTGCCGATCACCAATATACCTTTTCGGCGAAGGCCGGAGAGATTCCTGGCCAGATCATAATGGGCCTGAGGTGAACGGGTGTAGTCGAGGCTTAGCTGCATGACAGGAATTGTTGCATCCGGGAACATGTGCCGCAGCACGCTCCAGCATCCATGATCCAACCCCCAGTTCTGATCCAGTTCGACTTTGACGGGAGACAGCTGTTCACGGGTTTCAGAGGCGACCTGCTGACTGCCGGGGGCCGGGTACTGAACCGAATACAGCTGTTCGGGAAATCCGCAGAAATCATGGATCGTCCTTGGCTGCTGCATGGCGGTGATATGGGTGCCCATTGTTTCCCAATGCGCCGAAATGCAAAGAATGGCGCGGGGTTGACCTATTGAAGCACCTATTTTACGCCACCCGCCGGTGAATTCATTCTCCCCGATGGCATTCATCGGGCTGCCGTGACCGACAAAAAGGACCGGCATCAATGTGGTGTCGGACATGGAGCTGGTGAGTTTTTCGATTTCATTACGGTGCACGGAAATTGCATTTGACATAAACTGGTAAGCTGGTAAGTTTGATTTTATAGGTTGAATGAAATATCCTTATTATCATTCGCCCTTTGCATAAACGTCCTGGTAATAGGTAATTTGTTTAGTTGAAAGACGCTGCAAAATTGCATCAATCCGGAATGACTGTGGTAACACTAAATGGAAAGATGGTGGTACTTTTAGGAACTGGCTGATTGCATGGCTGCCCTGAAATCGGTGGGAGTGAGGCCAGTCCTTTTGCTGAAAACCCGCGTGAAATATGATTTTTCACTATATCCAAGGGCAAATCCGATCTCAGAAATATTCAATGGGGAGTTAAGCAGAAGTCGTCTGGCTTCGATCAGTTTCCGTGTTTCGATGATTTCCGATACACTTTTTCCAAAAACCTTCTGACAAACCAAATTAAGATTGCGTGAAGATGTATTCAACTTTTCGGAGTAAAAACCAACACCTAAGGGGCGCGTATAATTGTCTTCTAGTATTCTCAGGAAATTGCGGAATGCAATCCGCTGCGGTGTTCTTGCATCCTTGTCATCGGGGAGATGGTGGGTTCCTTCTGCCTCAAGTTTCGCCAGTAATGCCGAAAGCAGGTGGCGGTAAACCTCCAGCCGCTCAGGATTATGCCTGTATTCGTGGAGGATCAGCTCGCACAGGATGCCGATCTTCTGACGGCAGTCGCCCGCATCAAATGAAAAATGGATCTGGTCGAGAAAGTTGGAATAAAAGTGAAAATTACTTTCATGGATAAAATCATTCCGGTAGCGGATGCACCATCCACGGCTATCGGGGTCGGGCATGAACTCATGAACTTTGCCCTGGGCAACAAAAATCACCACTGGCGCGGTGAGCGCCTCCTTGAAAAAGTCGATGTAATGTTCAGGTTTTCCGTGTGTTATAATGAGTATCTCTTCGTATTCGTGCCGATGCGGTTTTGTCGGATGGCTGCGGATCTCATCGACCACCTCATCTGAAATCACGAACATATCGAAGGGTTTCTCCATGGCCAGCGCTTATTTTTGTTTTTCAAATACATCCACCTCCCTGAAATAAAATGGCCCGTGCTGTGAGTCTTCGCTTACCCAGAGAAGGTAGCGGTATTGTCTTGGTTTTCCTTTCAATGGCAGTATTGTGTAAAGAGCCTTGCTGTTGCCCCATATATCTTCGGGCGGGGCATAAACAACATAACTCCAGCCGGCAGCTTTGGGATCGCCGCTAAGCGATGGAGGTTCATTCCCTTGTGCACCCCACAGGGAGAATGATTGTGCCCCCCTTTTTGTATGCTGGGCAGTGAAAATATGAATACTGTCAAGTTCAATCTCTTTTTGAAGATCCATCATGAGACGTCCTTCGCCGGCTTCCAACCATTTATCGTTAACTGAATCAGTCGGTAAAAGGTCATACATTCCATCGTTGATGGCCGAAATATAAAATCCCTCACCGGTTGACCCTGACAGGGTGGTATCGGGCTCACCGGGATAATAGATGGATGTCACGCCGTTTGGTTGGTGAATGTCAGCGTAATCTTTCATGGTAAGACGGGCGGGTAATTCGTTTAAATTTCGCTTACAGTTAACCACTATTTTTGCGGTCGGAGTCATATTGGGCTGCACGTAACTCCTGGGCAGATTCAATAACATGGACGGCCGGTCGCTAAAATCGTCGTATAGCGGCGAAGCAGGATAAACCTGGTCGAAGGGGTTGTCGGCAACTGAAATGGCAAAAATTTTAATAGCATCATTTTCAGGGAGCTGCAGCGTGCCGCTGGCAGGAGAGGCTTCCAGGGAATATTTGAATATATATCCATATTGGTAAGGGATGTTGAGGCTATCCTGGTGCAAATGTGTTGCAAACCAGGCAACTTCATGGGGTTTGATAAACCCTTTTTCCAGTCCTTTGAGTCGCCCGAGTTTATCCCACCGGCGATTTTCAAACTGCCCGATCGATCCATGATATTTTTGAATAAGAAGCGTCGTTTTAATATTTCCAATCTTGAAAATGCCGGTCGTATCGCCGAGCGCTGTAGCAAGTAAATACAGGTGATTGAAATTGCCGGTCTTCGGCAGTGTGATTTTTTGCCCTTTACACGAAAGAACATTGTTTTTTCCATCTGTTTCAGGGCCGAAACTGAATTGTACCCCATCAACGCTCAATGATTCAGGCAATAATTCTGCCGGGAAGCTCATTCCCGTATCGCCGAGACGACCATTTTCCCGGTTTTTTTCATTGCTGATCCCATCCTCGTTGTAAGCCAGGGGAATCACAATGGAGGCTGGCGCTAAAAGTTTTTCAACCGGGGTTTCCAACTGGACGGCAAAACTGCGGATGGCAAAAGGGGTCATGTCGATGAATAACTTTCCATTTTTCAGTGTTAGTTCTCCAATCGGCCGCTCCTGTCCATCGACTTCCCAGGCTTTCAGGATCTTCGTTGCAAACGAAACCTCCACACTCTGAATCTCTTTTCCCACCAATTCCTGGAGGCGGATGATCAAATCTTTCCCGTTTTCGGCTTTTTTAAGCGACCTGATATCAACCTGAGGAACTGAGACCTTTGCGAAGGAGAAACTTTTTCCCAGAAACCCGGGATGTTGTGAAACCCGAAAGACCCTTAGTGGCTGATTCAGACTCCGGCCTTGCCATTCGGAGAGTCCTGCCCGCCAGTCGCCTTTGTGGCTGTACAATCCATAGATGATTTCGTGTATGCCCCAGTCTTGTGTTGCCTGGTCGTGATAGAAATTAGTGGTGGGGGTGAACAGTAAAGTCAGTCTCAATGTTTTGTCGTCGGGTTTATCTGAACCGAATTTACAATCTTCAAGGATCGTAATGCCAAATGACCCCGAGTTATCGGTAAGGTCGATCCATTCACGCGACGGGACCTCATATTTTTTTTCATTGTTGGTTGCACGTTCAATCGCACCAAGGCCAAGATTATAGGTGGCAACGGCATTGGATGCGGTAAGGGGGAAAGAGGCTTTCAGGCTTACACCGCGTGATTGCCAATTGATGGTGTTCCGGATAATAACACTTTCTTTCCCGGAGACTAGCTGAACATATTGGGTAAATAACGAATTTCTTGATTTTCGATCAATTTTAAGGGTGACTCTGACCGGGCCATTCTCAATCACCGATATTTCAGCCGGACCCTTTACAAAATCGATGGGGGGATTTTTCCGGTCATTCCAGTCCATATTCCAGGCTGGCCAGTATTGAGGATGCTCTTTTTGAAATACCAGTTGCGATGGAGCCGAGAGTAATTCCCTGCCCAGTCTTTTATCGATGATGCTCGAAATATCGCCCGCGGTATTGACGGTTATCTTCAGAAATTCATTGCTGAGTACCGACGGAGACACCGACACCGTTGAGGTGTATGTTCCCGCCTCTTTAACAGGCTGCACATCGAATACGGCTAATCCAAGAGAAGGAACAGATGCCGGAAAAAGAATCCGGATGCTGTTTTTCGTCGAAGTAAGAACCTGCGAGGGTACCTCAGTATTTGAAGCATCAATGACCTTCACTGATTTTGGAGCGCCTTCAGGAAACGGAATTTCAGCTTCAACAACCTCTTTGCGGGAAATAGCCAGCGGATTATAGACCACGAGCGAAATCCCCTTTCCACGGGTATCCATTGCCCTGATGACTGCTCCGGCCGAACTTGTCAGCGAGGCAGCGAACTTGTTCATGGCCAATACCTCATCATTCCACGCATATTCATATGCTTTCGGTATGCTGGTGCCTGGAAGAATGTCGTGCATCTGGCTTCCAAGAACCAACCACCAGGCTTCGTTCAGCGATTGATAAGGGTACTTGATACCGCCCAGCCAATCGGCCATTACTGCAAGTGGCTCAGCAGCAAGCGCCAACTGCTCATTTTTCCGGTTTGAGCGTTTCATAAAGGCCTGCGAAGTAAGCGAACCCGACGAGTGCTCGGTAAGTAAAAGATCGCCACTGTATGAAGGAAGTTGTTTTTTTTGATCTTCGCTCAGGTCCCTGAAAAGCTGGTCGGAAGAGGACAGATAGACATTGATTTTACTGTCGGGCTGGCTGAGGTTTTCAACGGCATTTTTAACATCCTCTTCCCGTGGCGCGCCACCTTCATCCCCAACACCATAATACCGGTAGTCGGCAAAAACACCAAATTTTTTCCCATTGTCCATGACCCTGTTTACCCAGTAACTTGCCGTATCAAGCCGCTTTTTAATATCGCTGGTGTAACTGGTAGCATTGAGCGCCGCAACTACGCCTTTACCATCGGGACCATTCCAGTTCCCGATATTAAAAGGGATGCCGGCAGCCGAACCCCAGGAAAGCTTTTGTGTTGAAAAGCCCTGTAATCCTGCATGTGCAAGCACCGAAGGCAGGTGTGCCTGAAATCCAAAACAATCGGGAAGGAGAAAGTCGACACTTTCTTTGCCAAATTCACTGCGGAAGTAAGCATTGCCATAAAGTACCTGGCGGATTACCGATTCAGGAGAAGGTATGTTTACATCGCATTCATCAACGGAAGATCCACCTACAAACCAGCGGTCCTGGACAATGTATTTTTTTACTTTTTCATATTTTTCCGGATAATATTCCTTCATCATTTTATACCTGCGTGCACCCGAGAAGGTAAACACATAGGGTTTGTATTTTTCCAGCAGCCGAAAATTGTCATCAAGTGTATTCTTAATACATTCATTGATCGTTGCTTCATAATCCCAGCGCCATTCCGTATCGAGGTGGGCATAGCCAACCGTATAAAGCACCGGATCTTTCGACAGATTGTACTTGGGAATTGTCGTTTTGCCGGATTCGGATTGCGCTGCTGCCCTGTGTACGTTTATTATTATCAGGAGGATCCAGGCCAGGGATATAAGATACTTCATGGAATCAAATTTTCCATGTAAAATTAGAGATTTATTTTGTTTCGCAAAAAGCCTTACTTTTGTGGCCACTAAACAAATCCGGAGGTAATCGTATGAAAAAACATGCATTCATCCTGTTAATCGGGGCAATCCTTGCATCCTGCACAGGAAATAAAGATCAATTTACCATCAGGGGAACTATAACCGGAGTCGACACCGGCATGATCTATCTCCAAAAATTCGATGTGGATCAATGGGTGAAAGTCGATTCATCAAAATTGGAAAAAGGGGTGTTTTCATTTAAAGGGAAAATCGTTCTGCCCGAAATGTGGCATATTGCCATGGAGGAGAAGCAAATCATGCTTCCTGTCTTTATTGAAAATGCTAAAATAAATGTGCAGATTTTTGTCGACAGTATTGATAAATCGATCATAACGGGTTCTCCTACCCATGATATTTACAATCAGTATCTTACGCTGAATGAAACCATCAATAATAAAATGGAGGTGGTATACATGGAATGGAAAAAAGCGAAGGAGACAAATGATTCTGCAACCATGAAGCGAACCGATTCCGTTTCAACCGAACTGGATAAGGAGATGAAGAAACAGCTTCAGGATTTTGCTAAAACCAACAACAAGACCGTTGTTTCCCCATACCTTGTCATGCGCAACAGCTGGCAATTTGAACTCACCGACCTGGAAGATGTCGTGTCGGCTATGGATACAAGTTTAAATGAATCCCAGTATTATCAAGCATTACAGAAACGTATTGCCATCCTGAAAAGTGTTGAGACAGGTCAGGTTGCGCCCGATTTTACCATGAATGACAGCACTGGTGCGCCAATTGCCTTGTCATCACTAAAAGGCCAGGTGCTGTTAGTCGATTTTTGGGCATCGTGGTGCAGCCCCTGTCGCGCCGAAAATCCAAATCTGGTAAAAGCATTCCAGGCCTACAATATAAAGGGGTTCAATGTGCTTGGCTGTTCATTTGATCAAAACCGTGAAAAATGGCTTAAGGCTGTAAAAGATGATAAACTAACCTGGACTAATGTTTCGGATCTTAAAGGGTGGGCTAATGCTGCCGGCAAGCTTTACGGGGTTAACTCAATCCCGGCCAATGTGCTGCTCGACAAGGATCAGGTCATTATCGGACGCAATCTTCGCGGAGAAGAATTGATGAAAAAACTGGAGGAAATATTCGGGCCGGCAGTTTTGGAGAAAAAAGGATCAAAGAAGAAGTAAGAATTTAAGCTGGCAAGTTGGCAAGTTGGCAAGTTGGCAAGTTGGTAAGTTGGCAAGTTGGCAAGTTGGTAAGCTGGCAAGCTGGTAAGCTGGTAAGTTGATAAGCTGGTAATTGGTAAACAGGTAAAGAAAATATGTTTCGCTATTTCGCTATTTCGCTATTTCGCTACCTCGCTATTTCGCTATTTCGCTACCTCGCTATTTCGCTACCTCGCTATTTCGCCTTGCGATTTGTTGCAACAATAATGTTCCTTTTAGTTTCACTAACAATAACTGCGCAGAGCGGTTTTGACGGCACGATACTCCGGTACGGAGGGAACAAGATTTTTCTGATGAGTATTTACGGGGAAAAGGTGACAACAATCGATTCGGCTATTTCCGATGCCGATGGTCATTTCAGGTTCTCATTGGCAGGGCGGTTACCCGGTATGTTTCGTGTGAAATGGGCCAAGGAGGGATTTGTTGACCTGGTATGGAACAATGAAAATGTTCAGTTTACCACGACCAGTTCAATCCCGGAAGACAGCCTGATCATACAATCCTCCATTGAAAACCAGATCAACCTTTCGTTTTCAAGACTCGACCGGATCAATCAGTCGAAATTACAACTGCTTATGCCCGTTGTTGATTATTACCCGGTACGGGATGTGTTTTATAATTCAGTCGCCACCGAATTTGAACACCTTCAACGCGGTCAACAACAATACCTTGATTCGCTGGCGAAGTTATATCCGAATGCGTATGCAGTGCGCGTGGCAAAGGTTTACCAGCCTCCTTTTCTGCCAGCCCTGATGAATAAGGATGAACGGCTCAGTTTTTTAAAGCAGCATTATTTCGACAAGGTTGATTTTACCGATACCGCCCTGTTGCGCAGCATGGTTTTTGCAAATAAGGCGATCTCCTATCTGTCGCTATACAGCAATAACCGGTTGGCGCAGAAGCAGCTAGAGGCCGAATTTATTAAGGCAGTTACCATCATGCTGAGCGCTGCATCTGTCAATGCCGAAATATTTAAGTTCTGGCTTGATTATCTCGTGGGTGGCTTTGATAAATACCACCTTGACGAAGTAATAACCTACATCGCTGATAATTTTCAGGATCCCTTTGCCTGTGAAGATCAGCAGCGAAAAACAGCCCTGCAGAAAAAACTGGAAACTTTTAAGAAGATTGCGGTCGGAAAGATATCACCTGACATGGAAGTCCCTGACGCTAAAGGAAAGCCGGTTAAACTATCAGATATTGTTTCCGAATATACCCTGGTTGTTTTCTGGTCAACCCAATGCCCCCATTGTGTGTCGATGATGCCACGACTTAAGGAACTTTATGAAAAGCAAGATCCCAGGCGTTTTGAAGTAATGGCTGTTTCGATCGATACAAGCCGCACGGCATGGACAGGTTTTTTAAAGGAGCAGAAGCTGAATTGGATAAATGTATCTGATTTAAAGGGATTTGCGGGTAAGTCTGCCGATGATTTTAATATTTATGCCACTCCAACTATTTTTCTTCTTGACCGGGAGAAAAAAATCCTGTCAAAACCCATTTCTTTAAGGGAACTTGAAGAGTCACTCCGGGATAATAAACTCATAAAATAAATCATTGAATTTTTTACCTTTGCACTTTTTTCCGGGCTGACCGGCATTGATTTTAATAGTTACCGCGCACATGTACGAATATATCGAAGGAAAGCTGGTAGAGAAAAATCCGGCTTATGCAGTCGTTGAGGCCAACGGTATCGGATACCTGCTGAACATTTCCATTCATACCTATTCCCTGCTGAGGGAAGATGAAAAATGTACCTTGTACACGCATCTTGTGGTTCGGGAGGATGACTTCTTGCTTTATGGTTTTGCCGACAAGGAGGAACGTGAACTTTTCCGTCAACTCATCAGTGTTTCAGGGGTTGGTGTAAACACTGCCAGGATCATCTTATCCTCGCTTTCGCCCGATGAGGTCATCAGGGCCATTGCCGATGGCGATGCCATCCAGCTTCAGCGTATCAAGGGAATCGGGGCAAAAACGGCCCAACGTATTATCATTGACTTGAAAGATAAGGTTTCCAGAGAGCTGATTCCCCATGAAAAATCCGGGTTCATGCACAATACAAAGAAGCAAGAAGCGTTATCAGGATTGATCATTCTGGGCTTCCCAAAGATGCTTGCCGAAAAAGCATTAAACAAGATCATCGAAACGGAAGGAACAGGCTTGACAGTGGAACAACTGATCAAACACGCCCTCAAGGTATTGTAACGTTCAGGTTCCGGAGTTTAATTCACCTTGTAGAGCTTAGTGAAGAAACGCAATTTATACTGTCTTATATGCCTGGCCGTCCTGGTTACCACACGTATCCCGGTAGTTTCCGGCGAAACCGTGCGTAATTATGGACACGGCCAGCTGATTTCTTTTACTCCCGACAGCATTACGCCTGCTGATTCGGTCTCATTGCGCTATCCTTTTGGTGACGAAACCGTAATGCCAGGTTCAGGCGAAGAACACGGTATATATCTCAAGAACCCATCGAATCTGAAAACCGTTATTGAGTATGATCCGGTTACCCGCCAGTATTATTATTCCTATAAGATCGGGCAGACAAATTACCGGATTCCAACCACCCTTACATTCGACGAATTTCAGAATCAGGATCTGCAAACAATGATCAATCAATACTGGCTTGAAAGATCAGAAGCAGCAAGTATGGACAATTCAAAGGGCATTATTCCCAAGATCCATATCCCCGGAAAAGTATTTGAAACGATTTTCGGCAATAATACCGTTGATATCCGTCCCCAGGGATCGGCAGAAATTCTCTTCGGGATCGTTTCGAACCGTCGCGACGATCCAATGCTCAATACCCGCCAGCGTCGGCAGACTAACTTCGACTTCGAAGAAAAGATTCAAATGAATGTCATTGCCAAAATCGGCGATAAAATTGAATTCAAGGTCAACTATAACACGGAGGCCACCTTCGATTTTGAGAATAAACTAAAGCTGAAGTACGAAGGAAAAGAAGATGATATCATTCAGCTGATCGAAGCCGGCGATGTTAACCTGCCGCTCAGTACTTCGTTGATCAGGGGAACAGAAAGTCTTTTCGGGATCAAAACCAAACTAAGGTTCGGACGTGTTACGGTGACCGCTCTTTATTCGCAGCAGAAAAGCGAAACGAAAAACATTACCGTTCAGGGAAATGCGCAAACCACAAAATTCAGCATCCGTGCTGATGAATATGAAGAGAATAAGCATTTTTTCCTGGCTCAGTATTTCCGTAATACCTACAAGGCTTCCCTGAAAAGCCTGCCTATTGTCTTATCAAATGTGAACATTCTCAAGATTGAAGTCTGGGTTACCAACATAGGCGCTGCAGTCACTGACAATCGTAACATCGTCGCTTTTATGGACATTGGTGAATACGAACCATATAATACCCGTTTGTTTATGGGATATCCGAATAGAAAATTCCCAACGAACAATTCGAATAACCTTTTCGAGACGCTCATGAAGAATGCTGCTGATTCAGCGCAGGTTCGCAATATCAATACTGTTTCAAGCTACCTTAAAGGCAGCTTCCAGATGGTTTCCGGTGAGGATTATGAGAAAGTTGAAAGCGCCCGCAAACTGTTGCCTTCAGAATATACCTTCAACCCAAAACTGGGTTTCATCTCTTTAAACACGCAGTTAAATACTGATCAAACACTGGCCGTCGCCTATCAGTACCAGGTTGTGGGTGATACCACGGTATACAAGGTTGGTGAATTCTCTGACCAGGGAATAGTATCTCCCAAAAGCTTGATTCTTAAGCTGTTGAAAAGCACATCGCTCAATACAAAAATTCCTACCTGGAAGCTGATGATGAAAAACATCTATGCCTTGGGCGCTTACCAACTGCAGGCAACTGATTTTACGCTCAACCTTCTTTACTCTGGTAATGCAAATGGGGTTCCCACTGCTTATATAACCGAAGGTCGCATAAAAGGAGTACCACTGATCAGAGTATTGAATTTTGATAATCTTAATCAGCAATTCAACCCTCCGGCTGATGGTATGTTCGATTTCATGGATCGTGCAGCAACGCAGGGAGGTACCATCCAGGCATCGAATGGCCGGATTTTCTTCACGGTGCTTGAGCCTTTCGGACAGGACCTGCGCGATTCAATTCTTGATCCTGCTGATCCCAAAGGTTCGTGGGAATTGGCCAACAAATACTGTTTTGATTCCTTATATACCTTGACGAAAACCATGGCGCGGCAGTACCCGGATAAAAACAAATTTGTCCTCGATGGTTTTTATAAATCTGCGGCAGGGGCCGAAATTTCACTCAACGCGCTTAATGTACCTGCCGGATCGGTGAAGGTAACTGCCGGAGGAATTCAGCTACAGGAGAATGTTGATTATACCGTTGACTATACGTTAGGCCGTGTCCGTATCATCAATGAAGGCCTTCTGTCATCGGGAACGCCTATCAACATCTCACTCGAAAGCAACGAGATGTTCAATGTGCAAACAAAACGGCTGATGGGAGCGCATATCGATTATAAGGTCAACAAGGATTTCATCGTTGGTGGTACAATCCTGAACCTGAATGAGCGGCCACTTACCCAAAAGGTAAATTATGGAGATGAACCCATGTCAAATACAGTTTGGGGGTTGAATCTATCATATCGGACACAATCAAGGCTGATCACCCGTTTTATCGATGCACTGCCACTCATCTCGACAAAGGCGCCATCTTCTATTGCCGTTGATGCTGAATTCGCCCACTTTATTCCCGGCCACTCCAAAGCCATCGGGAAAGTAGGAACCACCTATATTGATGATTTTGAAGGCGCCAAATCGACCATCGACCTTAAAAACATTGGTACCTGGTTTTTGGCGAGCACCCCCCAGGGACAATTTGTCAATTCCATGTTTCCCGAGGCGGCTTCTAACACCGGACTGATGTATGGTTATAACCGTTCCAGATTAGCTTGGTATATTGTTGACCCTTTATTTTACGATAAAAACACCAGCCTGATACCACCCAATGTATCTAATCAGGAATTATCAAACCAGTATGTCCGGCAAATCTGGGAGACGGAGATCTTTCCTAACAAGCAGCCATTGAACGGCGTGCCGGTTAACATGGCCGTTCTCAACCTTGCTTATTATCCCTCCGACCGTGGTCCCAATAATTACGATGTTACACCAACAGGGTATTCAAAAGGACTTAACGCGGATGGAACCCTTGCGTATCCTGAAACACGCTGGGGTGGTGTGATGCGAAAAATTGAAACAACCGATTTTGAAGCAACCAACATCCAGTACATCGAATTCTGGATGATGGATCCATTTGTGTATGACTCTTTGAATTCCGGTCAGCTGTATTTTAACCTGGGTGATATTTCTGAAGATATTCTGCGTGATGGCCGGAAGAGTTA
>CAISJJ010000374.1 GCA_903885595.1 uncultured Bacteroidales bacterium
AATGGATAATTGCCAGTGAAAAATGAATAAAGAAAAATGAATAGTATGTTAAAATTTAAACAGTCTCTTAATCAGAGTAAAAACATCAGCATGGTCATCCCGATTGTGCCCATTGCAAATCCGTAATAGATTTCGGAGGGTTTGTGTGTATCTGATTTTAACCGGGCATACCCGATAATCCCTGCCAGAATTATTGCTGAAAATATCTCTGCATTAAAGTTTAACCCGAAATTCAGCGAAAGTCCCAGAAACAGGCCGGCGAAACTTCCTGCCCCGATCATATGAAGACTTATTTTACGATAGAAATTGACTATCAGGGAGAGGATTGCCAGAAGTGTGGCGCCAAGCATATAAAAACTGAAGATGGTCGAAATATGTATTCCTTTCAGCAGGTAATAGGTTACATAGTAGAATACTGCAATAGCCAGGATCGGGTAAATCCGCTCCTCTTTCCTGACCAGAAAAAAGGATGTAACCAACCGGAGACGATAAAGTAGCCAGGTGAAAATAAGCGGAAACATAAAGGTTGTCAGAAATA
The DNA here is from genome assembly GCA_903885595.1 of uncultured Bacteroidales bacterium. Classification (GTDB taxonomy): domain Bacteria; phylum Bacteroidota; class Bacteroidia; order Bacteroidales; family FEN-979; genus CAIVAT01. The sequence goes on from CAISJJ010000374.1 coordinate 539, forward strand.
CCACACCCGAAAGGATCAACTTATAGGAAAATGGAACCGAATTGGCGATGAAACTATTCAAATTCAATAGAATAAAAAGAATATAGGTAGGAATTAACAAGGGGTGAAAAATATAGGAAATTCCCCTGGTAAGTTTGGTTTCCATCAGGTTTTCCGGAATTAAAGTTCTTTTCTAAGCCGCGCAACAGGAATGTTAAGCTGCTTGCGATACTTTGCAATCGTGCGACGGGCAATGTTGTAACCTTTTATCTTAAGCAGGTCAACGAGTTCATCATCGGTTAATGGTTTTGATTTGTTTTCGCCTTCGATGGTATCGGCAAGGATCTTCTTTATTTCCCGGGTTGAGATCTCCTCTCCGTCGGTATTCAGCATCGATTCGCTGAAAAAACTTTTCAGAAGGAGCGTTCCAAAGGGAGTTTGTACATATTTACTGTTTGCCACCCGGGAGATCGTTGAAATATCGAAAGAAACAATGGTTGCAATGTCCTTCAGAATCATTGGTCGCAGTTTGGTATCGTCGCCTGTCAGGAAATACTCATGCTGATAATCCATGATCGCCTTCATGGTTGTATACAATGTTTCCTGTCGTTGTTTTATGGCATCAATAAATCCGCGGGCTGCATCAAGTTTCTGCCTGATGAAAACAAGCGCATCCTTTGAGGCCGGTTTCCGTTTTGTGCCTCCATATTCATGCAGCATGCTGATGTAATCGCGGTTAAGCGACAATTCGGGTGTGTTGCGGCTATTCAGGGTGAGTTCAAGGATGCCATCAGTATTGGTGATGATAAAGTCGGGGATGATATATTGACTGTCGCGGGAAACTTCTGCAATGGTGTTGCCTGGTTTCGGGTTGAGGCGTTGTATTTCCTCGATGGCTTCTCTTAGTTCCTCTTCAGATATGTTCCCTTTCTGCAGGATCTTTTCGTAATGTTTTTTGCTGAATTCGTCGAAATAAAATTTGATGATAATGGTAGCCAGTTCTGTTGCATAGGTGCGATCAGCCTTATGCTCGAGTTGTATCAGCAGGCATTCCTGCAAACTGCGTGCGGCGATGCCGGGCGGGTCGAAGGTTTGTACTGCCTTAAGCACGTTGAGAATTTCGGCCGGAGTGGCATCGATGGCCTGGTTAAAGGCCAGGTCGTCGGACAAAGCCGGAATTTCGCGGCACAGATATCCCGATTCATCCAGATTGCCGATAATGGTGGAGGCTATGATATATTCCTTGTCGGTAAATTTATGCATACCGATCTGTGCAATCAGGTAATCCTGGAAACTCACGCCCGAAATGATTGGAATTTCACGGGTTACCTCGTCCGGACTTTTGTTATCAGCAACCAGCCTGTATTCAGGAATTTCCTCCTCATCGACATAATCTTCAAAGGTAAATTCATCATCGGCCGAAGCAACAGCCTCTTCCTGAAACTCATCTTCATCTGAATCAATGGAATCGAGGGTTGAATCCTCTTCATTTACATCAATCTCTTCATCCTCCTTGCTGTTCTCTTCCAGCGCAGGGTTTTCCTCGATCTCCTGCTTGATTCGCTGATCGAGCGACAATAGGGGCTCCTGCAACAAGCGCATGACCAGCACTTGCTGGGGCGAGAGTTTCTGGATTAACCGCTGTTGTAATTTCTGATTTAACATCGCTGACAAATATAGCAATTAATCTATCTGACTTGTTTCATACATCGGTGAAAAAATCTTTCCGATCGTTAAAAACCGCCAGACGGTCTATTTTGTTTAACAGCTGAACCGGAAATGAATAAATTCGCTGCAAAATAGTAATCATGGGGGAGATTCCCGGTATGCGTTCCAAATCCTATACAGTTCTGATCCATGTTCTGGGATGGATTGCCTTTCTGTTGGTGCCTTTGCTATTTATTGAATCAGCTACAGGCAGGGAGCGTTTTATGATGAAGGGTTGGTTCCTTCTGCTGCTCATGGCTGCTTACTTTTATTACAACTTTTCATACCTGATACCCTGTTTTTTACTACGAAAAAAAATCTTACGCTATTTCCTGTTACTGATCCTCGGGTTGGTGACCATAAGTATTTTTAATGTTCTATTTGCGCTTTCCACCTCCGATTTGATGGAGCACCATCATCCCTTCAACTTCTGGAGAACGGCATTCTTCCCCTTTTATCCTGCCATTATGGCTTTTGCCTTAAGCAGCGCGTTACGAATTACCATGGAGTGGTTCAAAAATGAACGGCAGAAGAAGGAGATGGAGGCGGAGAAACTCGCTTCTGAACTGGCATTCCTGAAGTCGCAGGTCAACCCTCATTTTCTTTTTAACACCCTGAATAATATTTGTTCGCTGGCACGCAAAAAATCGGACGAAACCGAAAATGCTATTATCAAGCTTTCGCAGATCATGCGATATATGTTGCAGGATTCAAATGATGAAAAGGTGAGCCTCGAAAAAGAGGTAGAATACCTGCAAAGCTACATTGAACTTCAACGGCTGCGTCTGCCCGAAACAGTAAAAATTGACTTTTCAATCGGGGGCCGCCCCGAGTTGCGGTCGATCGAGCCGCTTTTACTGATCCCTTTTGTCGAAAATGCTTTCAAACATGGTGTGAGCTACCAGGAGAGTTCAGAAATCCTGATTTTTTTGAATTCAAACGAAAAGCAACTGACTTTTACCGTCGATAATCACATCACAAAACATACAAATATCACGGTTGAACAGGGGTCGGGCATCGGGCTGAAAAATGTGATCCGGCGTCTTGAACTTTTATACCCGGGTAAACATAATCTGCAGATAGCAGATACAGGCACACAATACAAGGTTGAACTTGAAATTCGGTTTTAATGACTATTCGCTGTCTGGCCATCGATGATGAAATGCTTGCCCTCGACCTGATTGAGGACAATATAAAAATGGTTCCCTTTCTTGAGCTGGTTCAAAAATGCAGGAGCGCCATGGAGGGCATGGAGGTGTTGCGTAATCAGCAAATCGATCTTTTATTCCTCGACATTCAGATGCCTGACATCTCCGGGATCCAGTTGTTGAAAAGTTTGCATCACAAGCCCCTGGTCATTTTTACAACTGCATTCTCAAAATATGCCACAGAGGGGTATGACCTGGATGTTATTGATTATTTGCTGAAACCATACTCTTTTGAGCGTTTTTTGAAAGCGGTGAATAAGGTGCATGAATATATGGATTTGCGCGATCGGGCAGCAGGTCAACCCAATACCCAGGAAATGGTTGGATCTGAAGGTTTTTTGTTTGTAAAAGCCGATTATAAATTATACAAGATTAACCTGAAGGATATCCTGTATATTGAAGGATTAAAGGATTATGTGAAAATCTACATCAGTGAAAAGCCAATAGTAACCCAGATGAGCATGAAGGCACTTGAGGAAAAATTACCCTCCAGGGATTTTATTCGTGTTCACCGTTCTTTTATCGTGGCTTTTAACAAAATCGATTTCATTCAAAAACAGATGCTTACCGTCGGGAAAAAGGAAATACCGATCAGTGAACATTATCGCGATCAGCTTTTTAAGATCATTAACCATGAAAAATCAGTAGAATGAATACCTCACCCCCTGACCCCCTCTCCTCAAGGAGAGGGGGAGGTAGGGCGAAGTCAATACAGTAAAAATTTAACAGATGAACAAAAAAATTGTTTTTTTTATCTTAATGTTTCTGATGCTAAGGAGTGCCGGAGCTCAAAACAAACCATTTACATTTGAGCAATGCCTCGACACCGCGTTACAACGCAATATTTCTGTTAACCAGAGCCGCATGAGCAACGAACTGAACAAAGTAAGCCTTGAGCAGTCAAAAGCCAACCGCATCCCCAGTGTGAGCGCCAATGCAGGTGAAGCGCTGAATGTCGGGAAGAATATAGATCCAACTACCAATACCTTTGTGACCGAGGCATACCATTCAACCAACCTTGGCATCAGCAGCAGTTACAATCTTTTTAACGGACTGCAGAATGCCAATACCATCCGCCAAAACCGGCTGAATGTGGAGGCAGGACAATCGGACATCGAGAAGGTTAAAAATGACGTTACGCTAAACATTACTACAGGCTACCTCCAGGTTTTATTTGCCAAGGAGATACTGGCGGCAGCAAAAAGCCAGGAAGAGGCTACTGCCTCCCAGGTTGAACGAACTGAAAAGATGGTGAATGCAGGGAAATCACCAGAAAGTGATCTTTTGCAGATAAAATCACAACTCGCCACTGATAATCTGTCGGTTATCACAGCCCAGAACCAGCTCGATCTTGCCAGGGTCACCCTGATGCAACTCATGGATATTCCCATTGCCGATGATTTTGATGTAGTGGTGCCGCTGATGGATGAATCAACCCCAGCTGTGTTGCTTACCAATGAAGAGATATACCAAAAATCATTAACCGTACAGCCACAGATTACAAGCGCCTCGTTGCGAACGAGCGCATCGATGATGGCCCTGAAAGTATCGCAGGGAGCCCACTGGCCCCGTGTGAGCCTGGGAGCCAACATGAACACCAATTATGCCTCGAGCCGAAAAAAGGGCAGTGTAAACCCGGAAGGATACCCGTTTTTTGAACAGATCTGGGATAATATAGGGCAATCGTTCTCAATGGGTATCTCAATCCCGATTTACAGCAACCGGCAGATTAAAAGCAATATCGACAGGGCAAAGATCAACCTGATCACAACACAGCTCAGTGAGCAGAACGTTAAAAATGTTTTACGCAAGAGCGTCGAACAAACCTATACCGATATGCGTGCATCCGTGAAGAAATATGATGCAACAAAACAACAGGTTGCAGCGGTGGAGTCGGTATATAAAAATGCAGAAAAGAAATTTACTGTTGGGGTGATGAGCGCCACCGATTTTCTGATCCAGAAGAATAATTACACACAGGCACAGTCAAATCTCATCCAGGCGAAATTTGATTTTATTTTTAAACGAAAAATACTGGATTTCTATCAGGGGAAGGCGATTCAATTTTAGATTCATGAATGACAAATGAAGAAAAATCGGGACACGGGACGAAGAATCGGGACACGGGACGAAGAATCGGGACGCGGGACGAAGAATCGGGACACGGGACGAAAAATCGGGACGCGGGACGAAGAATCGGGACACGGGACGAAGAATCGGGACACGGGACGCGGGACGAAGAATCGGGACATGGAACAAATGACAAATTATTTTTGGACAAAACAAGATTAATAAGATGAAAAAGAGTTATTGGATCATTATCGGGGTTGTGATTGTAATCGCGGCGGTTGCAGTTTATTTTCTATTCGGAACCAAGAAAAAAACCACCGTCGAATGGAGGACGGCAAAAGTGGAAAAGGGCGATATCCAGGTCACGGTTCGGGCGAGCGGAACGTTACAGGCGGTTACAACGGTGCAGGTTGGAACCCAGGTTTCGGGGATCATTAAAAAGATCTATGTCGATTTCAATTCCGTGGTGCAGGAGGGACAGGTCATTGCTGTGCTCGACACCATCCTGCTTGCCCAGGCTGTGGATGATGCAAAAGTCTCCCTAAAAAAATCTGAGATTCAGGTAAACCAGACTAAACGCGACTTCGATCGAACTAAAGTATTGTTCGAACAAAAGGTGATGGCCCAGGCTGATTATGACCTTGCGCTTACTTCATACGAAACAGCAGTGGCCAATTCAATATCAGCGCAGTCGGCGCTTAACCGGGCTAAAATCAATCTCAGATATGCAACCATTATTGCACCCATTTCAGGGGTAGTTGTATCACGAGCTGTGGATGTCGGACAAACCGTGGCGGCCAGTTTCAGTACTCCTACGATGTTTACCATTGCAAACGACCTGACAAAGATGCAGGTACAGGCAAATATTGATGAGGGCGATATCGGAAAGATCCTGGTTGGCCAAACCGTTAAATTTACCGTTGATGCCTATCCTGATATGACTTTCGACGGTACCGTACGACAGGTCAGGCTCCAGCCGGTGGTGACCCAGAACGTGGTCAACTATACCGTGATTATTGATGTTCCGAATCCCGACCTGAAGTTGTTGCCAGGGATGACCGCAAATATTACGGTGATGGTACAGGAGGAGAAGGATGTGTTAAAAGTTCCTGCTACGGCGCTTCGTTTCTCACCGCCCCAGGAATATATCGATGCACTGGAAAAAAATCTTCCTGATTCAATTAAGAAAAAACGTGCAGCCTGGGCAAGCGGAGGTGGGCATCAGCGCGGATCAGGGACCGGTACAGGTGGTGGCGCCGGCGATGGCAGCGGGGGAGGATCAGGAAGAGGAGCTGGCGCCCGGCAGGGTGGCACACAGGGTAGTGGTGTATCAGGAAGTGCGATGCCGGGCGGAAGCATGACCGGAGGAATGCAGGGGAGCCCCGGCGGCAATCAGCAGCGGCGCGGCAGTTTTGGCATGGTTTGGATTAAGGTGGGGGATTCAATTAAGCCCCGCAGGGTTCGTACCGGCGTAACCGATGGATTGAATACCGAAATCCGTGGAAAAATTGAGGAGGGCGAAATAGTGGTTCTTAGCATGACCACGTCGCAAGGCACCCAGTCAAGTCAGCAACAGCAGCAAAATCCTTTTGCACCACAGATGCAGCGAGGCGGCAGCACAAGAGGAGGGAGATAACATGAGCAAAGCTATTATTTCGGTTAAATCGCTGGTGAAGATCTACAAAATGGGGGATGTGGAGGTCCATGCCCTGAGGGGGGTCAATGCCGAAATTATGAAGGATGATTTCGTGGCCATCATGGGAAAAAGCGGATCCGGCAAATCGACCTTCATGAATATCATCGGTTGTCTTGATGTACCTACCCGTGGACATTACCTGCTCGATGGCGTTGATGTGAGCAGTTTATCAAAAGATCAGCTTGCCGGCCTGCGAAATCATAAGATCGGGTTTGTATTTCAGTCATTTAATCTGCTTTCGAGGACTTCGGCCATGGAAAATGTTGAACTCCCGCTTATGTACAACAAAAAGATATCCTCACGTGAGATGCGCGACCGGTCTTTGAATGCGCTTGACGCTGTAGGCCTGGCCGACCGTGCCCACCATTTCCCCAACCAGCTTTCGGGTGGGGAACAACAACGCGTGGCCATTGCCCGCTCCCTGGTTAACGATCCGGTCGTAATCCTGGCCGATGAACCAACCGGAAACCTCGATACCCGGACCAGCCTGGAGGTGATGGATATTTTCCAGAAGCTGAATCAGAAGGGCATTACTATTGTGATTGTGACCCATGAAGCCGATATCGCATCTTTTACCAAACGCAATATAACATTTCGCGATGGGCGGATCATCAAGGCTATCGAAGTGGAAAAACCAAGAAATTCAAAAGATGAACTGGCAAACATACCTGTTATGATTGAGGAGGATGACGAATGAAAGTAAAGAATCTCTTGATTGCCGCCTTGCGTTCGCTGGCTAAAAACAAGATGCGGACCTTTCTGACCATGCTGGGTATCATTATCGGGGTGGCTTCGGTCATTGCCATGCTGGCAATCGGGCAGGGATCAAAGCAAAGCATCCAGGCCCAGATTTCCACCCTTGGAACCAATGTCCTGATGATCTGGCCTCAGGCCAGCAGTACAGGCGGGGTGCGCATGGAGGCAGGATCATCGCAGAAGATGACCCTGGAGGACGTAACGGCCATTGCCGACCGCTGTCCTGCTGTTGCCTATGTGACCCCATCGGTGCGAACCAGCGGACAACTGGTCAATGGCAATATGAACTGGCGGACCTCTGTTTATGGCGTTTACCCGAATTATTTTGAAATCAGGAACCTGAAGCTGATGAGCGGAAATCTCTTCACCATGAGTGATGACCGGAGCGCTACCAAGGTGTGCGTTGTCGGGCAAACCGTGGTCACCAATCTCTTCGGAGCAGATGCCGACCCGGTAGGCAGTTACATCCGCATAAATAAAATACCTTTTAAGATCGTCGGAATTACCGAGAAAAAGGGCCAGAATGCCTTCGGCCAGGACCAGGATGATATGGTGATTGCCCCCTTTTCCACAGTTCAAAAACGGATGATGGCGATCACGCACATACAAAGCATGCTGGCATCAGCAAAATCAGAACCCCAAATCACAGTAGCATCGCAGGAGATCACCGATGTACTGAAGGCAAAACACAACCTGGGTCCTTCTGAAGATCCTGATTTCACTATCCGGACCCAAACTGATATTGCCGATGCGGCAACCGCCACATCCGGCATTCTGACCATCCTGCTTGCTACAATCGCCAGTATTTCCCTGCTTGTTGGCGGTATTGGCATCATGAACATCATGCTGGTTTCGGTTACTGAACGTACACGGGAGATCGGGATTCGCATGAGTGTGGGTGCCCGCGGCCGTGATGTGCTGCTTCAGTTCCTCATCGAAGCCCTGCTGATAAGCCTGTTGGGTGGTTTTATCGGGGTTTCGCTGGGCGTACTGGTTTCACAGCTGATCGCCAACATACTCAGCTGGCCCGTGACCATCACCATCCAGTCAATCCTTATGTCGTTCCTCTTCTCTTCGGCTATCGGTATCTTTTTCGGTTGGTACCCGGCACGAAAGGCCGCAAGTCTTAACCCGATCGATGCCTTACGGTACGAGTAACGGATTTCTTCATTTACTATTTTCATCAAGAAACTGCTTTGTTTCGTTCAGAAATTTTTCTGTAGCAGCCGCAGAAAAAAAATGAGTTTCTTTTTCCAGCAACAATAGCTTTACCGGGGCAAATGAAGCTGCAAGCAGTTGATTCAGTTTAACTGACTGTGAATAGGGCACGATACTGTCATTGGTGCCATGTATGAGCAGGGTGGCAGTGTTTGCCGGGCTGATATAGCTGACCGGGTTAGCCTGAAACCAATCAGCCGGATCCGGATCACCGGTCATTAAGACGATATTGTCGTATAAACCAGGACTTTCCCACAGCAAGCTGTCCTTTAAATCAGTGGGACCGGCCAGTGAAATCACGGAACTGATGCTACGTTCGTTATCCCTGGAATAGGAATACAGCAGGGCTAAATGTCCGCCTGCACTATATCCAAAAAGTGCGATCCGGCCACTCCCGATTCCCCATTGTAACCGGTTCACAGATATGCATGTTATCATTGAATCAATATCGTCGAGCATGTCCTGATAATGGATTGAATCGTTTGCGAGTCTGTAATTCATTGAGATTGCTGCAAACCCAAAATCACAAAACCTTTGCGCATAATAATTCCATTCCTCTTTTGTCCCTGAGATCCATCCACCGCCATGGATCACCAGGATTATTTCTGTCTGATGGTCGCGGCCTTCTGGCAAAAACAGGTCATACTGCTGGAGCGTGTCCGCCCCGTAAACCTGATTATATCTCTCCTGGTAGGGTAAATTTTCCACGGTGGTCGTTGACTTTCGGCAACCGGAAAGGGTAACCAGAAATAGTAAACATAAAAGTATTACGTATCGCGCTGAATTCCGGTATGGTTTACTGAGTATGCATGAATACATGGCTGTATTTTCTTGTCACAAAAATACTTCACATTATGATTTGTACAGTAACATAGATGAGTTTTTTGCCTGTAAAGAAGAGTCTCGAGTTTTGTTTCAGAAATGCGTTTCCCTGTCATTTTTCCGGAATAATAATCACATGCATTAAAATGTAAATGAGTAACTTATGCCGATTACATAATCAGTTTCCGGATTTTTAACATTATATTCCCTGCAGAAAAGATAATGAAGATCGATCATATGCATCCGGTTAAAAGTGTATTCGATCCCCGCACACAGCCTGAGCTGGTCGAATGATTGTGATGCCGGTACCCCGGTACGGAAATAGGTCTCTGCGAAAATATAGGGTTCGAATTTTTTCTTCAGGTCATATTTTACCGTGAGTTTCGTACGGAGATGGTTTTTTGGCAATCCTGCTTTTTCGGAGGTGAAGATCTCGGCATACCTCGACTGATAACGCAGCCGCAAAACGAGGATGACCGGTTTGAGCTTTTCACGGTAACTGGCATCGGCATACCAGCTGTGTCGCCGTTCGTAGGTATCGTCTAACCTCCTGTTCAGCGAGAACCGGTATGATGCACCTAACCTGAACCGTTTCCAGAACCTGTAACTTATTCCCAGGTCGCTGTATACAGTTCCCACTTCGGTTATATTCTCATTCATGCGGATCTCTTCGGTGAATTCAATTCCAAGGGCCGGGGTCAGCTTCTTCTCCAGTTGCACGCTCATCCATAACTGGGTGTCGTCTACCTGTGCTATAACACCGTTCAAAGCCAGGATGAGAAAGCAGAAAAGAAAAAATCCCGGTCTTCTAATCATAGTAATAAATATTTATCACGGCTGAATCCTTAAGGAAATCTATCTTTCCGATCACAATCCGGTGAATATTAAGGCCGGTCCGCACACGCAGATCCTCCATCAGAACTGTTTGGTTTTCTGGTTTTATCATTTCAATATTGTCGTAAAGAACCCGCTTGATCCGTTCGCCCTTGAAGATCACATTCCCGTCGAGAACAAAAGTGCCAATCAGGATTATGCCATGGATAATTCCCAGCTCGTAGTATTCGAGCTGAATGGAACTGATAACTCCCATGGCAATGAAAATGAAGAGGTAGGTCAGATCTTTCATCGAAATGCCCTGGGTACGGTACCGTAGCATGGAAAATACAGCAAAAAGGCCAAATGCCGCCCCAACTGAGAGCTTGACATATTTCAGTACAAAAGTGAGGAGGAAAATCACCAGGTTGAACATGATGAAGGTGAAAATGTAATCAAGCTTCCGGTAATTCGGGTAATAGACCAGCAGAATGATCAGCACTACATTAAGCAGGTTGATTCCCAGGCTGATGATGAATTTTTCATTCATATCCAGGATCTTTGTATCCTTCTTCTTGTCCTTCTTTTCCTTTGTATCAGTTGCCTCCTGAAAAGAAAGTTCATTCTCAGCTTGTTGGGGGAGGCATACTTTGACCGGAATGGCAAGCAGCAAAAGCAGCATGAACATGGTGATTTGCTTAGCAGATATCATGGTTCAGTTTATTAAGGTAGTTGTATTTCTGTTTGAAGTTGTTTTTCTTTATCTGGTGGTTGAGGCTGATGGTCCCGAGACAGTATTTGCTGATTTTAATCCCGGGTATGTGCTGTTTATGAAAGAGATGTGAAATGAGGGATGAACCTGAACTATCCTGCTTTACCTCAGCAATGATCACTCCCGGGTAGGAACATTCGCCCGACTCATTTCTGAATGTCAGCCCGGTATCGATGGTAACCCGCTCAGTCATGGCATGATTGACCAGGGTGATGCGTGAGAAATAAACCCAGAGCGCTGGTCTCAGCATGCCGGGTGTAAGTTTGGTGCGTGAATTCAGCAATTGCTCCTGCTTGCCTGCGATTTCTTCCCGGAGACCTGTTTGGCGGCTCCTCTCTTTTAGAGTCCGACCCTTGTTGGTCTTGAACTTGATCTCAAAATAACACTGGCCCGAATCGACATATTTGCGGCTGCGCACCTTGAAACGGTTCATCCGCTTATTATGGTGATTCAGGTATAACATGCGTTCCGGCGTGTCGAAATAGAGGGTTTCATAATGTTGAATCCGCACCTGGCTGACTTCCAGTACATAATACGACGATTGAACCTTCTCCAGTATGGCAGGCAATTGTCCTGCCTTGAATGCGAATTTGGTATCCAGGCGATTCAGTAACTTCACTTCGTCCATCTTTTCGAGCGAAATGGGTTCAAAACGGGCAAGCAGTTCATCAATAGCAGACATAGTCCCATTTTTTCGACTTATCCTTCAGTTTTGAGCCGGTAATAATCGTTTTCCCGGTTTTCAGGTTCTTCTGGTTGTAGGTAAAGACCGCTTTCTGGAGCAGGTTTCCTGCTGCATCAGTTTCTGTCTCGGTAATCCTGTTGCCCCGGGCATCATATGTAAAGGTTGTTTTCTTCCTTATTGCCCCGGAGCCTTCGTATTCCACCTCCTCTGTTTTGTCCTTCAGGGCGTTGTAACGGTAAGTCCAGCGGAGATTTTTCTTTTTAGCCAGGTCAAATTCTGTCTCTTCGGTTTTGTTGCCGAAGCTGTTGAAGATAACGGTTGACCGGCAAGTTACCGCACCGTCAGGAGCATATTCCACCTTCATCACCGGCCGGCCGGCTTTATCGAATTCTTCATACATGACCTTATAGGTGGTTGATTTGCCGTCGACAATGGCTGTTTCCCATTCGGTGGTCGACTTGATCCTGTTTTCTTTTCGTTCTTTTTTACTTTGGCATGGAACTGTGACCGCGATCAGCAGTCCCAGGATCAGGAGGAGGGTGCGGGTCATAATCACTTAGTTAAAGATAATAAGATCAGGCACTTCGATGTCTTGTTTTTTATCAGGAACCACTACCTCTCTGATAACTGCAACGGGCGCATTGGTTTGAAGTGTGGAGTCCTTGGAATAGGCATATACCTTATACGATCCCGGCCGCAGGTATTTAAACTCCCAGGTCCCATCATAGCTGGTCTGGATGCGGTCGCCGTAATCGCGGTCATCGCCGTAAATCAGGTATACCCATATCTCTGGTCCGTAATAGGTCTCCCGAAGAATGGTGAACGTGGAATTGTATTCTTTCACAAAAACTTTCCCATAGATGGTTGATTTACCCCCTGAACCAGGTTCTTTTTTGCAGGAAACCAACAATAGAGGGATCAGCAGTAATAAGAACAGGCTGATGATGGCATAGCGTTTTAGTGCTGAATTCATAGGTTTATAATTTATTTTCCGACATGACTGATTTAAAAAAGGCAGGTTTTATGCTAGGTTTCCACAATGCAGAAGATGCTGATTGCATAAATTCCGCTTATTGGATTGAAATCACTTAGATCTGTATCACTATAGGAATCTGTTGCGTAAAGGTAAGAATATTCCTGAACCATTTTTCCCGGGGAGTTATATATATGCAATTCGACAGAACATACAGGAAATTGATACTGGCTGTGTTTATTAACAAAAGTAATACTGAATGGAGTGTGGCACGCAAGACAATCGGTAAACGACAAGGATTTACCGGTTAATCATACCACCCTGTCAGGGTGTCGGCCTCCCGACTAACACCACCCTGTTTATAATTTCCGGATGTTTTGATGGCTCCGCTCACACAAATGCTTTTACTTTGCATTTTCTGATGGAAAATATTGCCATTCTTTCGCCTGTACTGCTCACTTTTATCATTCTGGTTATTCCTTCCGGGATACGGTATTATTTTACCCTGGCGCTAACGGCATTGATTATCGTGGTCACTTCGCTGCCGGCATTCAACGTGCTTATGCATCCGGAAAATGCTGCCTCTCTTTTCCAGGCCAGGGGGCCGGTGGGTTCGATCACCTTCACACTCGACAGCCTGAGTGCTTTTTTCATCCTGGTCACCAATTTCACCGTACTCACCGGTTTGCTTTATTCAAACGGGTATCTCAGCTCCTACAGGGCAACCAAAACATCGGCCCGCTTTGCCCTGCACTATTTCAGTTATACGTGGCTGCATCTTTCGATGCTTTGCGTATTGATGCTTCGCGAGGGTACAGCCTTTCTGATCTCATGGGAGCTGATGGCCGTGGCGTCATTCATGCTGATCCTGTTTGAAGCCGAAAAACGGTCGACGCTCAAAACGGCGGTCAATTACCTCATCCAGATGCATGTTGGGCTGGTACTGCTCATCATTGCCTTTTTATTGGTGGAGGCTGACACGGGCCAATTTGGTTTTGATGGACTGCCGACCTATTTCTTGCGTCATCCCAATGCCCCGCTCTTCTTTCTGTTCTTTGCCGGGTTTGCGATCAAGGCGGGGTTTGTGCCATTCCACACCTGGCTTCCCGCAGCGCATCCCGCAGCTCCTTCGCATGTTTCGGGAGTTATGTCGGGCGTAATGATCAAGATGGGGATCTATGGGATCCTGCGTGTATTAACCTCAGTTCAAAATGATCATTATCTCATTGGCATCATTATCATGGTCATTGCTGTTATAACAGGTCTGTATGGGATCATGATGTCGATCGTGCAAACCGATCTGAAAAAACTGCTTGCCTATTCAACCATCGAAAATGTCGGGATCATCGGGATTGGTATTGGATTGGGGGCGATGGGCATTGGAGTCGGCAACCCGGCGCTGATCATACTGGGCCTGGGAGGAGGGTTATTTCATGTTCTGAACCATTCTCTGTTTAAATCACTGCTGTTTTATGGCGCAGGATCGGTTTACAAGGCAACACATACGCGCAACATCGATTCACTGGGTGGTTTGATACATTCAATGCCACGCACGGCTGCGCTCTTTCTCTTCGGGTCGGTTGCCATTTGCGCCCTTCCTCCGCTGAATGGATTCATCTCGGAAATACTGATCTATTACGGACTCTTTGCCGGATTGCAGGCAAGTTCAGTATTTCAGACAATGTCGATGTTAATGACCATCCTTGCGCTGGCGCTCATTGGCGGACTGGCCCTCTTCGGATTCTCGAAAGCGTTCGGACTAACCTTCCTGGGATCGACCCGTTCCGATATTCATATAGAAGAAAAAGCGGTCACGCCTGAGATGTTGTTCCCGAAGTTGCTCATTGCAGGTGTCATTCTGGTTATCGGGCTGGCTCCCATGATATTTTTATCGCCCCTGATGGCCATGATCGGGGAACAGTTTCATGTGAATTCCCTGCCACTGGTCGCACCACTGGTTTACGCCTTATCGAGAATCAGTCTGATGGGATTGATCCTGATTTTGATCACTGTCGTTTTCCTTTTGATTCGGAAAAGGGTGTTGAGACCCGGGAAAGTTACCTGCGGACCAACCTGGGGATGCGGCTATACGGCTGGAACAGCACGCCAGCAGTATACGGCTACCTCCTATGCGGCGAATTTCGCCGAACTGGCTGATCCTGTTTTACATGAGAAATTGGAATACCGGGAGATTCATGAGGAGGATATTTTCCCCGTAAAACGTTCCTTTGAACTCCGCCCGGTGGATGTTTTCCGGTCGGTGCTTGGTAAGATCACCGATTATTCAATGCTTGCGCTTAAAAAAATTGCACGGCTTCAAACCGGGAATATCCAGCATTATATCCTGTACGCTTTCATTTTCATGCTCGTACTGTTTGCTTTACTCTATCTGAACCTTATATAATGGGATTTCTTTTGGCCATCGTCACCGCACTTTTTTTCCCTGGAATCATCCTCCGGGTGAAAAGCATGGCGAGCGGCCGCAAAGGTCCGGGCATCCTGCAGCCCTGGAAAAACATCTGGGTGCTGCTGCACAAGGGCAGCGTATTCAGCACCACCACAAGTTACATTTTTCAGATAGCCCCGGTAATCTATCTGTCAACTATTGTCTGTGCCTTGCTGCTGCTGCCCTTTCCCGGCATGCCATCCTTTTTCGGGTTTAACGGGGACTTTGTGCTGCTTGCCTACATGCTGGCCCTGGGGAAATTCATATTCATCATTGGTGCGCTCGACACAGGCAGCAGTTTTGAAGGAATGGGGGCCAACCGCGAAGCCCTCTATTCCATGCTGGCCGAGCCTGCTTTTTTCATCCTTTTCGGAACGTTGGCGCTGCTTACCGGCCACACTTCATTACAACAGATCTTCGAATCGTTCCAGTTTACCGGCCACAACTCCTTCATCATCGGATTCATCGCGGTGTACCTGCTGATCCAGATCGCCATGATCGAAAACAGCCGCATGCCGGTGGATGACCCGAAAACCCACCTTGAACTCACGATGGTGCATGAAGTTATGATCCTCGATCACAGTGGGTTCGACCTGGCCCTGATGCATATTGGCACAGCGCTGAAATTTGCCTTGTACGGACTGCTTATTGCCAACTTTCTGGTGCCGGTCGATGGCAGGGAACTGATAGTGAACGGTGAACAGTTTTTAATGAACAGTGAACGGGGAATAATGAACAGTGGGGGCGGTGGATATTGGATGGTTGCTTTGCAGATTGGAGTCTATTTCATGGTACAGGTAGTCTTTGCCATCATGATCGGATTGATGGAATCGTTCAGGGCACGGAAAAAACTGGCGCGTAATCCGCAATTTATCGTCACCCTGAGTTCGATCGCCCTTGTGGCCTTTATCCTGGTGTTGTTGATCACATTTAAAATGATTGGTTAAATGATAGTCCTGCTCGTCATCGTCTTCGCCATCACGCTGATCTACCTCAGCATGACAGAGCGTTTCCCGATCTATGCCGGGCTGATCGGATTCCAGGGAGTATTGCTGTTCGCCTTGTCATTCCTCGAACTCCACGCCATCACCCTGGCAACGCTCCTGTTCGTGGCCATCGAAACGCTGGTATTCAAGGTGATCGTGGTTCCCTACCTTTTATTCCGTATCATCGACAAAACAGGGGAAGCACGGGTGCACGACAAAGCGCTGCCGGGGTTTTATTCCCTTATTTTCATTACCCTGGGATTGTTGCTCAGCATCGTAGTCTCTTTTTCGATGAATACTACTCCCGCCACCATGATCTACTTTGTTGTAGCATTTTTTGCCGTTTATACCGGGATGTTCATGATCATCTCGCACAAAAAGATATTTTCGCACCTGGTAGGATTCCTGGTGATCGAAAATGCGGTATTGCTGCTTTCTCTGGCCATCGGCAGTGAGATGCCCATGCTGATCAACATCGGGATCCTGCTCGACATTTTTGTCAGCGTCCTGATCCTGGGGATTTTTGTGATGAAATTGAAGCAATCGGCACATGAGCTGACGATGCTGAAGGATGATTAAAACGTGACGCGGGACAAATGCGGGACGCGGGACACGGGACGCGGGACAAATGCGGGACGCGGGACAAATGCGGGACGCGGGACACGGGACACGGGACAAATGCGGGACGCGGGACACGGGACAAATGCGGGACGAAAGAACGGGACGAAAACGAGATGAAATGCATGAAGGAAAACGAGATGAAAACGAGATGAAAACGAGATGAAAACGTAACGGGAACATGAATGGCACATGACCGGCACATGACCGGCACACGACCTGAACATGACCGGAACATGATCGGAACATGACCGGAACACGACCTGAACATGACCGGAACACGACCGGAACGTGACGGAAACATGACCGGAACGTGACGGAAACATGACCGGAACATGACCGGAACACGACCGGAACATGATCGGAACATGATCGGAACATGATGAAATCCTTGGCCCCGTGGGGGCCATAATTTGGTAGCCAGGAGGAAAGAGTACAATTTCCGCTCCGTAGGTGCGGAAAACATTAACAATAAACGTGAGAAAAGAAATCGTAAATGGTTGAAAACGGACCCATATTGATCGGGTTTTTTGCAATCTCTCTGCTGTTGGGAAGCATTGTCGGGCTGGTGCACAGCAAACCGCTGGCGAAGGTCCTTACTTTGTTCTACGTGGCCGTGCATATAGCATTTTCAGGATATGCCTGGTTTCATCTGGGTGAAACCGCTCTCGATTATTTCACCTTCGATGCACTGGGTGTGCTCCTGCTTTCCATTCTCTCAATTCTCACCATCACGACGGTCTATCATGGGTTTATTTATGTGAAAGATGCGAAGCCCAGGGTGTTTGCCATATACCATGCTGCACTGATCGCCCTCGTCGCGTCCATGTCGGGGGCATACCTGGCCAACGGGATGACCGCGGTGTGGATCTTTGTGGAGGCTACCACGCTGGCAGTGGCAGCGCTCATTTACCACGATCGAACCCCCATGGCGCTGGAGGCCACCTGGAAGTATGTCTTTGTTTGTTCTATCGGGATTGCCCTGGCCTATCTTGGTATTCTCTTTCTTGGATTCACGGTGCATGATGTCCGCCTGCTGCACCTTTCCTTCGACAGCATTACCGAAATTGCCCGGATGGCTAACCCGCTCTATCTTAAAATCGCTTTCGTGTTTGTCCTGGTTGGTTACAGTACAAAAATGGGATTGTTCCCCATGCATACTGTCACGGTCGATGCACATACCGTTGCACCGCCGCCCATCAGCGCCTTTATCTCGACGACCCTTATGAATGTTGGGTTCCTGGCTATCTTCCGTATCTACGCCCTCTTTTCGGCCACCACTATCCTGCCATTCATGAACCATGTGCTGATCCTTTCGGGGGTGTTATCACTGCTTGTATCTGCAGGATATATGCTCAAAGCCAAACACAACAAACGCATGCTGGCATACTCCAGTCTTGAAAATATGGGGATTGTCGCCATTGCACTTGGCGTAGGCGGCATTGGCTATTACGCGGCTATCCTGCATATCGTACTTCATTCATTCACCAAGGCGGGATTATTTTATCAGATGGGGCAATCCTACAGGGTGATGGGGACCTATAAACTCGATGAATCGGGAAATTACATGAATCTGTACCCGGCCGGGGCGACCGCATTGCTGCTGGGATTTCTGTGCATCACCGCCATACCCCCATCGGGGATGTTCATCTCTGAATTGTACCTGATGAAGGCGCTGGTAATATCCAAAGACTGGGTTCTGCTGGCCGTTACCGCGGCCCTGCTTTGTTTTGTGCTGTATGCACTGCTTACAAGGGTGCTGCATATCGTTTACTCACAACCACGCGAAAAACCATTACATGAGATGCAAAAGGTAAATCCGTGGCAATCGGCAAGCCAGTACGTTTTGTTCGGAATAGTCATTTTTATCTGTTTTGCCCAGCCTGCGCCTTTCCGCGAGCTTATTGAATCGATTATCAACGCACTGCCGAAATAATGATGGACCAGAGATACACCGAAATACTCACCAACCCGGGAACTGTAAAACTGGCAGACATCCCTGTGATGGAATATCGTGAATTCTTGGCATTTACAGATCTTCTGATGGGTGAGGAGGGAACCCATTGCGTGGCCTATATGGTGGTTCCGCTGAAGGACAGGTATCGATTCATCTGTTGTATGGCCGCCGATGAAAATCATGCTGTTGTACTCTTTTCACACGAACAGCCCCTACACCCCTTGCCATCGCTGCAATCCGTTACAGCGAAACATTTTCAGTTTCATGTATTTGAACGGGAGATCCATGAACAATTCGGCATTGAATTCCCCGGACATCCCTGGCTGAAGCCCATTCGCTATCCTTTCGACAGGGCAGATCAGTCAAGGGTGATGAACAATTATCCCTTCTATGCCAGTGAAGGAGAAGAACTGCATGAAGTAGGCGTAGGCCCCATCCATGCAGGCATCATCGAACCGGGACATTTCCGCTTTATCTGTCATGGCGAACGTGTGTTGCATCTTGAGATCCACCTGGGATACCAGCATCGCGGGGTGGAACGCCTCTTTGCAGAAAAGCAGGGAATTCTTTCCCAGTCAATCCTGGCCGAGAGCATTGCGGGCGATACTGCGGTCGGTCATGCGCTGGCCTATGCCGGGGTCATTGAATCACTGGCCGGGATGATGGTTTCCAAGCAGTTATCGATGGAACGGGTCATCGCCCTTGAACTCGAACGGATTGCCATTCACATCGGCGATACTGCAGCATTGTGTACCGATATTGCATACCAGTTCGGTCAAGTAGTGAACGAAGCCCTGCGTACGGTCATTATCAACACAACCCAACGCTGGTGCGGCAACCGGTTTGGCAAGGGACTCATCCGCCCGGGTGGAAGCAACTACCCGCTGATGCCGGATATCGCTGCAGAGATATTGAAGAACCTGGAAAATGTGGAAAAACGCTACCTGCAGGCCACCGACCGGATTTTTTCCCTGCCCAGTGTGCTGGGTCGTTTTGAAGGTACCGGCAAGCTTAGTACCATGCAGGCTACCCTGATCGGTGCGGTAGGTATGGCAGCCCGAAGCAGTGGCATGTACCGCGATATCCGCTGGTCGCACCCGTTTGCAGCCTATACCGGTCATCCATTCGAACCGGTGATGCTGCACAAGGGCGACGTGTGGTCGAGAGCCATGTTGAGGAAACTGGAAGTGGTGAAGTCTATTGAAATTATACGGGAACTGATTAAAAAATTTACGATTTACGATTTACGATTTACGAATGAAGACAGCACAAATCAGAATTCTGAAATCAATCATAAACCTGAAATCGCAGATGGAACATCTGAAATCAATCACAAACCAGAAATCGTAAATCGTAAATCCGAAATCGTAAATCCAATCTATGATCCAACGCTTGCTCCCTCCTCTCTGGCCATTTCCCTGGTTGAGGGCTGGCGTGGCGAAATTTGTCATATTGCCTTGACCGATGATGCAGGAAAGATAATTCATTACAAAGCCAAAGACCCTTCGCTGCACAACTGGTTGGCCCTCGCCCTGGCCGTGCGCAATCAGGAGATATCGGATTTCCCGTTGTGTAATAAGAGTTTTAACCTGAGTTATTGCGGGAATGATGTTTAAGTTGGCAAGTTGGTAAGTTGGCAAGCTGGCAAGCTGGTAAGTTGGCAAGCAGGCAAGCTGGTAAGTTGGCAAGCTGGCAAGCTGGCAAGTTGGGAAGTTGGGAAGTTGGGAAGTTGGTAAGCGGGTAAGCGGGGAAATTGGTGAATGGTGGTTTATAAATGAGACAGAATTGTCTGAAAAATTGTTTTTTAAATGTGAATTAGCGCTGACCCCATAGGGGTCATATATTGGTAGGAAAAAGGAGCCCCCCCAATTTCCGCACCGTAGGTGCGGAACAAATTAAATATACAAAATGCCTCTAAAAGAAATAAACATCTTCCGCCGCCATGGCAAGCAGTACGTTCCCGACCTTCGTAAAGCGGAGCTACCGGCGATATTCAGGGGAAGGCCCATAATCAGCAGAGATATAACCGCAACTCAGGCAACTGCCCTTTGTAACTTATGCCCTGTTGGAGCGATAGGCATGATTTCGGTCAAACCGGGAATGAAACCGGAGCCGAAGGTCATTGCCGCCACACGTCTCCTCCCTGACGATGTATCTG
Source organism: uncultured Bacteroidales bacterium (assembly GCA_903885595.1). GTDB lineage: Bacteria > Bacteroidota > Bacteroidia > Bacteroidales > FEN-979 > CAIVAT01. The sequence continues at coordinate 21,403 of CAISJJ010000374.1, forward strand.
CTCCTGACACGAAATCACCGGATGGTTCCCGGATGGAATTTTCAGAGTGTACAATCGACCTTGGAAAATGTGTCTTCTGCCGGGAATGCGAATTTGCTCTTCCGGGAAAGATCAGGTTTACCAACGATCATAAGTTGGCATCGAATGTACGTGAGCGACTTATCATTTCCCCGGGGAATGATCGTCCCATTCAACTTGATCCCGTGATGGTGCGCAGGGAAATCCGTTATTTTTTTAAACATGCATTGAAATTACGTCAGGTTTCGGCCGCCGGCGATAATTCGGCCGAAATGGAACTGAATGCTGCCGGGAATGTGAACTTCGACATGGGACGCTATGGTATTGAATTCGTTGCCTCGCCGCGCCATGCCGATGGTATCGTCATCACCGGGCCCATATCGCAGAACATGGCTGAAGCCTTGCAGATCTGCTATGATGCCATTCCATCGCCAAAAATTGTCATCCTCGCCGGAACCGATGCCATTAGCGGGGGCATTTTCAGCGGAAGCGAAGCCCTAAGCAGGGAGTTTTTAAATAATTACCGGGTTGATCTTTATGTTCCGGGAAATCCGCCACATCCGCTCACCTTCATCAACGGGATTCTGGATTTAATTGGCAGGCAGTGAACAAAACAATTATAAAATGCATAAATTAGCATCCGTAACAACCTGGATTTATGAAAACGAAATTTCTTATTTTAGCTGTTATATTGCTCCCCCTTTTGGGGACGGGGCAGGTAATCAGTAAAAAAGACTCTTTGAGTTACTATAAGTTCCACGCTGAAGCACAATTTCAGATGGTTGGTGATAATATGACCACCATTTACTGGCTTAACAAGGCAATCAGGCTTGATCCGAAGGATGATGAGCTTTTTCTGATGCGGGCCTTCGCAAAGGGTGGGCTAAATGACTGGAATGGAAGGGAGGCTGATTACAGTATTGTCATCGATCTTGATCCCGGAAATGTTGCCGCCTATACTGGCCGTGCATCAGCCCGTGTCAATTTAAAGAAATACCAGGAGGCTATTTTGGATTATACCTGGCTTCTCGACGTTGATCCAAATTATTATGGTTTCTATCTTGACCGCGGCTTTTGTAAATGGCAGTTGAAAGACAAAGACGGGGCATGTGCCGATTACCGGAGCGCTTCTTATATGGGAAGCCCTGCCGCCTATGTCCTGGTTATGGAAAACTGCCTGGAATAATCCTGCCTGACAGACCTTCACGACCCAATTCGTTGCATGAAATTAATAAGCATATTATTTGGCCTATATCTGTGTTTCTGTTGCGTTTTTATCAAGGTTATTGTATCTTTCTGACCTAAAATTCAATAATGAATCTGGTCTAAAAAGCCAAAGTCACCTCACCCCTGACCCTCTCCTAAAGGAGAGGGAATTCACCTTCTCCTTGAATGAGAATGGGTTAGGGGATGAGGTCAATTTGATAAACTGTTATCTTTCGCGATCATAGCGTTTTTATACTGGACTCAATAATATACAACATATAAGTTTTAATAATCCCTATTATGGAAAATCCCGACACATCTTCAATTCAAAAACCCAACATCGATTGGGCAGAAATACCCGCCGGAACTTTTACAATGGGTAGCCCGGAAGGTGAGGTAAACCGCAAATCCAATGAAAGGCAGCACCAGGTGATCCTTGGCGCGTTCAGGATGAGCAAGTATGAAATAACGTTTGAGCAGTACGACCAGTTTTGTGAAGCCACAGGGAGGGACAAACCATCTGATGCAGGCTGGGGCCGTAAAAACCGCCCGGTGATCAATGTCAGCTGGTATGATGCCACAGCCTTTGCCAGCTGGATGGGTTGCCGCTTACCCACCGAGGCAGAATGGGAATATGCTTGCCGGGCCGGAACAACAACCCCGTTCAATACCGGCGACAACCTGACTACCAACCAGGCAAACTACAACGGGAATTTTCCTTACAGGGACAATGAAAAGGGAGAGTTCAGACAAAGTACGATGCCGGTGGGCAGTTATCCACCCAACCCCTGGGGATTGTATGACATGCATGGCAACATCTGGGAATGGTGTCACGATTGGTTCGACGCCTATCCAATCGAACCGCAAACCAATCCGAAGGGTCCCGATTCGGGATTGTTCCGGATTTTCCGTGGCGGCGGATGGCGTAACTATGCACAGCTTTGCCGGTCGGCCTTCCGCTATAATTATTTCCCCGATTACCGGTATTTTAATATTGGATTCAGGGTGGTTGACGCTGTTATACCTTTTTCTGAAGTGTAATTACATGACTTCAATACAGGTAAAGCAAAGGTTCAGGGCAGGAAAGGCGTTGATTGAAACAGCACCGCTTCTGGCAAAAGGATGTAAATAATTTTTTAGCTAAGGCTGTCAAAGACTTTATTGAACTCATCTCTTTAGTTTCGTTCTACAAACGCCGGACATGGCCTGTAAGATATTTTCAATTCATTCCTACCCGGGTTGAATGAAGAGACGCTTCTGGCCATTGCCGTTTCCGACAAACTGATTGTCATCATGCGCCCCGACCAGCAGGATTTCGAAGGTTCATCGGTCACGCTCCGGGTTGCATCGCGGTTGCATGTCGAACAAATCGGCCTGATTCTGAATAAAGTGCCTTCCTCCTTCGATCCGGTTCAATTGAAGCAGGAGGTTGAAAAGAACTACGGATACCCGGTTGAAGCCATCATCCCGCACAGCGACGATGTCATGGTTCTCGGCAGCAAATCCATTTTCTGTAAACAATTTTCCGACCATGAAGTAACGAACCTGATCAGGGCGATAGGCCATCATTTAATTGAATAATCAGCCATGTTTCACTTGCAGCATCCGGGGAGATTCGTTCGGAACCTCGCCATCATCATGGCAGGAAGCCTTGTTTATGGACTGCTGAACAAACTCCTGAGCAGCTGGCTGCTGCCCGGCGCCGACATCATCGCCATCAGGCCGCAGCTCATCCTTCCGATCGCGGCAAGCCTGCTTTGCGGACCGTTCACCGGTGGTTTCATCGGACTTTTCGGGAATCTTTTCGGCGACCTCTATTCCGGCTACGGGTTCCAGTTCTGGCATTGGTCGGTCACCAATTTCCTCATCAGGTTCATCCCCGGAACGGTCAGATGGTTTGGCATCGGGGGGATCAAAAACCTCAACCAGTTCGCCCTGGTGCTGATGATCCTGCCGGTGCTGATCCTGACACGCAACATCGAAACACTCAGCATGTGACCATTCCAGGCTGAACTTCCGGAGGATCGGCCACCGCGTGGTTTCGAACATTGAGCTGGTAAGCGATTCGTTTCAGGTGAACCAGGATGCCTTGACCATCTACTCCTCTGTTCTAAACCGCTGTTGCGACAATAAATTTTCGGGGTAGTTGAGAAGTCGATATTCCTTGCCAGTGGTTCGACCAAGCAATTTGAGTTTTCGGAATTCCTGGACTGGACCGCCGCATTGCTTGCCTCCGAAAACCCCGTATTGAATGGAATCCCGCTGAAGATACGTTCCACCCCCATTGAAGACCCGCAGTCGTCTGCCTTGCTGGGATCTGTTGTCTCATTTGAACTTTCACAAGGGAACGGGATCAAAACAGTCGATTTTTATCTCCTTGGCAACCTGATGCCGGTTAACTTCCAGTACTTTGGCGTAGCCCGCGAAACAATGAACCCGGTAATGACCGAATTTGTTTCACTTGTAAAAACAGTCTCCCGGGCACAGGAGAAGGGTTTGCCCTGCGATCTGCTTGCCCTGGACCACACGATCGACCTGGAAGGGAACCTGCTTTAGGAAGGTTGTTGGCTACTTGCACAACACGGATTATCTTATTACACGCTGCCGATTTTGGTTGACTACCTTACTGTATCAGGAAACAACAAGCTGAGATGATCAAAATATGCCGGCGAAGGCTGGTTAAAGTGAGCGGTTTTTCCAATTGAGTACAAGACCATTTAAAATCGTAATGAGTCTTCAGCCATTTTCGTTACAACTTCACCTTCGAAATTGTATAGTTTTACATAGGTGTAAGAAGATGCATCAGCATTCTGTAGTGTGATTACGACAAAATTCATTGTTGTCAGTTTTGGATTGCGATCAATCCATGTTCCGGAATTCGCATAAATGGACTTTTGCCCGTTATGGTTGTTTGAGGAGTTGATTTTGGCGTCATGGGTATGTCCGAAAACGACGATTCTCTTATCCGAACCCGGGTTCATAAAGTATTGCAGCACCGACTGCCGGTCTGTTTCAGCTGCCGCTCCAACATATCTCATTGCCTGGGCAACAGGGATGGTGACAGCCACATGGTTGAGTGACTGCCTCCGGGTCCAGGTATCCTGGATCCCCTTGTAAAGTTTTACACTTATCAGGCCTCCGGCTGATGACTGATAAGGCAGAAGATCTTTGACTGAATACTTCCCGGTGAAACCATTCACATTTGTCACGATCATCTTTTCATCAAACTTGTTTTCTATCCTGAACAGTTTCAATGTCGTGCTCCAGAGTTTCCAGTATCCGAATAATAAATTCTGGCTTTCATCGCCCGAAGTGTTTTTATTAACAATTGGTATTGAATCGTGCGGGGTACGGCAATTTTGCACCACATGGAGCGCGGCAATTCTGGTAAAAAAGTATCCCGGAGGCATGATCGTCCCGAGTGCAATATCCTGGTTTGAAATCGGGTCGGGTGCACAAAAGAAATTATATCGGTGTCCATGCTCAATAGCTATTTCCGGATGGTCAGCCGGGGAATAGGTGCCTAAGCCCAGCTCTTTATCCCGGGCCTGATTTATTCCCGGCAGGATACTGGAAACATTTTCCGCAGCTATAGTCAGATCATGGTTCCCGGGCACATAGGTAACTAAAATTTTTTCACCCTTGATGATGCGGTTCAGGGCATCAATCACTCCTTTATTAGCGATCGCTATCCGTTTGACAAAATCAGCCTGATCCTTTCCCTGATATGTGTCGGTTGAAGCCGGAACGAACCACTCATCCAGCAAATCTCCGCCAATAACAAGTTCTTTTATATTTGGTGACAATCGAATCTTGTCGAGAAAATTCTCCAGTGGTTTTAGATTTTTGTTTGTCTCTGTGTAGGCCAGGTCGGCACCAAGATGAATGTCGCTGATCACAACAATCATGTTGCGGTCTTTGCTGCCATTGGTGAATAGGGCTGAATCAGTTTGCGAATATGATACGCTGCAAAAAGCAAATAAACTTACAGACAACAGGAGTTTCCTTATTAATCCAAATGTGTTCATAGTACAATCTTTGTCTTTCAAATAATTTTCCATGAAATATCAATAAGAACACTGTTCATACAAACCGTGAATGATCATTCCCTCTTATAATTCCTGGCCTGTAAAGATTTGAAAAGAATGATTAAAATAAAGCTGAAGTTTGTTATCCTTTTATAAATTATTGAAGGACAACTTTTGTGGCAGTTGATTGATCGTCAGAAATGATCCTCAGGATATATAATCCTTTTGGAAGTGCAGACAGATCTATTTCACCTGATACAGGAACAGGTCCGCTGAAATGGCACACTCCGCTGATATCAGAAATTCCGATCATCGTTCCCGGGGAGGCGGGGAGCGCCTTGAACACAATTTTTCCTGTAGTCGGGTTTGGATAGACGAATTGCCGGGTGGTTGTATTATGATCTGGTAATCCGGTAGTCCCCAATAACTTATTTGTGCCATTCCACACATGGTCGGAACTATTGCTAACCCAATTATAAAGACCAAATTTAAACCCTTGGTTTAAAGCGGGATCCATGTAAAAGACCGTGTCTCCTTTAAAACCATATCCAACGAGGAAGTGTCCTAGTTGTTCAGGCCCAGGCCATTGCCACCGCATGATAAAGGGACGGTTATTCGTTAATTCAAATGCGATAGCAGCTCTGTCAAGGGAGCCTTGACCTATGCTTTTTATACCTCCAAAATTATCAAGGATTGCCTCAATTGAACCGGGATCACCCCAATTGTAATTCGACTGGTTGCAACTGTCAAATGGTTTGATGCAGCAATCGCTTGTTCCGAAATTAATTTTTTCTGAATTTTTCCTGGCAAATTCGGCGATTTTACATTGTTCAACAGGTTTGTTATAGTAATCCAAAATGCAGGCACTGGTTGCAGCCCAGCACCATTCTGTTTGCTCCTGGGTTATTTTTTTTACGCCCAGAATCTGGGCATGGGCAGTTGTAAAGTAGCTGCATAAAAGCATGCCCAGGATTATGTTTATATTTTTTCTCATGACTGACAATTATTGCTATTTCTGATTTTGATTTGAGACAGATTTGTGTAAAACTTTGACGACTTCTTCAAGTGTCCAGGTTTTTTTTGTTTGCAAGCCCTGGGTTTCAAGATACTTTGAAGCTGAAAGAAGCGGCAAAAGGACAATCTGATCCGGATTGGATTCGGGATCATCATAAAAAAGAAAATCTGTAAGCGGTTGATATACGCGAACCATTTTGAGCCTTTGGAATTGTTCAGCCGTCAATTGATTTTCAAAATCGTTTAATTCACTTGCCAATCCTGCCGCGCCAAAATCTACGATCTTCCATTCACTGTTTTCTTTAATTACGGTGACCATTGCACGGTTCTTCTGATCAACAATTACAGGAATTCTCCATTGCCCGAGCGGTAACATGCGGGCTGCCTGACCTTTTTGCATGTTGAAATCATTGCCCAGGGCAAATTCTTCGATCGGAGTTCCAAGACCTGCCCGTGAAAATTCTTCCCGATTCTGAAAACCATAATTTGTTTCGTCTCCGGCAGGTATAACCGATAACCATTTAGGAAGGGTATTAAGAACCGCCCGGGAAATGTCCTGATGGCTAATATTCTGCGCATATACAGCGGAAACCATCAGAAATAAAAGAAAAATCAAATTTGTTTTTTTCATGGGGATTGGATTTTTATGCATAAGTTGAAGATACAAAGTTACAATATAAAGGGATTCAACCCTGTTATAGAATCAAGCATAAAACAATGGATGGACTTGCTGTTTCTCAACGATATGTTGGTGAAGAAAGTTATTTTGGTCGAATAATTGGAGCAGGTGTGCACAAAACGGATCATATCACTACCCGCTACCGATTTTGTCTGACCATCATATCGCATGAGTAACCAACAAACTGAGATGATCATACTATGTTGGGGAAATTTTGGAGAATCTTTTATACATTTGTAAGAAATGTAATGATATGACTACAATACAGGTAAATGAAAGGTCCAAGGCAGGAAAGGCGTTGATTGAAACAGCGCGGCTTTTGGCAGAAGGGCATAAAGGTGTTGAAGTTATAATTGAAGGTAACTTTGATCATACTGTATTATTGAAAAAAATGCTTGCTGCAAGGAAATCTGGAATAGTTGCGCGTGAAAAAGTTTTGGAAACTTTAAACACTCACCTCTATAGTTGACTCTTTTTCAGGGATCCCCAACCTGGTTAAAATGAAAGGGCATAAAACAGCTTATCGTTTTCGGATCAATGATTACAGGATTGGATTTTTTCCTGGAGACAGCACCATATATTTTTCTGCATTCGACCATCGGAAGAACCTCTATAAACGTTTCCCATAGCCTCAATCATACGAATATAATTTGGCTGTAAGCGATGTGGACAAAAAAGCCAGTCGCCATAATAAACCATTTACTTGAGAAATTGAAATTAAAACAACATCCCGATAAGACATTCATAGGAAAAGCGTCTAAGGGTGTCGATTTCCTGGGTTTTCATATCACCCCATACATCATCGAAATAGCCACATTATCTATTGATGCAATGAAACAGAATGTTGTCCGGCTTTATGAGCAAAATTCAAGCATTGAACGTATTGGACATTATTTTAGGAATTGGAGCAGGTGGTTTGATTCACTGACTGGCAATGATTCTTTGCAAACAGCTTTGTCTATACTGAAATAGTCATTTACCCATTTAAATTAATCAAATATTGGCCTGCAAATAAATTATCATCTGAAAATGAACAGTAACAATCAGATGAGTACATTATTTTCCTTTGTTAAAGTTTGATTGACAGGTGCAACTGTCCACCAAAGCCAAGCTCGACAATTTTCTGAAGTGTTGAAATTCGAGCTTCCTTAATGTTGTTTTCAATTTTAGAGATATAGGACTTCGTTGTTCCTACTTTCAACGCAAGTTCTTCTTGAGTCAAACCTTTTTCAACTCTGGCGTCATGTATTAAAGCGCCAATCTTAAAGTTCTCATAACCTAAGTCCAGTTGGTCACGCTTTGCTGAACCACGATTGCCATAGTGTTTATCTTTGAATTGATCAAGTGTCTGAATGTTATCGTTTCTCGTTTTCATATTCTTCCTTTATTTTAAGTGCTTTATCTATTTCCTGTTTGGGTGTCTTTTGCCTGACAATGAATCCCCACAATCGCATTCCCGCTTGTTACGAGGTTCTTCAATTTTTAAAAATCAGTTAATTCTGCTGAATCGCTGCTCAATGATATTCATCAATCTCTCTTTATAGTCGTCACTTAAAAAGCTGATCCTGATAAAATCCATCCATCCTGCTTTTGCATTCATCATCTTTCTGAAAATATTTTCCTGCTGCTTCTTATCGAGCTTCAGCGTCAGGAAAGCCGCTATGAAATCATTCCGGGTTATTTTTTTCTTTTTCCCGTTCAGGGTAAGGGCGAGAT
>CAISJJ010000375.1 GCA_903885595.1 uncultured Bacteroidales bacterium
ATCAAAGAGGTCATAGTCTGTTTTGCCGATAATTTCCTTTCTTGATTTGTCAACAAATTCAACAAACGCGGGATTACATCCCAGATAAACTCCTTCCATGTCTTTAAAAAAGATGATATCAGGGATGGAGTCAAGCAATGAATTTATCAATCCGGATTGCCTGGCTTTTTCCTCTTCTGCATTTTTTTGTTCTATGATTTTTCCCAGCTGCTGAGCTATGGCGTTAATCAATTTCCTTTCCTCCTGAAGAAATGGTCCTTCATCCTCTTTAGGCATCTCCTTGAGATAAGCAACCTCTATCATCCCTTTAATTGCTTTGTTTACCAGGAGAGGAGCAGAGAGTTTCCACGCGGAATCTTCAAAGTTTTTTGAACGGTACTCAACACCGTCAATCACTATCCTGCTACAGGCAATTTCAGAATATTGCCAGCCTTTTGGCAGGAAATCAATTAATTCCTGGTACAAAGCAGTCAGTGGTAAATCCTCTCTTTCTGATAACTGGCTTAAATTATAAAGGATTTCGATCTCCTTTAAGCGTTCTTTGAGCTGACGCTCAAACCGCCTGGATTCGGTAACGTCGTTAAAGGTGGCAAGTATGGAGGGTAATCCATTGTAGATAATTGGCTTACCCTGTACTTCCAGATCCATTACGGTTCCATCGAGTTTAAAATATTTCGATTCGATCATGGGCGCTGCAAGGCCATCCTCAGCCGCTCTGCGTATTCTCTCCCGAACGATTTGATGATAATCGGGATGATGCCAACGCATGACATCAGTTCCTAAAAGATCATGCTCGGAGTTAGCCCCAAACAATTTAACGGCTGCCGGATTAACATATTCTATTTTCATGTCGCGGTGAACAAGGGCAGCATAAGGCGACCACTCAACCAAAGCCTGGTAACGTTGTTCGCTTTGTTTCAGATTATCATTGATTACTTCCAGTTCTATCTGGTGAGCCTCAAGTTCTTGCGAAAGTTTCAGCGCTTTGTTATTTGCAATGAGCACCTCTGACTGAAAAGCAACTTCTTCTTTTGCAGCGATTAACTCCGCTGCCCGCTTTATTTTCTCTTCGTTTTGAAAGGCCAGTTCTTTGTTGGCAAGGACCAGTTCGTCGGTACGCTTTGTTTTCTCTTCGTTTTGAAAAGCCAGTTCTTTGTTGGCAATGAGCAGCTCTGACTGAAAAGCAATTTCTTCTTTTGCAACGATTAACTCTGCTGCACGCTTTATTTTCTCGTCGTTTTGAAATGCCAGTTCTTTGTTGGCAAGGACCAGTTCGTCGGCACGCTTTGTTTTCTCTTCGTTTTGAAATGCAAGCTCTTTGTTCGCAATGACCAGTTCGTCGGCACGCTTTGTTTTCTCTTCGTTTTGAAATGCAAGCTCTTTGTTTGCAATGATCAGTTCGTCGGCACGCTTTGTTTTCTCTTCGTTTTGAAAGGCCAGTTCTTTGTTGGCAATGATCAGTTCATCTGCCCGCTTTGCCTTTTCTTCATTTTGAAAGGCCAGTTCTTTGTTTGCAATGAGCAGTTCATCGGCCCGCTTTGTTTTCTCTTCGTTTTGAAAGGCCAGTTCTTCAATAAGCTCCAGTATTTTGGCTTCTGATTTCTCTTTCAGTAACTCTTCTGCTTGTTGGCGAAGGATTTCGGAGTCGGATTTGTTATGGGTGTTTTTCATGAACTGGTGGTTAGCATTATGTCATTGGTTCGCTGGTATAAAGACTTACATATATATCCTACATTTCTTTTTATTTCACCAAAGCTCAAAACAACGAGACTGAATCAACAGCTAAGCCTAATTGAAGTGCTTTTGCATTAACCGCAGTAATTCATCTTTGTCAATGGGCTTGGAGAGATATTCATTGCATCCCGCTTCTATGGATTTTTGCCGGTTACCGTGAAGTCCAAAGGCTGTTTGTGCAATGATGATCACATCCTTGTTAAACATACGGATCTGACGGGTCGCTTCATATCCATTCATTCCGGGCATGCGGATATCCATCAGAATCAGATCGAGGTCAGGATTGTTGCGGCAGGCATCAACTGTTTCACCTCCTGACATTGCATGCAGGACTTCCAAGCTTCTTTTCTTAAGCATTTCAGTGAGGAGCAAATCCGAAGTTTCCTAGTCTTCGGCAATTAGTATTTTCAGGTTTCTCATTTGAACTTCTGTGTCTTCTGCAGAAACATCTGCAATAGCGCTTTGTTCCTGCTTTTTTGTATTGTACGGAATGGTGAAATAAAATGTTGAACCAATTCCTTCATTACTGTTAACCCAGATTTTACCTCCCAGCATCTCCACATACGCTTTGGTAATGGATAATCCCAGTCCAGCTCCTTGCTGTGCCTTCGTGTCTTCAATATCAGCCTGAATAAATCGTTCGAATATGGCCTCCTGCCGGTTCTTTGGAATCCCAATACCGGTGTCTTTTACAAAAAATTGCAGAGACGAATGGCCCTGTAGAGACGTTGCATGCAACGTATCTACGAGGGTATACCCAAATTCAATTGAACCTTCGCTGGTATATTTAATGGCATTTTTGACAAGGTTGGTCAAAATGGCATAGATTTTTTCACGGTCTGTTTCAATGATTGCCTCCTTTGCCGGCAGGGAATTTTTAAAGAAAAGGCGCATTCCTTTATTTTCCACCTCTGATTTGAAGAAGGTATAAATGTATTCTATCTGATCGTTAATATTCGACTCCTTGAGGTTAACTTCCATCAGTCCGGCTTCTATTTTTGAAATATCAACAATGTCGTTGATGATATTGAGCATTCGGGCGCCACTTTTCTCGATGATGCGGATGTATTTTTGTTGCTCATCGCCTGTAAGATTCGGTTCTTTCAATAGTGAGGCAAAACCCAGAATACCGTTCATTGGGGTACGTATTTCATGCGACATATTGGCAAGAAATGCTGATTTGAGGTGGTCGCTTTCTTCGGCATGTTCTTTTTCCCTAATTAATTCCTGTTCAGCCTGCTTGCGTTCGGTTATGTCGATGACAAAAACAGAAACACCCGTTATGTTTCCATTGCCATCTTTAACCGGACTATAATAATCATCATAAAAGGTCCTGTAAAGCAGTTCATCTCCATAAGCTTCTGATAAAACAAAATGCTCGCCTTTTAATGCTCTGTTAAAATTGTTCTTTGCTTTTTGCCTGTCTTCAGGATTTGAAATTATATCGAGCATGTTCATGCCTGTGGAAATTTCAACTCCCCATATTCTTTTTATGGTTTTCTTGTGAAATGTTGTAAATGCAGTGTAACAATAATTTTTATCCAGGGAGAAAATTATAATGTTTACAGGGCTTTCCAGGATCGAATTTAACAAGATCAAATCCTTCTGATATTTTTCTCTGCTTTGACTCAGCTCCTCCTCCGCTTGTTTGCTCTTGGTGATATCAACCGCAATTAAAAAACATTGTTCTTCATTTTTTGTAACTATGCCTTGAAGTTGAACATTCATTGGCGAGTTTTTGTCCCTCGAAAGGGTTACTTCACAGGTTTCTTTGGCCTTGCTGTTAAATACTGTAGCGAGAAAGAGATTGAAAATGGGTTTATTGTCATCGGAAATAAAAAAACCAAAACGACTATTTTTCAATAGTTGGCGTTCTTTGTCCAACAGTTCTGCCCCGCGATGGTTTAACTCAATGATTTCTCCCTCTTTGGATAGCGTAAAATAACCAATTGGTGCAAATTCGTATAATTCAGTGTATTTTTCAGCAGCATCCTTTACCTGCATATTTGCCAGATTAAGTTCGTCATTCTGCATTTTCAGCTCAATCTGGTGTACTTCAAGCTCGTGTATGAGTTTCAGGGTGTCGGTTTCAGAAATGGGCGAGCCTAATCCTGACGGTTTAAAATTCAGCAACTCCTCGGCTTTTTGGCGCAGGATTTCGGATTCGGATTTGTTATAGGTGATTTTCATGAACTGTTGGTTAGCATCATGCCATGGTATCGATTGTTTGCTTTGACTTAAGAATAAAAAAGGGCGTGAACCTTCGCTTATTCTAGCATTTAGAGGTACCGCCAAGCACCTGAATCCAACTGAAATAGCAAAAGGAACACACCCAGAGGGTGCGTCCACTGAAACTATTTCTCTGGATTCGAAAAATTGGCGGTATTCTAAATGAGAAATATTAGCAACGCAATATTTTATCGATGTTTAAGAACGATGAGCTTAAAGTTGGTATTTTCAAGTGAAACCAGATACAAACTTAAATATAAAACCAAGATATTACAATAATGGCCTAAATATCAGAAAGAAATATATTGATTTGAGCAAAGATTGGTTCTGTAAATCAATTCACCGGAACATATTCCATTCGGAAGGATCAAACTCCAAATCAATGCAACCGGGAGCCTTAATGAATACGGCATGAGTAATTGCTGTCATAAACCGGTCCCAGTATCTTATAATTCACTGATTTGATATTGAATCTTGGGAATGGCATTAACTGTTATTACCAACATATAACTGCGATTCAACTTGGATTTTGCTGATTATTATGATCCAACTTTCATAATGAATGGTCAAGGGAGGTCTGCAAATAATTTTAAGGGTGCAAATGGTCTTCTTTTCAAAATCAATAGGGACTGATTTGAAATAACCACTACTGGGTTCGAATCCCTCACGTCCCACATATTTTCATTTTTATAAATTTTAAAGGACTTAATATCAAATGATTAAGTCCTTTGTTTTTTTTATTGTGTCACTATTGTGCCACTTCTGATAATTTGATATTCGTTTATACGACCGAAAATCTAAATAAAACCAATCAGTATAAAATTATGCAAATTACTATAAGTTGTAAATTTGTGTTGGTTACCCCGGCCCATTTTTTATTTTTCATAAAGTTCGCTCATTCGTGGCCACACTTTTCAATAGAGGCCTGAAAAATTCATTTTAATCAGTTAGAATAATTGATATTCAATAATATATAAAATCACTTTCAATCCTGTATTGAATTTCAACATAATGAAATATTTCGTGAATATTTTTTCAAAGACCGATTTTGATATAGCAAATTTAAAGCAGAAAGTCTGTTAAAATAAAGAGTCAAAAACTAACTACATCCTGGGGCAGGGTGTTCAGTCATCTGACGCGGCTACCGCTTCATTTCTGCAATTGCCCAACAACCAAAAGGAGCTCTTTTCGGTTACCCTCAAAAAACTCTGCTACGACTACCTCACCTTCGGGAACTGCTTTTACGAGCTGGTCACCAACATGCCTGGAGAGACTTACTTGTTTGAAAATAATCGGTAAAGATCCTAAATTATCAATAATATGTCAACCTGTTGATCCAATAGTGCAATGTATTAGTGCCTATTGCAAGAAAAGTTTTGTAAGGACTGGCCTGTCCAAGGTAGCAGGATTGCTAATGTTTCAGTCTGATCATCCCATTTGCTGCATCAATATCTGTATTATCCTTCAGCAGAGCTGACAGTTCATTCACTTGAAGTTCGATTCTTGAAAGAATATTTACACAGGCTGTTGCGTGCCCGTTGAAGTCAACCCCTAAATATAGACCCACAACGGTCGTGTCATTGCCTGGAATTGGTATCGGATACCGGCAGAACCCCCTTTCATTAAAAACTTTTGCTTTTATTATAACAATCAGATTTCCTTTCTCCTCAAACAACTCTCCACTATAGGAGAGGCTCTCTTCCGTAGCAATATTTACTCTCAGCTTGCTGTTGAAACCAAAACGGATTGTCCAATTCTCACGTTTAAGGACTGGCTTGTTATTTTCCCAAACCTGGTAGTAGCAATTCCACTGTCCTGTAAGATAATTTTTCTTAAAAATCTGTCGCCAGAAGTAATTGGTGCCTTTGATTATGTAAGTAAAGAAATAACCAAGTAAAAATCCAGCCAGGGTCCGCACTATCCAGTTAGGTTCCTGTTGAAATAGCTCTATCATAAAAGAATTTATAAAAGTTGTAAGTGATACCACATTTCCTTACTTTGATAAGCGTTAAACAAAAATAGTTTTTATTCAGTTTCAACTTCTTTCTTATTCTGTTTTTTTGTTTTCTTAGTGATTCACCCACCAGTAGCCATCTCAAGATGAATTCGATTGGAACAGAGAAATGTTTGCTTAGATTAAAATCAAAACCAAGTCCGGCAGTTGCTTTGAACTGAAGGTTATCGCCACCGATGCCGCCAGTTAGAGAGTTTGATGTACAATAACATAGAAAATTACTTTCAACCCTGAATTGAACTCTGACCAAATGAATATTTTCCAAAATATTTTCTGTAAAACAGATGCTATTGATTTTCAACCTCATGGTTTTTGTCAATATTGACGAAATTATTTCCGGGGGAATTTGACCAACCAACAAATCAATTGTGGCCACGAAATTCTTTTACACACTCTAGGAAGATAAAAAAATAATTGGATGGTCATCAACTATCCATTTTCATATTCAGTACTTTGCGCTATATTTCTAATTTTTCTAAACTTTTTCTATAAAAACTACCATAAAGAACATATCTCATTTTATATATAAAAAAAAAGAACTATGATTTATTATGTAATGGATGGTTGTAAGTATATTGATTACAATACCATAAAGGAAAAAGCAAAGAGAAGTAGAACATACCTTGATCAGTTCCTCCACAATGCGGAGGTGAGAAAGACATATTACCGCAACCGATTGCTTTTTAACCTTGATGATGTAATGAAATCAAAAGAAATCAACCGGTACTTGAAATAAAAAATAGCCCTAAACTGGATGTGGAGGGCTATTTGTAAAAATGATGATGTGAATGAACTACTTACTGAAGGTAAACTTCTCAAATGCCTGTATCACTGAAGAAATCTACTTCAAAAGCTTTCTTTCAATTGGTATATATAAAAATTCTTACCGTTTGTTTACAGAATTTGGTCTTGTATCCAAACATTTCTGTTTTTATTTATTACCCGGCTTCATTTCGTCCATTCCGCAAATCGTTTATACATTTACAGCACAGATATAAACAAATTCGCATAGTATGAAAAAATTATCCTTTCTCATTTCGATGATGTTGGTTTTCTACTGTTCATTATTTGCCCAAGTCGGTATCAACAATGATAATAGTGAACCCGATAATTCGGCGATGCTTGATGTGAAATCAACCAGTAAAGGTGTTCTGTTGCCCAGGATGACCCGGGCACAGCGGGATGTCATGGACGGTCCGGTGAACGGGCTTATGGTGTTTTGCTCCGATTGCGGCACGGATGGCTCCCTGAGCATCTTTACCCACGGCGGCTGGAAAACCTTTGCCCCATGCAATATTCCGGCTCCGGTAGCCGGGTCCCACATGGCATCGCCGGGTCAGATTACCTGGAACTGGAATGCGGTTTCATGGGCAACCGGATATAAATGGAGCGCCACCCCCGATTATGCAACGGCAACGGATGTGGGATCCAGCCTTTCAAAAACTGAAGCAGGCATCATCTGCAATACTCCTTATGCAAGGTACATCTGGGCATATAGCGGATGCGGCGAATCGGGTATGACCACGCTTACACAAACGATCGCTGCTGCTCCCGCAACACCTATCGCAGGAACTCATCTTCCGACACAAGTATCTGTCGTTTGGAATTGGAACAGGGTTCCCGATGCTACCGGATATAAATGGAGCGCCACCAATGTTTTTTCAACTGCCACCGATATTGGGCTGGCCACTTCAAAAACCGAGACAGGCCTCACATGCGGTACCACCAATATACGATATATCTGGGCTTACAATGGATGTGAATCTTCAGGTTTCGGAACCTTATCGCAGGCGACATGGGCCTGCGGAACGTGCGGCGCCATTACAATCAATCATCTGGCAGGAAGCGTAGCCCCGGTTTCTAAAACCGTTACCTACGGCACTGTTACCAATATACCCGGAGAAACTTCCAAATGCTGGATTACCAGTAACCTTGGCTCCGACCACCAGGCAACCGCTGTTGATGATGCCACCGAAGCCTCAGCAGGTTGGTACTGGCAGTTCAACCGTAAACAAGGCTTTAAACATGATGGCACAACCCGAACGCCAGCTACTGCCTGGATAAGCAGCGTCAGCGAAAACTTTGACTGGATACCGGCCAGCGACCCCTGCGTCCTTGAACTTGGCAATGGATGGCGCTTGCCTACGTATGCAGAGTGGTATAATATTATTAATGCCGGGAACTGGACCAACTGGAATGGCCCTTGGAACTCTGGCTTAAAAATACACGTTGCCGGGTATCTCCACGGCAGTGTTGGTTCTCTGGGCGTTCGCGGCTCAAGCGGATACTACTGGAGCAGTTCGCAGGGCAGTACCACCGACGGCTGGAGCCTGGGTATTGACAGTGGGGGAAGCGACATGACCAACTACGGCAGGGCTGACGGTTTTACCCTTCGCTGTGTCCGAGACTAGTTGCGCCCAGACGCACAAGAAACAACCGGAAAGTGAGATGTTGTAGGATAACTATTAATGCATTGGTGACTTGCAGTTACTAAATCGTTACGCAAAGGGAGGGGTTAGTCTTTGTTGTTTCAAGAACCCTCAATTGGGATTAACAATCACAATCCGCCGGATTTGTGGTTCAAATTCAGTGTTAAATACAATTAAATAGAGACCTGGAATCAGGTGGGGGGATATGATATTATCGCGTGTTTTCCATATTTTGAAGGTTCCCAGGCTTTGTCCGGAAACATGCAGGATTTCAACTTGTCCGGGTAATAATTCAGGTTGACTGCAACGGATACGGATCTGGCTGTGATCCTGAAAAACATCAATATCAGCAGTAGCGCCAAACATGTCGATGCCGGAAGATGCCAGTTTGTTGCTGGTCAGATCCTGATATGTATTCAGGATCTTTTTAAAAGCTGTAACGGAAATATCAGGAAACCCTGTTAATTCACCAGAGATGGTCAATCTGCATTCTGATGCGTTGAGGTATTCCACTTGCGAAATATACATTCCTCCCGGGGCATTATTTAGCCGGAAATTTTCAGGTTCCAGCCGGTTCCGGCGAAAATAATCACCGAATATTTTCATCCTGATTAAATTACCTTCAGCGCTAACACTGATCCATGGTTGCAGAACATTCCCCGCCATGTTGTTATCCATCCAATGAAGGCGATTGAACAGGAAATTTTCAAAATAGGCCACTTCATCCTCATAAGAATTGTTTTGCCAGTTATAATTCGGCCACACATATTGTCCGAGGATGGGCCACCTGTCGAAATTCCTATCCTTTGCAGAATCTATAAGGTTCACAATGGAGTCGATCGCAGAAGTTATGGAAGCATCAGATAATTTGTCCTGCCTCAGGTCAACCCACCTGGTTTTTGCCAGGTCCCTGAAGTAGGGATCTTCCATCAGTCGTTTCCACCAAAACATAATGCCGTAGTCAACGGGCTCCACCCGGGTATATGCCCAGCCTGTATAATCTATCCCGGGGGGCCAGTAATCAACATTTCCGTATCCCAGGTTAAAATCCCATGCAGGCCCGGCAACAAGTTTCCCGCCATTACTGTCTTTATCCTTGAAGAAATAGGTACTTAACCGGTATTTGTCCACCTCCTTTGAAATCTCACTTACCAGCATAAAATCGACAAAAGAAGCAGCATCGAGATATTTCTGATAACCTTCATCAGGGTTTGCAAAACCGGAACGGGTAAGTGTATTTTCAGCAGCCGTAACGAAATTTCTGATATAACTCCGTTGTTGTTCGACAATTTCCTCACCGTCAGGATAATAGTATTGAAATGTAATGTCATAGGCATTTTTATACGGAGGATCAGGATGCGATTTCCAACCGTCTACACCATATGAAAAACCCTGATCACGCCAATCCACCCTCAAAATGTAACCGCCGGTAAGGTCATCTCCTGAGATCTCATCCGGGTTTAGTGTGGCGATGTCAACCCTGTTTTTATCTTTCTTGATTTTCTCCATCAACACATATACGCCTTTATAGTCGTTGTTCAGGATTACTTCGCAAAAACGCGTACGCGAATGGTATCCTCCTGTTTTTCTGGCTATATCGAAAGAAACCACATTTCGAAGCATCGACTTGTCGGTGTAAGGGGCATATAAAACCCAGTCGCTCTCTTCGGGCATTCCCAGCAGGGAAACATTCATATCTTCACCTGTGCTGTCGCGTGTTTCGAAGGCATAGGATTTTTTAGGGAAACTCTGGGTAGACTTTCCCCTGATTTCTATACCAATGAATCCATCAAAATTGTTGAATGGATCCCCGATGTTGTTCAGGTTTCCCTCCCCGTTGTCAATAATCCCCATGTGCGCTGTGATTTTGGGCTCGTCGGGGATAGAGATACCAAAGGTATTGATTACGACGATGGGAAGATTTGACTGCAGTTCCAGAGGTGGAGGTATTTCTCTTGTTATATCATCGATGTACCAGCTGATGCCGGCTTCTGTACCCAGAAAGTCAAGGAAAATCACCATCCGCGTAAGATTATTGTATGACAATCCGGAGAAGTCATATTCAAGATTGGTCCATTGGCCCGGAACCGGTGTCATCACAATTTCATGCGATTCGGTATTGGTGCTGTTCTCAAATTTCAATGTCACATCGCCGCCGCCGGGAGGAGCATATATTTTCAGGTTATACCTTGGGAATTGATCGAAATTTACAGGCTCAGCCAGATCATAAATCATCAAATCGTAAAGATCAGCAGAGGTAACAATCATCATACAATGTTCTGATGTATTAATGCCCCCCGGGTAAGGGTTTGTCACGATTGCAGATCCACCGGCATTGACATGCCAGTTTTGCGTGATACCGTCCCAGTTTGAAATTGTGTCATAGGTCTGGCTGTTCATCCGGGAAGGAAAAACAAACAACAGGCTGAAAAACAACAAAGAAAAACGACCAAATCTCATATCGCTCGCTCAAAGATGCAATGATTACTGAATTCCTCAGATTGCACCAATACACAAAAATACCACAAAATCACTGGCATCAAGAGTTATTTTTTCCCTTCCGCATAGTCTTTCAACCGCTTAAGCTGATCCCCAAGGACCCGGTCAACGACCGGTGCCAGATTTTTCAGTCCGTTTGGGCTGTATCCGCCGATGGTATAGGTTAAGGTCAGTTTGGAAACTGGAAAAGAAGTTGTGATTTCGAATGTTAACACACCAGTCACAGCCAGGGCCTGGAGTGGTCCAAGTCCGCCTTCCAGCCGCAGAATCCTGCCCGGCTGCACATATATAACCGACATATGCCTGACACTTCCTTCACTGTCAAGCCTTTCGCAAAAACAACCATTGGCATGTGGCTGGATAAACAGATTGGATGCTTTGCCCGACCAGGTATGCTCAGGATCCCACCATTTTCCTATGTCCACCAGGTATTTATACAGCGTATCCGGGGCTATATTAACGGTCAGTTCATGTTTGATCGTAAATCCATAAAAAGAACTATCGGTAATTGTTGCCCCGGCCTTAAAAGCCAGAAAAAACAAACCGGCAAAGATCATAATTGTAATTTTCAGCCGCATAAAGTTAAAATTTGTTGTCAGGAAGCCCCTGATAGGCTCAGATGATTGTTTTTAAGTCCATGTGTTCAGGACAAAAATTGCATTTGATCAGTCCCGGTTTCTTTAATTTTTGTATCTTCAGTTATTTGTAGCAATACCGTTTCATTACCTTATAGGCTTCTGAAATTCCCAGTTCTCCCGCCCGGCTTAGGTCTTTACAACCATTATGATTATCATTAAGCAGAATGCTGATTAAACCACGATTGTAAAATGCTTCAGCAAAATCGTTTCGAAGGGCAATGACCTTTGAAAAATCGGCAAGCGACTCCCGGTAATTGCCCATGCGGCTGTTCACGTAACCCCGGTTATACCAGGCAAACGAAAAGTCGGGATCGAGTGCCAGTGCATGGTCATAATCACGGATCACAGCTTCGTAAGTGTGTTCGAGGTTTGCTGACAGGGCTGGAGCCTGGGGTTTTTGTGCCAATTTTCCGATCGTGATCTCATACGGATAGTCGTCTTGCATGTTGATAAGCTGGATCAACTCATAACGTGCATTGGCTCTGCAAAACCAAGCGGCAATATGGCTTGAATCGGCTATCAGTGTGGAGTTGAAATCTTCAATGGCGGTAGGATAATTCCGGAGAAGTGATTGGGAAATTGCTCTTCTGAAATATGAATCCGGGTTTGGGCCGGCTGAATCAAGGATCCGGGACTGACGGTCAGCCTCTGCTAAAAGGAGCGAATCGCCAACCACCCCTGTTTGATTTGTAAAAGCGAGGATATTTGTAAAGTAGTGCTCCTTTTTATAAACATCATATAGTTTTACCTTGTCGAAATCAGTTTTCCACAAGATGATATGATAAACCGGCTTCAGCTGAATATCAACCGCTTGGTTCTGAAGTTTGCTGTTCATCGTGTTCATCTCTTCAAAATCGCCACTCAGTTTGACCAGGCTCTTCAGATAATCTTTCCGTTCGCTCTTCAGGCTGTCGGGATTCAGATGATTTTTACGGGTCAGTTCAAGCGCCTGACGGTAATCTGCCTGCGCCCCCCGCTGGTCTTTTAGTTTTAGTTTAACTTCATAGCGGTCGTACCAGGCCTCAGTGTAATCCGGCAGCAATTCAATCGTCTTGTTCAAATCCTCCAGGGCCCCCGGGTAATCTTTGAGTTCTGATTTCAACTTGCTCCGGTAATAATAACTGATTATATTTTTTGGATCGAGTTTGCTAACAATATCAAAATCGTGAATAGCGCCCCGTTTCTCATTGAGTCCGATCAGCACAATTGCACGGTTATAGTATGCGTATGAATTATATGGAGACAAACGGATTACCGCGTTAAGGTCCTTCAGCGCACCTACCTTGTCTGAACGCTTAAGCAAGGCCAGGGCCCTGTTGAAGAGGGCAAAGCTGTTTAACGAATCCTGGATTATGGCCCGGCTGAAATCATTGATGGCGGAATCAACCTGGTTTAATTCAAGCCAGACCAAACCCCTTTGTGAAAAAACATACCCGTTTTTGGGATTGATTTTCCTTGCGATGTCGAGATTTTCAATTGCCTCGGTGTAGCGTTTGATTTCCTGTTCGGCGCTTGCCTTCAGGATATAAACCGATTCACCCTGGTATTTTAACTGGATTGCCTTGTTACAGTCAACAATGCAGGAGTAATGTTTCTTTAAAATCAGGTTTGTGCGGGCACGATGGAACCAGATTTCCCCGTTTGTCCCGTCCATTTCCAGTGCTTTTTCGAAATCTTCCATCGCTCCTTTATAGTTTTGCATCTGGCTGCGGACAATGGCCCGGTTGGTAAAAACATCGGCAAGATATGGCGACAATTCGATCGAGATGGAGTAATCCTGCTCTGCCCCCATAAAATCATCCAGGGCATATTTGGCATATCCCCGCAGGAAATAGAGTTCAGGCCCCGACGGTTCTTGTTGAATAATTAAATTAAGGTATTTCAGTGCTCCAATGTAATCACCCTTCCGGAGTAGATTTACTGCAGATTGCCTGAAACCCAGATCTGATTGGGTGAACCCATGGATCTGAAAACAAATCAGTACAAAGAAAAGCAGGAACCGTCGAAGCATGCGTGTTTTTTAATCAACAAGTATAACGAAAAAAAACATGAAAAATTTTAAATGTAAATTTGCCCTGCCGGGACAATCGCGGGCCTGCTGAAATATTCATGAACTGATGTTCATGAAAACCCGGCAGAACAAATTGGCTTATTTCTTTTATCATCAGAAATTATTGAAATGTAAAACCATGGGATATAAAATTATTGAAATCAAGGCACCTACCGGCTATTCTGATGCTGAGCTGAAACAACGGATTGCGAAAGAGTTACGACTGGCTGAATTTTCCTGGCAGATCGAAAGTAAAAGTCTTGATGCCCGTAAAAAGAACAATATCCACTGGCTTTTACGCATCGGGGTGCATTCTCGGGAGATAAGCGGAGCGGAAAATGAAACCATGGATGGACTTGATATTCCCCATAAACACCGAAACAAACGTATCGTGGTTACAGGTAGTGGTCCGGCCGGGTTTTTCGCCGCCCTTGTACTTCAGATAGCAGGATTTGATACGCTCCTGCTCGAAAGGGGAGCCGAAGTTGGCAAACGGGCACAGGGCATTGCACAGTTTGAAAAAACGGGTCAATTCAACCCGGTAGCCAACTATGCCTTTGGCGAAGGGGGAGCAGGTACCTTTTCGGATGGGAAGCTTACTTCACGTTCGAAACACATTTCGAAAGAGCGTAACTTTTTTATTTCAAGTTATGTTGAGGCCGGGGCGCCCGCAGAGATCCGCTACATGGCCTATCCGCATGTGGGGAGTGATAACCTGCGTGTGGTCGTAAAAAACCTCAGAGAACAATATCGGTCATTGGGAGGAGAAATTCGCTTTGAAACCAGCCTCATCAACCTGGTCATTGAAAACGGCAGGGTACTGGAGGCTGTTACGGAAGAAGAAACCATGCCGGCAGAATATTTCATCGTTGCTCCCGGTCATTCTGCTTACGAAACTTACCGGATGCTGATTGGTCATGGCATTCCTTTCCGTACAAAGAATTTTGCCATCGGATCGAGGGCGGAACATCGTCAGGAGCTCATCAACCAGGCGCAATGGGGGATCGGTAAACTAAAGGGCGTCAAGGCTGCCGAATACCGGCTTACCTCCGAAGCAGATGGCAAGCACCCGGTATATTCTTTCTGCATGTGCCCTGGTGGGATGGTTGTCCCTGCAGCTACATACAAGGATATAAATATCGTGAATGGTATGAGTAATTATCGCCGCAACGGCAGGTTTGCCAATGCCGGCTGTGTAGCGGGAATTCACCCAGACCAGCTGGCGGGCCGGCAAGTAACCCCGCTCGAAGCGCTCGGATGGCTCGAAAACCTGGAACGATCCTTCTTCTCATTTTCAAATGGTTTCGAGGCGCCTTTTTGCAGTATCGGTGATTTCATCAACGGTACCGATCCACGCGAAATCCCCGAAACAAGCTATCCACTCGGCCTCAAACCTGCCCCCTTGTGGAATATGCTTCCCTCTTTGGTTACCCATGCCCTTCGCGAAGGGTTAAAAGATTTTGAACACAGGCTGAAAGGTTATGGCCAGGGAATTCTTCTGGGGCTGGAGAGCAAGACCTCTTCGCCCATCCAGGCCATTCGTGAGAAGAACGGGCTGTGCACCGGGTTCGAAAACCTGTTTATTGCCGGCGAAGGCAGCGGATATGCCGGTGGCATCGTTTCCAGTGCTGCCGATGGCATTAAGATCGCCATGCAGATCATAGAAAAAGAAAACTAGTTATAAAACCAGCAGCCCTTTTTCGCGAAGGGTTAACATCGCCTGGCTGTTCCAGAATGTCCTGAAATCTCCCGGATTTTGATTACTGAAATCTTCTTCCATCTGCCGGCAGGTATAAGGGATTTTATTTCGCGCCAGGATGCGTGGAAATAGATTCATCAGCCATTTTCCAGTTGATTCATTGACCTGAATCGTAAAACCACCCTGTTGTGTTTGAAATTGTAAACCCGCCATGGAGATGGTTTTTCCTTTTTTTGTCCGGATATAATAATTTACTGACGGCATTTCACCAGGCCAGATAATCCGTGCGTCGGGATTAATTATTTCCTGTGCTTTACTTGTCAGGAGGTTCCTTATGAAATGCGGGGCAACTGTTGTTTGCGGCACCCTGAAATCAAACCATTCCTCAAGGTCAAAATCGAAACAGGCACCATGCATGTAATTGTAAAGCGATTTTTTGAGTCCATCGCTGAAAGCCTCATGATCGCAGCCTTTCCGGTCGATGAAAACGAGATCATTATTGGCGAAGGTGCCCGGGACAAGATTTTGTTTCTCCACCCCGAATTGTTCCGGGTTCAGTCCGACAGGACTGTGGACTGTCATGGCAAACTGGTGCCAGAACCCCGATTGCACCACACCATTCAAAAAAAGCTGCCTCACCACCTCCAGCGAATCAATGCTCTCCTGGGCAGTCTGCGTTGGAAAGCCATACATCAGGTAGGCATGGACCATGATCCCGGCGTGCGTAAAATTGCCGGCCACCTGCGCCACCTGCGAAACAGTAACCCCTTTGTTGATCATCTTCAGGATGCGATCGGAGGCAACCTCGAGGCCTCCTGAAACGGCAATACATCCCGACGCTTTCAGTAAACGGCAAAGGTCGCAGGTAAAGTTTTTTTCAAACCTGATATTGGTCCACCATACCACTGGCAGATTCCGTCTCAATATCTCGAGCGCCAGTTCGCGAAGCAGGGCAGGAGGGGCAGCTTCATCAGTGAAATGAAACCCATGAGAGCCGGTTTGTGCGATGATCGCCTCCATCCGGTCGCAAAGCAGTGTGGCATTATTGGGTTTGTAACGTTTAATGTAGTCGAGTGTGGTATCGCAAAAGGTACACTGACCCCAGTAACATCCATGGGCGAGCATCAGCTTGTTCCAGCGGCCGTCACTCCAGAGCCGGTACATGGGGTTGATCATTTCGATTACCGACAGGTACTTCTCCAGGGGCAGGTCTGCGTAATCCGGTGTTCCGGTATCAGATGGCGCCACATCTGGTTCTGTCGAACCGTCAAAAAAGGTCACAGTGCCATTTACAAGGGTAAACGTTCGTTTTAGTTCCTCCGGTTTACGTGACCCGTTGAGGTGTTCAATGAGATGCATGAGAGGTGTTTCGCCATCATCGAGGGTGATGAAATCAACGTAGTTGAAAACCCTGGGATCGCTGAGCGAACGCAACTCGGTGTTGACAAATCCGCCTCCCATCAAAATTTTCACCCCGGGATAGTGCTTTTTAAGCCATTGCCCGCACTTCAGAGCACTGTATAGGTTGCCGGGAAAGGGCACCGATAGGGCTACTGCCGTTGGATTGTACTGCTCCATTTTCTGTTGCAGGTGACCCGTAAGAACCCGGTCGATAAACCGCAGATGGGAACCATTCTGGGTGGGCTCCAAATCGTGATTCAGGCTCGCATCATCACAACGAAGTTCCGCATCAAGCGCATCGAATGTTGAAGCGCACCGGCCGAGACGTTCAGCATAGCGGCTGAAGCCGAAGTGCGGATCGATGGCTTCCACAATGAGGTCGGCGATGTCTTCAAGATATAGTGTTGTCAGGTGTTTAGCCTTATCCATGATTCCCAGGGAGCCAAATGCATGGTCAAGCTTGTCATGGTGACTAAATCGGGATCCTTCGGGCAGCCAGTTCCCGCTGCAAATCAGGTAGGCAAGTTCCGGTTTTCGGCCCTGCAGGAATGCAATGACAGGACCAATTGTTCTTATATAAATCGTTTGCAGTTGAACCATGCGCATGGCATTGGCCGAAAGGTTGGGCTTCAGTCGGTCAATTTCAGCAAAAAGCGCTGTAAATCCGTCGGAAGAGAATAATGTGTGGATGACTTCAATGCCCAGGTCGACCTGGTGTGAGGAGATATTTTTAGTGTTTAGGAATCCTTTCAGAGAAGCCGTGGCCGGATAGGGTGTATTCAGTTGGGTGAAAGGAGGCGTTATGAAAAGGATCGTTTGATTCAAATCAGGGTTTGGGATGGGATGGGATCCGGATCCCATCGTTATAACGGGCAATGAAAGCAGTTTTGATTCCGTGCGCGCGCAATTGGTTCATTAACACTTTTGCGGACTTGAGCGTACTGAAGGACCCCACCGTATAACGATACCATCCTTCTGAAAATTCCTTATACACAGGCTCTGTTAGCTTATATTTCGTTTTGACGGATTCAGCGGAATACTGGTCGGTTTCAACGGCAAATACCTGTACACGGTATGATAGACCGGGCTGATATGGGCCGGAGTCTTCAAGGGGGAGGTTACTGGTATCGGGAGTGTCTGTAAGAAAAACCAATGTGTCGACCACGGGCAAGGATGGCAGTGTTTGTTTTGCAGTATCGCGGACCGGAAAACCAAGCGGAGTGGGGAGTTCAGGAAGTTTACCCTGGGATGGATTCAGAACTGCTGCCTTTTCTGCAGGAGGCTCAGCTGGCTGTTCAGTCTTAACCGGCATGGGTCCGAGTTGTTTCCCTGTTTTTGCCGCCTGTAGTTTAGCAGGATTTTTTCTATTGAAGTTATAGGTGAGGTTAATCGTGAATGTCGAGTAGGCATCGTATTGAAAACCGCCCGGAGTGGCATCCAGCTTATCTGAATTCACGCCATGTACCGTCCATTCAACCCCCAGGTTTACCTTGTCACCAAAGGAATAATAGGCGCCAACGCCGCCAATGCCCATAAGTGCCATCGTTTGGGGAGGTCCCGACCCGGCAGTATCGATTTCATGCGTAATCAGACTTTTTCTTTCTGTATTCCAGGTTGAAACACCTAGTCCCAGGGTTCCATAAATAAAGAATTTCCGGCCGGGTTTGTAAATTGAAAACAGATTGCTGAAATTGATAGTTGTGTTGAGATTATATTCGAGGATGCTTCCATCGAAGTACTGGTTGCAGGGAGTCCCGTTTTTATATTCTCTCTTGGTGCCGGAGATTTCGCCATACATAACCTGGGCGCGGAATGCGAAGACATGGCTCACCTGTTTGGTCAATGAAAAGGTACCGGCAAAGCGCCACTCGTTCATATTGGTACTCACTGGCCAGAAGTTGGTGACTTTAAGATCGCCGAAAAAAATATTGGGGCCTCCGCCGATTCCGATAGACCAGTTACTGAAAAATCGTCGTCCAAGCACTCCCTGTGTTTGAGAAAAGGAGGGGAACGAAAATGATAACAGTACGAGGATGGTAAAACATCTCAGAATCCTGGTCATAACCGGAGCGCTAAAAAAGGCGAAAATTTTCATCTTATGACTTATACCTTTGAATACGGAAAAGGTTACACAATATTATGACAGAATTCTGAATCCAACAATTAATTTACATAAAAGATTAGGCCAAATGTTGGTTATTTCGAAAGATTATATTAATTTTGCACTCCCAAATTCCTCCTTAGCTCAGTTGGTTAGAGCATCTGACTGTTAATCAGAGGGTCGCTAGTTCAAGTCTAGCAGGGGGAGCAGGAATAGCAAGGGTTTCAGAGGTTGCACTCTGGGCCCTTTTTTCTTTTTGCCCAACTTTTTGCCCAACTCGGCCTCTGTTATCCCCCTTTTCGTTTTCCCCTGAAACCACTATCCAGTCTTATGTGATGGCGATTATTCGCTAATTTTGTTAAACCCTCAAACCCTTCTCCTATGAAAAAACAACCTTTCAAAATTCCGGTGAATGCCACGCCGGATGAAATCATTGAGTGCATGACCAGTGAACAGCACGCCGAACTGGCAGAATATTTGTCGAAAGGAATTGCCGAATATTATAAAATGATGATGGGTGAGCTTTCACGTGTGGAGGCTGACCTACGGCGTGCCGGTGAATTGATCGCCCGTCAACGTTCCGCCATGCGTAACCTGATGGCCGTTGTGTCACTGGTCAAACTTCGGAGCGGGATTGATTTAACATCTTCATTGAATTGAGATACCGGAAACTGTTAGAGGATCACCCGGGGAAGCTACCGGCCTCTAGGCAATTAAAGATTCACCTGGTCTTGCACAATGCCGATGCCTCCGCTCTGGTTAACAAGCTCCGGGCAGGTATCGACCGGCACCCGGATAACATCCCGGCTGTTGCCAATGCAAAAAAAATGATCGATGCTGTTTCTGAAATTTATGGGATTTCTCCCGATGCTGACCAGTGACCAGTGACCAGTGACCAGTGACCAAATTTCCTA
>CAISJJ010000376.1 GCA_903885595.1 uncultured Bacteroidales bacterium
AAATAATTGATGACCTGGCTGGTATTTGGAGCAGTCGACCAGGGATCGACCGTCGGGTTTCCACCGTATACGGCGTTGATTCTAACCTGGTCTTTTCCCATGGTATTATGCCAGAAACCTCCTACAACTTCTGAACAGATCTGGAACCAGCGTTCAGTTTGCCAACCCAGGGCAGTAATCGGATGATGGTAAAAATTGGCGCTGGTGGGAGGATTCCGTTCATAATTAATTCCCTTGCTCACCATTACCTGAAGCTGGGCGGCATTGTTGGCAGTGATACGCGCAAAAACGATATCGGGCATCATGTTGTTGTTCACATCGGCATAGATATTATCCGACACGCAATAGTTGTCCCATAACGGGGAGGTGATTGAGTTGGCTGCGCTGGAGCCATAATCGGCCAATAAAAGCACAGCTGCCGGAGGAATCGTCCAGGTGTTGTATGCATTGGTAACATAATTCTTAATGGCTGTGGAGGTATTGCCCCCGACTTCGGCCAGCGTTTTGATGCCGGTCCTGATTCCCTGCACGGTACGCCATTCCTTTATTGAATCGGCCCATTGGGTAAACTCGGGATTATTGGGAACAATGATCAGGTATTCAAACCCGACATCTTTTTTTCCGGCGAGTTCGGTTGCACGTTTGCCGTAATCAATTTCGGGAAGCATATCGCGGTTGAGCAGGGCATCCTGCAAAATTGGATCGAACCAGCGGCTGCGGAGACGGTCATCGCCAAAATGGCCATTACCACCAACGAATGTAATTTGAACCTGAATGTCTTTATAAACGATCAGATCTTTGGTAACCGGATTGTACTGAAAAGGAGTTATACCTAAAAGCACGGCGTCAACGCCCCTGATCTGGGTAACTTCCGATAATTTAACCGGATTTTCCGGATAGAGTGTATTGGATGAATAGATTGACTGTTTTTTCTCATAAACAATTGGTTTTTTATCATTATCCCAGGGAATGACGGGCGCAGGAACAACATCAACCCCGTGAATCGTTTCGGTACGCTGCGATACGATGGTCAGTATGGGGGTGGCTCCAGTTGGGACAGCGATATAGGAACCCTGCCCGGGCAAGTTGGGGGCGCCGGCATCATTGAAGAGCAAGGCGCCGGGCAGGCTGACCTCTTTCAGTGTTTCGCCATTCAGGAGGTAATCGTTCAGCGAAAATTGCGGAACGGAAAACACAACCTGAACAGAGGTTGTTTTTGAATCAACCAGGTTAAACCCGGCTTTACCCCATGTATCGGGGTATGAAAAGCTTTGGGCGCGCGCGCTCAAAACCATCAGAAACAGCATGGCTGCCGTTACCAGAGAGAGTTTTTTCATGATGCTTTTTTTTGTTATTCGGTTATTATGAATTGGGAAAAACTGAAAATTAGCATGAGATGTGCGGAAAGCAGAATTCACCCCCGTTCCGGTAATCCGGGAATAATAATCCCGGGACCTGGAGGTGAATTCTGTGACAGGAAAACTTCCTGTATGTCATTTACAAAAAATTTATTTCCCGATAATAACTTTATGAGTCATCACCTGGCTGGCATCCTCAACGCGGATCATATAAATCCCTTTCGGCTGGGCGCTCAGGTCAAAGTTTCTGGCCTGACCTGCTGCAATCCGCACATTGGTTTGTTCAAAAATCACACTTCCGAGTGCATTCAATATCCTGATATTAACCGATTCTTTATCGGAATCAAGGCGCATGGCGAATTTTCCGTTGGTCGGATTTGGATAAATACTGATTCCCGATAGATTGAGTCCTCCTGTTCCGGTTGACGACTTCACTGCGCCGTTCATCCATTGCGGTTCAAAAAGAACACCTTCGAAATCGCTGAACTCCCGTTGCGTCGGGGCGTTGACAAACTCCAAAGCCGAACTTTCGCCAGATTCTGATGTAAAGTGCAGATTACAGAGAATGCCGTCGATAATTGTGATTCCGGAAATATCGGCAGCCCATACAAAGGTGATGAAACCAGGTGCAGGAGAGCCAATGGTAACACCTTCGACACCCTGGTACCAGTCGGTTACATCACCGGCGGTCAGTTTGGAAGGATCATATTGAATGGTGAACTGGAATGATCCGAGATCGCGGATATCGGAAACACGGACAGGAACAATCATATCGTTATTGCCGGCTGCAATGGATTCAATCTGTATGAAACCCTGCGGATTTGGCGTCAGAGATTTGCTGCCAGCCGGAACGTATGAACCATTGGCATCGCCATAGGTGATACCTTTGAAATTCTGGGTCACATTGCTGCTGCCAACGGTAAACGGTGACGGGTTGAAAAGCCAGTCGCCGGTTGGAAAGGTATTGATAATGGTGGCTATCCTTTTCTTAAGTAACAGAACATCGGCAGCGGTGAGGCTGGCCGAAGCATTCACATCGCCTGAATTCAGGTAGATACCTTCCAGCAAAGCAATATTTGCGATATGTTTGCGATACAAGAGCACATCGGCGGCCGATACACCACCCCATGGCTTTGTGGTTGAAACCTCGAGACTGTAAGATCCTGATGGAACAGCGCCAAAGGTATAGTTGCCGGTGGCATTCGTTGTGGTGGTGCCAACAATCGTCCCGGCGCCGTTTTTCAGATTAATGTTCAGCCCGGCCAACGGGGTGTTTGCAATGTTGGCATAAGTTACGGTGCCAATCACCGAAGTTGCTGCCGGCGCTGCTGCCGGGAACACAATGTAGTCAATCAATGCACAATCGCTGCCTGATGACACACTGCCATCTTTCATATATTCCCATTTAAAGGTATGCGTTCCTGCCGTAACAGGGAATGAGGCTTTTGTCCAGGCGGTTTCGCCTGCCCATTGACCCACGCTTGTTGCGTCGATGAAAAATTTCAGGTAGTCATAACCGCTTTCAGAAGAGGTTTTCAGGTAAAACGAGATGGTATCGGGGTTCGTAATTTCCATTTGAACCATAAGATCTGACTTCTGGCTGTGGGTAATGGTGCCTGATTTGGCAGAATAGACGCCTTCATAAGGCTCAACATTGGTGATGGTCCAGGGCTGGTTTCCTCCCTGCGTCCATGAAAACTGGTTAAATCCGCCTGATTCAAAATCCTCGAGAATCAGTCCGATCTTGCTTATGAATGTTTTTGCAGCATTGTATTCTCCTCCGGCAACGGCGTAATTAATATCAACGACAGAACCTACCGGTGCATCCGAAGAGGCAGTAAGGTTGAAGATTGCGGTGGCTGTCTGACCCGGAATCAGGGTATTGAAATTCCAGGATGCTGTATTTAATGTGATGTACGGACTGCCGGTTGCGATTGACCCGATTACATTCATTGCTGATGCATGGCCCGTGTTGGAAGAGGTGATCAGTACGTCAACCGTTTCACCCGGATCAAGGCGTCCGTTTCCATTACCTGCCGGATCCTGGATGGTCATGGTCCCGACTGATAGAACAGGGGCATTGGCAACTACGGTGAAGCTGCTGGTCCAGGTGTTGGTTCCATCGGTGATCACGAGGTTGAACAGGATGGAGTGGCCGTCGGGGATTGAATTGGAGACCGTAAACGAAAAACCATCGGGAACTGATACAATCTCCCCTGCGGGAATTGTTCCATAGTTCTGGCTGGCATCAACGATAGTTACATAGGCATCATTTGAACCAAGAACCGCATTAACATCGGTTGCCGCTTCAATACCAACATTTTTCAGCGAAACCGAAAGCAGGATGGTTTCTCCTGGCTCAACCAATCCGTTGTTGTTTCCGCCGGCATCGCTGATTGTATGGCTAACATAGGTCACATAGGGACCTTGTGCGGGAATAATGGGCACATCGGCTTCATAAAACAGGTGATTATAGGCGGTGATGACCACTTTCATGGTATCGAGGGCCGAAAGCGCTTCGAAATCGATGGTTGCAATGCCGCCGGTAATGATTCCGGTGGCTAAAAGCTGGTTATTAATGGTAAGGGCCACCAAAGCGCCTTCGGTGTTTGAATTTATGGTGAACTGGGCAGCGCCTAGGAAAATGGTGGGAGGATGCGAAGCAGTAACGGGCTCGGGCATCGCGGTACGCACCACCAACGAAGGATCGCCAAAACAGTTCCAGGTATCGGTCATTTCAGAGCCATCGGCTCCGTATTCATCATTCATCTGCATGCATCCGTTCATCGAGATACCGCCAAAAGTACGTTTTATGTTGTTGGCAAAGGTTTCAACCAGGATATCATCCATGGCATCTTCGCCGCACATGGGAGGGTTCCAGCTTTGATTGATGGTGGACATCAGTGTAGCAACTGCGCCCGAAGGCTGACCATTATGGGTAGCCCTCAACCAGGCTTCGGCGAAACAGGTGCCACTCACAAAGTCACCATTCACACAGGCAACCGACCAGATAAATGGCAGCATGTTGTCGTTGGTCAGGGCGGTGACGTTGGAATTCGAAAATCCGGTGGTACCCCATGAGGTCTGGCTTCCGTGTCCGGTATAATTCACGATGCTTGCCCCTGCATTTAAAGCTGTTGCCACCATGGCAGGTGTCGGGTTACCGGGGGCATCGAGACCACCCTGCGAACCATCGTACAATTCGGCTACGGCGGTATAGGTATAATTCAATAATTTCGTACGGATATTACGGATGTGCTGGTAATCATATTCATTATCATCACCGGGGCCCTGATCGGAACCAATACCAACCCCTTTTGAAAACCAATCAACCGAGGTAAGCGGGCTCTTTTCATAACCCAGCACCTTGGTAACCTGGGTTTGAACCTGGGTTACATTTTCAGCAGAAAACCGACCGACAAACAAATCGGGATAATGATCATTCCCAACCAGGTAGCCATAAGCGTTATCTGAAGGTCCGCCCAGGGTACCACCGGTATTGGTTGGAATCTGGGGGCCGTCGCCAACCAAGAGAACAAAAGCCAGGTCATTGTTGTTATAATAATTTAAAATGTATGCCTTGATGGCTGCCGCAGTGGTGCCGATCGAAGAAACATTGACAATCTCAGTCTGGATACCCTGCTGATTTTTCCAGTCAACCAGCGGCTGCACTGCAGTCATGAAAGCTCCGTGGGAGATGATGAGCATTTTACCCTGTTCGTTCACAGGAGTGTAGCGCGATTGGCCGGCATTTAAAAAGTGTTGATTATAGATTTTATTGAATTCGGTATTCACCTCCGTCAGGCTGCCTTGCCTGACCAACGGGTTGACGCCCTGTTCGCCGGTGCTGTAAACCATGACTTCAACATCGGTATAAACCCTTAATGTTTTGGTCACAGGATTGTACTGAAACGGGTAAACGATCACGGTTTCACCACGATAATCGCGGATGATGTATGGTTCGCGGAGTTCCACAATATTTTCGGGGTAGAACCTGTTTTCCGTGTACACCTTTCCCCATGTAAAAGGGACATTAGCAGGATCGGTATTGCGGTAAAAGTTGCCTTTTGACGGTGCAACATCGATTCCCGGAAAGTCTTTATAATTTGAATAAACAACCTTTACAGCCATTTTTTCCTGGTCGGGGATGATTACCGAGGCAGTAAGCTTTCCAAGGTCGGGCGCTCCGCTGACCAGCATCGGGGTAGCTTCACCAACACCGATCACAAAAGATGTTCCCCTGGGCGTGGCGATTGGAATCATCTCAAATCCCTGAAGGGAAAAATGGATGGATGATGTCTGAATATCGGAGGAAACAAGTTGAACATTGGCCGGGACAGGTGCCGGGGAACCAAGGGGAACCCAGTCAGCGCTGAAACCAACCGTGAAAATAAACAAAGCGAGGAGGGTAAACAGGATTTTTTTCATAGGTACTATATTAATATGGTATAAAACTAGGGTGAAGTTGAAAAAACTGTTCTTAAAAGCGGCTGAAAATCAGCATGCTTTTAAGAACAGTTCATATCTCTGATTTATTTACTGATAATCAGCTTTTTTACAACCGACTTATTGTTCACATTAAGTTTGCAATAGTACACGCCCGGGGTTAACCCGCTTACATTGAAGGTGATCTGGAATGTGCCTGCGTTTTGATCAGCAGTGTTCAGCAGGGTTTTCACCTCCTGTCCAAGGAGATTGAGCACCGTGATCGATACTTCATTTGCTGCGGGAACGGTATAGGTAAGGGCAGTCTGACCGGAAGCCGGGTTAGGATAGATCACCAGCCTCAATTCTTCGAGTTCATTCACACCCGTGGTTGATTTCACTGCGCCGTTAATGATCTGTGGTTCAAATAATTTACCATCAAAATCGCTGAATTCCTGTAAAGTCGGAGCGCTGACAAATTCGAGGGCTGAACCTTCATCTGAGGTTGCAGTGAAGTGCAGGTTGCAAAGGATACCGTTGCTGACCGAAATGCCGGTAACATCGGCAGCCCAGACGAAGGTAAGGAAACCCGGAGCTGGGGTGCCAACAGTAACCCCGTCAATTCCTGTATGCCAGTCGGTCACATCCCCGATGGTTAGTCTGGCAGGATCGTACTGAATCGTAAACTGGAATGATCCGAGATCGGGGATATCGGAAATACGCACCGGAACAACAACATCTCCATTAGCAGCAGCAATGGACTCAAGCATCATGGTACCATAATGATTTGGTTCAGACGATTTATTTCCTGACGGGATATAAGAACCATTTGCATCACCATAAGTAAGGCCCTTGAAATTCTGGGTTACACTGCCTCCGCCAACGACAAACGATGTGTTGTTGAACAGCCAGTCACCCACATCGAATGAGCTGGTTATGTTTGCAATACGTTTTTTGATCAGCAGGACATCGGCAGCCGACAAGGTGCCCGAGGCATTCACATCGCCCGAGGCAAGGTAGATACCGGTTAACAATGCAATGTTTGCAACATGTTTGCGGTATAACAGCACATCAGCCGCAGTTACGCCACCCCATGGTTTGGTTGTGGTCACTTCAAGGGTATAAGCGCCCGGGGTGACTGTGCTGAAGGCATAATTCCCGGAGGCATTGGTGGTGGTGGTGGCCACAACAGTTCCGCCACTGTTCTTCAGTTTAACAGTCAACCCTGCCAGCGCAGTATTGGCTGTATTGGCATAGGTTACAGCGCCGGTTACCGAGGCTGCTGAAGGCGCTGCTGCGGGGAATACAATGTAATCGAGCCAGGCGCAATCGCTTCCGCTGCTTACACTTCCATCTTTCATATATTCCCATTTAAAGGTATGGTTGCCGGCTGTGACCGGGAAAGCGGCTTTGGTCCAGGCAACGGTGCCCGCCCATTCGCCTACGCTGGTTGCATCGATAAAGAATTTCAGGTAATCGTAGCCACTCTCAGAGGATACCTTATAATAGAAGGAGATACTATCAACGGCGGGAACATTCATCTGGAGCATCAGATCTGATTTCTGACTGTGGGTAATGGTACCCGATTTGGCCGAATAGACCCCTTCGAAAGGTTCAATGTTTGTGATGGTCCAGGGTTGGTTTCCTCCCTGTGTCCAGGCAAATTGGGTAAAACCACCTGATTCAAAGTCTTCCAGGATCAAACCAACCTTTGCTATAAAGGTTTTCTGTGCAGCATAGTCAAACAGGGCAGCAACAGCATAATTAATGTCAACGGTTGATCCGATGGGTGCGTCTGGGGAGGCAGTGATGTTAAAAGTGGCCGCGGCTGTTTCAGATGGATCGAGTGTAATGAATTCAAAGGTTGTGCTGTTCAGCGTAAGATACGGACTGGTCGTACCGATCGAGCCAAGGACATTGAGGGCGGCGCTGTGTCCTGAATTCGTCGAAGTAATTGTAATATCAACGGTTTCACCCGGATCAAGACGTCCGTTACCGTTACCTGCCGGATCAGAGATGGTCATGCTCCCAACCGCAAGAACAGGGGAATTAAGGGTGATGATCAGGGTGGAATTCCAGGTATGAGTTCCATCGGTCATTTCAAGATTGCAGGAAACATTGTGCTGATCGGGAATAAAATCAGCAATAGTGACAGCAAACGCGTTGCTTCCGACGATGTTTCCACCTGCAGGAATATCGCCGAAATTAAAACTGGCGCCGGTAATGGTCACTGCCGGGTCGGTTGTTGAAAGGGTACCGGCAACATTGCTGGCAAGTTCAACGCCCACATTATTTAATTTAACATTTAAGGTAATGTTTTCGCCATAGTCTGCCTGCCCGTTATTATTTCCGGAGGCATCGCTTATCGTATAACTGTCGAGGGTCATATACGGTCCTTCGGCCGGGGCAACCGTGATTTGTGCAATGTGCGGCTGGCGGTTCTGCGTGGTAACGACAATATCGGCAACTCCGGGAGCGGCAATCGGGGTAAAGGTCAGATTCACTACTCCGGTAGCATCGGCTATTTTTGCATCAAGCAAAACCCCATTCATACTTAGGGCCACATAAGCATTGGCTTCGGTGTTCACGGTGAATGTACTCATCCCGACGAGGAGGGCAGCAGAATAATTTGCAGCAACAGGTTGTGGAATTGAGAAATAGACCGACAGGGAAGGATCGCCCATCAGGCAATAGATTTCCCAGTAATAGGTTTTCATGCTGGAGCTTGATTCTTCAACGGCCATGTTACCGCCAACGACCATCTGACCCTGTGTTACATACCATTTAGTAATAGGTTCTCCATGGTCGTGGAAGGTGATATCATAAGCGCCCAGATGTGCAGCATTGTAAGTCGGGTTAACGGTTACGGTTTTAAAACCGCATCCCCACCAGAAATCTTCATCCCAATAGGAGCTGTTCGATCCTCCGATATATCCGAGGGCGCCTTTATTTGCCGCACGTAATAATTCTTCCCCGAAACAATTTGTTTCAAAGGTGCTGGTAAGGCAGCAATTTCCAACCATCAGCGGGTATTTGTGGGCATTCTGAAGGGTGGCAATGTCGGAGATGGAAAATTCAGGATCGGCCCAACCGTTTGAGCTGCCGTGGGCGGTATAGTTGGCATAACCAACGCCATTGCTGACATTCTGGATGATCAGATTTGAACTGCTCCCCGACTGAGGATAGAGATAGGTGTGCGATAATAATCCGTGTGCTGCATTGAAATAGTTGGTGGTTCCGTAGTTGATCTGGCCATTGCCGTGAAGCGGGCCATAGGTGCCGTCCATACCGGCGATCATAATACATTCGCCCAGGAATGAAGGGTCGGGCATCAGATACTGTTCATATTCGAGGGTTTTATCGATCTGCGGCTGAAGTTGTGCCACCGAAGTAGCTGAAAACCGTCCGTAAAACACTTCGGGAATTTTATTGCCTGTATATTCACAGTAATATAAATCGGTAACATGCGATCCGGTTGTACCATTAAAGGTTGGTACCTGGGCCACATCACCCACGATGAGTACAAAACTTGGTGCGTTATACCCGGCGGGAGGATTGTTGTAAAGCCCCTGCAGATAGTTTTTTATGGAGGTTGTGGTAGTTCCAACCAGTGGATTGTTGGTGTAGGCTTCAATTACCTTGAAACCTTTTTTGGTTTTCCACTGGATGAATGGCTGAAGGGCTGCCTGGAACATAACATGCGACACAATGACATAGGTAACCGGTGAAGCAGTGATCAATGCATCGGGCGAAGCAGGTTTATAATTTGCAAGCATCTGGTAAGCGCCTTCAAAATAGGGAGAGGCGGTTCTGTTTTTCAGATCCAGGGTACGGCTAACATTTCCGCCGGCAAATACAACTTCGACTTCAAGGTTGTCATAAACCCTTATTTTATTGGTAACGGGGTTGTATTCAACCGGTGATATTTCAAGACGGGCAATGTTAACACCCCGCATAATGCCAACAGGGGTTACGGTAACCAATTGATTCTTAAAAAAATCATTGATCCTGTAGGAAGCTGGGTTATAGGCAAACTTTACCTGTTCAGGATTTGCAACGCTTTTTGAAATTGGGGGTTGGGCAGGAATCAGGGGATTTCTGATATTAAAATCCTTCAGGTCATACTCTTTGAAACGCTGATTCAGAATGCGGATTTCAAATTTTGCATCCAGCGGCACTTCAATAAGTTTTTTTAATACCGGCAGGTTGGGATTGCCAATGGACTGGCTGAAACCATATCCTTCGGCCGTTAATGTGCTAAAAGTTCCGTCACTGGTTTGAACATCCGATGAAGTGAATTGCGACAGTGAATTAGTCACTATTAGCTTCTGGTAGGTGTTTGTGGTGATTTTTAATGCTGTTTCACCCTCTTTGATCCTGAAATCAGAGGCGAACATGTTCATTGACATAAAAATGACGAGCGCTGTAATTGATAAAAACCGCACACCGACAGACCTGATTGTAAGAAAATTTATTTTCATGATTAGGGAGAATTTGTTAATACTGCTTATCTGTTTTAATATTTGGTTATATGTTGAGGAATATTTTCAAATAGGTAAAAGGCGAATAAGATCAATCACGAATATAAAGACAATGCAAACGGGGAAAAAGTTGCTTCACTATAAAAAATATTTTTCATCTGCCTGATTTTCAACCCGGGTATGCACATACTGATGAATGTTTTAGGACAGGCGGTGCATTGTCAAATGAATTCCCATGCCCCAAAGTTACATATTAATCTGATACGCTCACACAACGAATAAAAAAAAAGTGCAAACCAACTAACTGAAAATCAAAAAAAAAGCCGTCCTTTTTGGGCGGCCTGATCCTGTAAATAAAGCGTTGGAGTAATTATAGCGCTGCGACAATCTTATGCAGTTCCTCCTTGGTTTTGCCAAGTTTGATTTGCAATCGTCCGAACATCTCCTCTTTCTTGCCCTCGTTAAACATAAGGTCATTGTCGGTAAGGACTGCAAATTTCTGTTTGAGTTTTCCTTTCTGCTCATTCCAGTTTCCTTTTACTTCAGTGGTATTCATTTTTTTAGTTTTTAAATAGGTTAAAGAATTTCATTCTGCAAAGGTGAAGACAATGCC
>CAISJJ010000377.1 GCA_903885595.1 uncultured Bacteroidales bacterium
CAACGATTATGAGTTGTCGTTAAAAAACAAGGATGGTTCTATTATACCTGTGGCTGTTTCTTCAGTACTTTCGTGTTATGACAATGGAAAACCCTGCAAAATAACAGGAATCCTCCGCGACATTACCGAGCGTAAAAGCGCAGAAAATATACTTAAAGAAACGCTGGATCAATTAAACCAGTCCAATCTGAATCTGGAAATGAAGGTTGAAGACCGAACCCGCGAAATACTGGAGATATCTGGCCTGCAAAAAGCGATACTGGCGAACGCCCCCCTCGCGATCATAACAACCAATGAAGATGGCGTATTTCAAACAATAAATCCTGCCGGAGAAAAAATGTTGGGTTATTCGGCTGAAGAAATTGTTGGCAAGTTCAACTCCATCTTTTTCCATGATAAAGATGAAATTGTTAAATTCTGTATCGAAAAGACTGGAATAATCAATCCCAGCGAAGATGACTTGTATAGTGTGGCGCTGCGACACTTGTTTCACAAAACTACCGAATGGACCTGGACACGAAAAAACGGCGAAAAATTCCCTGTAAGGATCACTCACACGTCAATTGCTGATGACAAAGGGCGCCTTTTGGGTTACATGGGTTTAATTATAGATGTCACCCAGGAGAAACTGGCAATTGAAGCCCTGCGAATAAGCGAAGCCGAAAACCGTGCCATTATTCAGGCCGTGCCCGATCTGATGTTCCGCATACACCGTGATGGAACCTTTTTGGATTCCCACAGCCAGAACGAATTGTCACTTTATCTCCC
This sequence comes from uncultured Bacteroidales bacterium, assembly GCA_903885595.1. Classification (GTDB taxonomy): domain Bacteria; phylum Bacteroidota; class Bacteroidia; order Bacteroidales; family FEN-979; genus CAIVAT01. The sequence continues at coordinate 769 of CAISJJ010000377.1, forward strand.
CAAAGAGCTTTTCATCGGAAAAAAAGTAACCGAAGTGCTGCCCGCCGATGTTGCTCAGCAATCAATTCAAGCCATTGATAAAGCTTTTGTTACCGGTGAAGTAGCGCAACATGAATATATCCTTTCTGTTCAGGGAAAAACCCGATATTATGAAAACAGGAACATTGCCATTTCGGAGAATGAAGTACTTTCGATCATCCGTGATATTACACATCGCAAGGAATCGGAAACAGCCCTGAAAATGCAAAGCGCCGCCTTCGAGTCGTTTGCCTTAACCATCATCATAACCGATAACAAGGGACGAATCCATTGGGTAAATTCAGCTTTTACCAAGCTAACCGGATATTCACCAGATGAAGCCATCGGGAAAATGCCGGGTGAACTGGTATCATCTGCAATGCAGGATCAGGATTTTTACAAAAAATTCTGGGATACTTTGCTAAACAAGGAAGTCTGGAGCGGTGAACTCATAAACCGAAGGAAAGATGGAAGTCTTTATTTTGAAGAGGAGACCATAACACCTGTTTTAGATTCACATGGTAATATTTCCGGCTTTATAGCCATTAAAATCGATATCACCGAACGTAAGAAGCTCTACCAGGAACTTGCCCATGAAAAACGGAGGCTGGCAGATATTATCAGAGGAACCAACGCAGGAACCTGGGAATGGAATATCCAGACGGGCGAGACCATATTTAACAGTCAATGGGCCGAAATGGTGGGCTATACATTAGATGAACTCTCACCGGTAAGTATCGAAACCTGGATGAAACTTGCCCATCCCGATGATTTAAAGATATCGGGAAACCTGCTGGATCAGCACTTCAGAGGCTTACTAAGCTATTATTCGTTTGAATCGAGGATGAAACACAAGAACGGCGAGTGGATATGGGTTCTGGACAGGGGAAGAGTACACGAATGGGACAGTGATGGTAAGCCTCTCCTGATGTCGGGAACACACCAGGACATCACCGAACAAAAACGGGCAGAGGCGGCCATCATTGAATCAAAAAACGAAGCAATCAAAGCAAATCATGCCAAAAGTGAATTCCTCTCACGCATGAGCCATGAACTCCGGACGCCCATGAATTCGATATTGGGGTTTGCACAATTATTGGAAATGAGTGAACTTAACCCGAAACAAAAGAAAGGAGTTAGCTACATCCTGAACAACGGCAAGCATCTGCTCAGCTTAATAAATGAGGTGCTCGATATTTCAGGAATTGAAGCTGGAAGACAAATTATAACCCCGGAACCGGTACAATTGGCCGCCATTATCAATGAAATAACCGACAGTATTCATGTTGCTGCAAACAAAAGAAGGATAACAATTGAATTTGTTGATTCGCCGGTTAACAGCCAATTTGTCATGGCCGACAGGCTCCGGTTGAAGCAGGTGTTGATCAACCTGCTTGGCAACGCCATTAAATACAACATCGAAGGTGGTTCAGTTACCATAAAAACAGCGCTGCAACCAACCGATGAACTAACCGACACCAGGGTCAGGATTTCAATCAGCGACACTGGCAATGGCATTAAGCCCGAAGATATGGGCAAACTCTTTCAGGCTTTCCAGCGCGTTGGAGCAGACAAAACTGAAACCGAAGGAACAGGCCTTGGATTGAATGTGGTGAAAAAACTTATCGAAGCCATGGACGGGACGGTTGGGGTTGAGAGTATTGCCGGAGCGGGAAGCACCTTCTGGTTCGAACTGCCCTTCACTGAAAATCGCAAACCTGTCGCCCGGCAAACCACCGGTTCATTATCGCCTGAATTGCCGGCAACCAAACATGGCAAAACTGTTTTATACATCGAGGACAACCTGTCAAACATCGAACTGGTCGAAGATATTCTGATGGAACACCGGCCGGGGATGCGCCTGGTTACTTCCAGATACGGGAAGCAAACCCTCACATTGGCAAATGAACACAAACCCGGTTTGATACTGCTCGATCTCGATTTACCCGACATCCAGGGCATCGAAGTATTGGAACAGCTGCAGTCCGATGAAAACATTAAGGCAATCCCTGTATTCATCATCAGCGCAGATGCCATGCCTTTTCAAATTGAGAAGTTGATGCTGGCCGGCGCAGTGGGCTATCTGACAAAGCCGCTCGATGTATCTGAGTTTTTAAAGATAATAGAAGAAAATACAGGCATTGACAAACACCCCACCTCAACGGGATTGAAGTAGGCGACAGTGAATTTCTGCAGGTCTGCTTTGATTGGCTGATAGATCATGCTGTTAAGTATTCCTCCCCTGGTACCTGCTTAACCTACAGATATACATTTACAACTATTTCCGGGTCTGATAATTGCATAATGTTATACCATCAGAGTCGTTTTTTCATTTTTCAGCCAACTTTTCTACTTTTCATTGTATTTAAATTTATATGGGATTATTTTTTCTGGATGATGAATTGATTCTGCGGTTCAATATCATCTTCACAGCATATATAAAAAAGAAACATGTAACAATTTTAAGATCGGAACAATGAGAATAGTAAGGATCATTTTGGCAACAGCCTTTTTATGGCTTATTTGTGCTCATACCGTTAAATCACAAGATGTACCTGTTCGTCCATCGATGGTAGGGCAAGGCGAATTTCATGGTATCACTCCACCTTTGCGCGATCTGCCTGTGTTAACACCCGAAGAGTACGCCATCATGAAGGCCAAAGCTGAAAAAAAGTTGCTGAACAAAAAGCTTAGGGTTCGGTCATATCCCTTTGCCGATCAGGCATTACCCAAAGGTCCCGATCCGATATGGCAAACCGACATGGGCAGGTCTCCAGGTTCACGGGCCCCACTTGTCAATTTTGATGGCCAAACCTCCCCCTACTATCCACCCGATGCCAATGGCACAGCAGGCCCAAACCATTACATGCAAACCATAAACACCGTATATGCCATATACAATAAATCGGGTACCCTTGTTGCCGGACCGACCAACATGAACCTGCTGTTCAGCGGGGTGACCGGTTCAAACTGTAATGACGGCGATCCGCTCATTTTATATGATGAGCAGGCAGGACGCTGGCTGGCGGTGGAGTTTTCTCTCTGCAATGCCAATAATTACATGCTGGTGGCCGTATCCACTACCAATGATCCTACGGGAACCTGGTATAAATATTCGTTTGACGTAGATGATATGCCCGATTATGAGAAGTTTGGCATCTGGCAGGATGGGTATTACATGGGTGCAAATAACGATGCCGGGAAAGATATTTATGTCTTTGAGAGATCTCAGATGCTCATCGGTGGCGCATCTCCCAAGATGGTTGGTTTTGACAACTCATGGCGCCCGACCACAATCGACGGATTTGTATGTGTACCACCTGTTGATAACGATGGAGACTTTGCTCCGGCAGGATCGCCGGGATTATTCATTGCGTTCAATGACGATGCCATCGGAGGTGGCAGCGACCAGTTGTGGATTTATGAACTTGCCGTGAACTGGACAACTCCGGCTTCATCCACATTTAACCGTTCGCAGCAACTAACGGTTCCTTCGTTTGACAGCAATTTCGGAAACACATGGGAAAACATCCCTCAGGCAGGAACATCTCAAAAACTTGATGCTATTCCTCAGGTGATCATGAACATTCCGCAATACCGGAATTTCGGTTCTTACCAAACGCTGGTTTGTTGTCACACCGTAGATGTTGACAATAGTGATCATGCCGGCGTAAGGTGGTATGAACTGAGGAAAACTTCCGGATCATGGTCATTGCGGCAATCGGGAACCTATGCGCCCGATGCCCATTCACGATGGATGGGCAGCATTGCGCTGAATGGAAGTGGCCAGCTGGGAGTGGGTTACTCTGTTTCAAGCTCCTCAATGAATCCGGCTATACGCTATTGTGGACAGTCGTCCGGGGCATACGCAAGCGCCACGGGTGTTCTTGATATCCCGGAAGAGAGTATCCAGGCAGGTTCTTATTCCCAGACCGGCGCTGAACGCTGGGGTGATTACGCATGCATTTCATTGGATCCAACCGATGATAAAACCTTCTGGTTTACATCAGAATATATTGGAAGCGGCGGTACCAGAAAAACCAAAATTGCTTCATTCAAATTCGGCAACAGTCCAACCGTTGTTACCCTGGCAGCTACCGCCATCACAGGCTCATCAGCAACATTGAACGGGACGGTTAATCCAAACGGGCTGTCAACTACATATTATTTCCAATGGGGCACAACAAATGCCTATGGCAATACCACAACCAGTACTTCGGCGGGTTCCGGCTCCGGCAATGTCAGTGTGAGTGCGGGCATAACAGGACTAAGCGCCGGAACTACTTACCATTTCAGGCTTGTTGGCGTGAATGCCGATGGCACGACCAATGGCAGCGACATGACCTTTGCCCCGGGTGGGGCTATTTTAACAACAACTCCGGCAAGCGCCATTGGCATGTCTACTGCCACTTCAGGCGGTAACATTACTTCGGATGGAGGTTCTGCTATCACAGCACGGGGTGTGTGCTGGAGTACAACCTCTAATCCGGTTTTTACCGGAGACCACACAACCGATGGATCAGGGATTGGGACATTTATCTCCAGCATAACAGGGTTGGCAGCAAATACAACCTATCATGTGAGGGCTTATGCCACGAATTCAGGTGGTACTTTTTATGGTGAAGATCTTCAGTTTACCACTTTATGCGGAACCATCACCTCCTTCCCCTGGAATGAGGGTTTTGAAAATGGCGGTCTGATACCTAATTGCTGGACCCAGGAGCAGGTTAGCAGTTCGGGGATTTACTGGACTTTCATTACAGGAAATGGAGGATCAAATCCGGCCACTGCCCATGGAGGCACCTATAATGCATGCCTGCAAGATGAAACTTCTGCAAATAATAAAACCAGATTAATCACTCCCAGTATTAATCTGACTTCAGTTACAAATCCCCAGCTGAAATTCTGGCAGACGCAGGCATTCTGGTCTCCCGATCAGGACCAGCTCGCGATTTATTATAAAACATCTTATGAGGGAACCTGGACATTAATTACTACCTATACCAATAACATTACTTCCTGGACTCAGGAAACGATTAATTTGCCGAATCCCACCAGTGACTATTATATTGCTTTTGAAGGAAATGCAAAATGGGGTTATGGGGTGTGCCTCGACGATGTTTCTATTACTGGCTGTACTTCTGTCCCAGTCAGTGTTTCCATCAATGCATCAGCAAATCCGGTCTGTGCCGGAAACACAGTTACCTACACTGCGACCCCGGTCAACGGTGGAACTTCACCGGTATACCAGTGGAAGGTGAATGGAACAACCATATCGGGATCGACAAATGCAACGTACTCCTATGTACCGGCAAATGGCGATAATATACTATGCGTATTAACTTCAAATGCATCGTGTGTTTCCGGAAATCCTGCCACTTCAAATGTGATTTCCATGGTTGTTTATCCAATGTCAACGGTTAGTGTTTCTATTGTCGCTGATGCGAACCCGGTCAGCAGTGGAACATCTGTGACTTTTACTGCTACACCGGTCAATGGAGGTTCCGCTCCAGCCTATCAATGGAAAGTAAACGGAATGGATGTTTCAGGCGCGATACTATCGACCTATTCCTATATTCCTGCCAACAATGACATGGTGACCTGTGTTCTGACATCCAATGTTGCGTGTCCGGTGTCCAATCCAGCTGTTTCAAACACAATTACGATGACCGTGAATCAGGGTGCATCGATTGCAATAACCAGCCCTAATGGCGGAGAGACATGGCTTAGCGGTACAGTTCATCCGATAACCTGGACATCGTTAAATGTGAATAATGTAAAAATTGAATATTCGATAGATAACGGAGCGAATTGGATTTCTGTTATCAGCAGCATTGCGGCGGTTACCGGAACCTACTCATGGACAGTCCCTAACCCGGTAACAAACACACCTGTCGTTCAGTGTCTGGTAAAGATAACAAGTACTACCGATGCTTCAGTTCTTGACATAAGCAATAGCGACTTCTCCATTTTGAATGCACTCAAACATGCTCCGATAACCTACACTTGTCTCATGGAAGCCGGCCCCGGTTCGGCAATTGCAGTACCTGTTATGGTAGACAAATTCAGAAAGATAACTGCAATTTCCCTGCTGCTTGAGTATGACCCTACCGTACTGACCTACACCGGATATAACAATACAAACACCGCTTTAGCCGGGCTAATTGTAAATAACGTGCCAGTTTCTCCAACATTGTATAAGATAATCATCACATGGTCTGATCAGCATTCGGCAACCCTTACCGATGCAAGTAAAATTGTTGATCTTCTCTTCGATTATTCTACGGGCACAACAACGCTGGTATGGAATAACAGCAGTAACAATGGACAGGATTGCGAATATGCCGATTCGGTGGCGAACACCCTGATCGATGTCCCAACATCATTATTCTATATAAATGGCGAAGTGGACCTCTCTTTGGGCTGGCAGCTAAATGGTGCATTTGTCTACAACAACGAAAGTACAACTCCGCTTGACAACGTGAAGGTTGTTTTGTTTCAGAATACGATCAGAAAGGATTCTGTGACTACCAATGCATCGGGGACATTCCAATTCAGTCAGGTACAAAATGGAACCTATATCGTTAAACCTTACACCGGTAAGCCATGGGCGGGCGTAAACGCAACGGATGCTGTGAAAATTCAACGTCATTTTACCGGGCTGGAATTGTTAACTGAACCAGTCAGATTATTAGCTGCGGATGTAAACCTGAGTGATTTCATCAATACAACTGATGCAGTAAAGGTTAAGCGGAGGTTTGCTATGATGGATAACAGTTTCGACCGCGGGGACTGGACATTCGCTAAACCGGCAACAGGAGGCGACACCGTGGTCATCAACAATGCAAATCTGACACGGAATTTCTATGGGCTTTGTGTGGGCGATGTCAACGGGTCGAACATCCCATCACCTGGCAAATCATTAAAACAGCAAGTGGAGATAATCAGTGAAGGTATTGTTGAAGTATCCCCCGGACAGGTCTTTGAATTGCCTGTCAGAGTGAGAAATGCTATGCAACTCACTGCGATCTCCCTAGTCATTCCTTATCCTGAAGATTTATTGGAGGTGAAAGATGTGATGATGAATCAGGGAACGCTGTTGTATAATCTTATTGATGGTGAAATCCGTATTGCCTGGTCTGAAATTCAACCACTGACCCTGAATGCAGGAGATATAATGTTAATCCTTAAACTCAGCGCGAAGGAGAAATTCACAGGAAACAAAACAATCGATTTACATCCAGCCATTGAATCAGAATTGGCCGATGGGAATGGAGAGGCGATCTCAGCCGCAGCGCTGTCGATCCTTACAATCAAACCATTTAATGCATACTCAATTGATGACTCAAACGATCTTATCAGTTTCTGTAAAGTATATCCGAATCCTGCTCAGGATGTGTTAAATATCGAAATTCAATTGAAGTCACAGGCTGATTGTGGATTACAGATTATTGATGCAACAGGAAAAATAGTAATCAATATTCCTGGCAAGAGAATGGAATCAGGAACTGCAAAATTGAAAGTCTATACCAGTAAGTTGCCAGATGGTCTCTATTCCTTAAAACTATCGGTTAATTCGGAAATCGGGCAAAAGGAATATTTGCATAAGATTGTTATTAACAGGTAAGCAGGTATAGATCATTGATTTTCACATCAAAGGATAGGTGATTACTTTATTTTCCGGATCATGAAACAGATAAATCGAATATCTTGTTTGCTGAGTGTTCTCCTTTTAATTGAATTAATACCGATTCAACTGATCGCCAGAGATGCACCTGTAACAACAGCCGCCTCAAAAAGTAGTTGTCCCGGATCCACAGTCAGCATTCCAATAACGGTGGCAAGTTTCATCCAGGTCACCGGTATCTCTTTGAGGCTGGATTTTAATCCGGCAAATATGGTTTACCTTGGCTATGACAGTGTGAACACGAACCTCACCGGTGGTGTCAGCCTGAATGAAGTGACAGTTTCGGCAAGTTTGCATAAACTATTAATTTCCTGGGCGGATATTACACCTTTAACTTTGACGAATGGAGATAAGCTGCTGAATCTGAAATTTACCTATTTATCAGGTATACCAACGCTTTCATTTAATAATACCACATCTGGCGGAGGCGAATGTGAGTACGCTGATGAAGCCGGAAATGCGATGAATGATATTCCAACAGCAAACTTTTACATTAATTCAACTATCTCAAATGTATTATTGCCAGTGAGCGTGTCGATTGCAGCCTCGGCCAACCCGGTTTGCGCGGGAACTTCGGTTACCTTTACCGCTTCGCCAACCAACGGCGGATCAAATCCTGCATATCAGTGGAAGAAAGGGGGAACAGAAATTCCAGGTGCAACCAATGCCAACTATGC
>CAISJJ010000378.1 GCA_903885595.1 uncultured Bacteroidales bacterium
CTGAACATGACATTTGATATAGTTTTTATCAGTTTTGTTATCCATGGGTTTCCGCATGAAGTAAGAAGTGAAGTTATCGAAAATGCCAAAAAGCATTTGAAACCAGCCGGACGTTTTATAATCCTGGATTTTGCCGAATTTGAAATGACTAAAATGCCGGCTTTTCATCGTTGGGTCTTCAAAAAGGTTGAATGCCCTTATGCCTTTGATTTTATTGAAAAGGATTGGAAGAAAATCCTCGGAACAAAAAACTTATACACCGAAGCAGAACATTTTTATTTTTTAAACTATGTACGGCTATTGAAGACACAACTACAATGACAGGGTATATCCATCTGTATAGCGGAAACGGAAAAGGAAAAACGACTGCAGCACTGGGATTGGCGCTCAGGGCAGCGGGCGCTGGCAAAACAGTTTTCATAGCCCAGTTTGTCAAGGGAATGCACTATTCAGAAATAGATGCATTGAAAAGCCTGCCTGCGATTGAATTAAAGCAATTCGGATTGGATTGTTTTATTGTGAATAAGCCTGCCCAAACTGATATTGATGCCGCCAGGCGAGGATTGAAAGAAGTTACAGTCATAATTGCTGAGGGTAAATATGACATGGTCATTCTCGATGAGGTTTGCATTGCACTTTACTATCATCTGTTTAACATCGAGGAGGTTCTGTCTCTGCTGAAATCAAAACCAGAACAGATGGAAATCGTGTTAACCGGCCGTTATGCCCCACCAGAATTATACGAAATTGCTGATTTGGTCACCGAAATGAATGAAATTAAACATTATTACAATAGCGGAATAGAAGCCCGAAAAGGAATTGAATTTTGACTAACGGCATTGCCTGCTGCATATCCACATATAAAAGCTTCTGAAATAATTGCGATTCAGATGAAAAACAACATGAAAGAGCTGTAATTCATGAAAATATTACGAATATCAGCAAAAAGAAAGATAACTTTGACATCCCATACATAAGAATCCACTCATGTTAGAAAAGATCATTGATTTCAGCATCAGAAATAAGCTGATCGTAATTCTTTTCACATTCTCAATCGCTGCATTCGGCATCTATGCGATCATGCGGATCCCGGTTGGGGCTGTTCCCGACATAACCAACAACCAGGTTCAGGTGATCACCACTTCGGGGAACCTGTCAACCCAGGAAATTGAACAGTTTATTACCGCCCCTGTGGAACTTGAAATGGCTAACCTGCCGGGCGTGGTTGAAATCAGGTCGATATCGAAGTTCGGATTATCTGTGGTGACCATTGTCTTCAGTGATGAAATCGGGACCTATTTGCCCCGACAGTTGATCGCAGAAAAAATCAAAGCGGCTTCTGCCAACATTCCCGAGGGATTCGGGACACCAGAAATGGGTCCGATAACTACCGGTTTAGGTGAAATATACCAGTATATCCTCGACGTTAAGCCTGGTTATGAAGGAAAATACTCGGCAATGGAGTTGCGGACCATCCAGGACTGGATTGTGAAACGGCAGTTATCTGGGATAAACGGTGTTGTTGAAGTAAACAGCTGGGGCGGATTCCTGAAGCAGTACGAGGTGGCGGTCGACCCCATTCGCATGCGCAGCATGAATATAACCCTGATGGAGATATTCAATGCATTGGAGGCAAACAACAGCATTTCGGGCGGTGCCTATATCGAAAAAACCAACCAGAGTTATTTTATTCGCGGAGATGGCCAGGTGAAATCGCTTGAAGACATTGAAAACATTGTTGTAAGGAATATCAATGGAATTCCGGTATTTGTAAGAGATATTGCTACGGTTCATTACGGCTATGCCAACCGGTTTGGCGCCATAACGGCAAACGGCAAAGGCGAAAAGGTGCTTGGCCAGGTAATGATGCTGAAAAACGCCAACTCAAAACTCGTGATCAACGAAGTAAAAAAACGAGTAGCAAAGGTACAGAAAAATCTCCCGGAGGGTGTTTTTATCAATCCGATCCTGGAGCGCAGCGAACTGATTTCCAGAACATCCTTCACGGTGGTTGAAAACCTGGTGCTGGGATGTCTCATCGTAGTGCTGATCGTTGTTGTTTTACTTGGGAATATCCGTTCCGCACTGGTTATCGCTTCGATGATCCCGCTGGCTTTACTTTTTACCATCTCCATGATGTATGTGTTCGGAGTTGACGCAAATCTCATGAGTCTCGGCGCCCTCGACTTTGGAATTATCATCGACGGCGCCGTCATCATTGTTGAATATATTGCCATCAGGATTACAGCAGGCAAAGCTGATTTCGACAGGCTCAAAGGAGAAAACCGCCAGGCTTTGATTGATAAAATAACCTTCAATGGCGCTTCCCGGATGATGAGTTCAGCCATCTTCGGCCAGGTGATCATCCTGATTGTATTCATTCCCATTCTTTCGCTCAGCGGTGTTGAAGGCAAGATGTTCCGCCCCATGGCGCTATCCTTCAGCTTTGCCATCGTTGGAGCCATGATTCTTGGTTTGACGTGGCTTCCTGTTGCCGCCTCACTCTTTCTGAAACCAGAGAAGGAACTCAAATGGAGCTTGTCGAAATGGTTAATGGACCTGGCATACCGCTCCTACACCCCTGTCATGCAATGGTCATGCAATCATAAGGGCATCGTGCTTGGCATGGCACTGGCATCATTGGCGCTCACCGGGCTGCTGTTCTCAAAGATCGGGGGAGAATTTGTTCCCACACTCGACGAAGGGGATTTCGTGATTCAGCCGGTATTAAAAACAGGAACATCCCTTTCCAAAACGGTTGAGATGACGACGCGGATGGAAAACATCCTGATTAAGGAATTTCCTGAAGTTGATCAGATCGTATGCAGGATCGGGGCGGCAGAAGTTCCCACCGACCCCATGTCGATGGAAGAAATTGACATGATCATCAAGCTGAAACCACACAAGGAGTGGGTGTCGGCAAAAAGCAAAGAGGAGCTGGCCGACCAGTTTAAAAAAGCGTTATCGGTCATACCGGGCGTGGAATATGAATTCACGCAACCCATCGAAATGCGATTCAATGAATTGATTACCGGCGTTCGGGCCGATATTGCAGTTAAAATATTCGGAGATGACCTGGATTATCTGAACCGGAAGGCAATGGAAATCAAGAAACTCATTGAGGATGTACCCGGCGCTGCCGATATCATCCTCGAATAAACAGCTGGTCTTCCCCAGATGAGCGTGAAGTATAACAGGGAGAAAATCGCCCATTACGGGCTTGATACACGAACAATGAACAGGTACCTTGCCATGGCCTTTGGGGGTGAGGCAACCGGCAGTGTGTTTGAAGGAGAGAAGCGTTTCGACATGGTGGTGCGGCTTCAAAAGCAAAGCCGGCAGGACATTGATAATATTAAACACCTCCAGGTACCATTGCCCGATGGAAAACAGATCCCGTTGAATGAACTGGCTGAAATTCAATTCACGGAGGGGCCGGCAAAAATTTCCCGCGACAATACCCACCGTCGGGTGGTAGTAAGTGTAAATGTACGAAACCGCGATTTGCAATCTGTTGTGGAAGACATCAGGTCAAGGATTGACAAAAATATTACCCTCACCCCCGGGAACTACATTGCGTATGGCGGTCAGTTTGAAAATTTAAAGAATGCAACCAACCGGCTGATGATCGCTGTGCCGATCGCATTGTTGCTGATTTTCATTTTCCTGCATTTTGCATTTAAATCATTCAAAGATGCCGTGATGATATTTTCTGCGGTTCCCCTGGCCACCGTCGGGGGTGTGATATTTTTATGGATGCGGGGAATGCCCTTCAGCGTATCGGCAGGGATTGGGTTTATTGCACTTTTCGGCATTGCAGTGCTCAACGGCATTGTGCTGATCGAACATTTGAAGGAGCTGAAACAGGAAGGAATGACCAACATGCGTGAACTCATCCTTACCGGCACCCGCAATCGCCTGAGGCCAGTCATGCTGACAGCGGCAGCAGCGGCACTGGGTTTTTTACCCATGGCCATTTCATCGGGAGCCGGAGCCGAAGTGCAGCGGCCTTTGGCAACCGTTGTGATCGGAGGATTAGTAACATCAACCTTGCTTACCATGATCGCATTACCATTGCTTTTTGAAATATTCAACAACGTGACCGGGATTCAATTATGGCCACTGAAGTTTAAGCGATTGAAAGCGATATCTGTTTTAATCCTCCTGCTTTTTCCTGCTTTCACCTCGATGGGACAGACCAGGGTACTGGGGCTGGAGGATGCGATCGGTATTGCCATGCAAAATAACAGGGAAATTAAAACCTATGCCCTGAAAGTGCAGGAAAGCCAGGCGCTCAGACCCTCCGCAGTGACAATTGACAAAACTTTGGTCTATTACGGATACGACCAGAATAACATTGCGGAAAACGGCTATCCGCTTAAAGTGATCGGGTTGGAACAGAACTTTAATTTCCCAACCGTGTATGCTGCTCAAAGCAAGGTTAAGGTGGTGAATGTCTCCATGGCTGAAATGGAGCTGATCAGACAAAAACAGATGCTCATTAAAAACGTATCACAGGCCTTTTATGAGATACAATATTTTTTGAACAAGCAGCAGGTATATTTGACAATTGACAGCCTGTACCGGAGTTTCGAAACAGGATCAGCATTCAGGTACCGGCAAGGTGATATAAGCCAGCTTGACCTGCTGAATGCAAGGGCAAAACAGCAACAGATCAATGCGACAACGAATGAGTTGAAATACAATCTGAACATTGCCTATCAGAATTTACAGACGTTGATACAATATGACAGTGTATTTGAAATACCATTTCAACCAATGATATTACTTGAAGTCAAAGAGATCAGCGTGGAATCAAGCCCGGGGATGCAATTAATGAAAATGCGAACTGCGAGTGAACTTGCATTGCTCCGGGTCGAGCAGAACAGGTTGTTTCCCGATCTTTCATTAAATTATTTCATCGGGACCAATTCATTCGAAGGAGCTAAGAATTACCAGGGATTTATGGTCGGGCTTTCGCTGCCGTTGTTTTTTGGTGAGCAGCAGGCTAAAATCAATGCAGGAAAGATTTCTGTCAACATTAATGAAACCCTGCACGCAAATGAATTAGCGCTGCTCAGAGCAAAACATGCTGTGCTTTTACATCAACTGATGAAATACCGGGAATCTGTTGATCTTTACAACAAATCAGGAAAACTGCTGAGTGAAGAGATTATTCGTACCTCGCAAAGAAGTTATACCCTGGGGGAAATAGATTTCTTTCAATTTGTGCTGAGTATTGAAAACGCCCTGGCGCTCACCCTCAATTACTATGAAAATATTTCGAAATACAACCAAATTGCACTGGAAATCAATTATTTAACAAAGTAGCATCATGAAGTTAATCCATATTATCCTTGCGATGTCCGGTTTTCTGTTGTTCATCACCACCGGATGCGGCGGTGCTGAGAAAACCAATAAAAATGACGCAGGTGATTCTGTTAGCCTGATTCAGATAACAAAACAACAATTTGAAGCAGAAGGGATGAAGATAGGTGAAGCAACAATGCAGCATTTTGAAGATGAAGTTAAATGCAATGGCTATATCACGGCTCCGGCAAACGGCATGGCTCAAATCAGCGCCCCCCTCTCAGGTATCTTGAAAAGCATCAATTGTTCCAACGGTGAATTTGTAAGGAAAGGCCAGACCCTGTGTATGATTACAGGCAATGAATTGATGATGCTTCAGCTGGATTTCGCAGAAACTTCGGCTAAGCTCAAACGGTTAAAATCGGACTATGACAGGAGTAAAGCGCTTTATGACGAAAAAATCGGAGCTGAGAAAGATTTTATTGCTTTTGAAAGTGATTACAAGTCGATGAGATCAAAATACCAGTCATTGAAACTCCGGCTGGACCATTTGAAACTGGATGGATCAAAAATAGAAGCCGGAGAACCATATGCTGCATATGCTGTCACATCGCCGCTCAATGGTTACATCACCAGCCTGAACATGGTACTTGGGCAGTTTACTGAACAGCAAAAAAGCATTGTTGAAATTGTTGACGTCAATCAACTGCAACTGCAACTTTTAATTTTCGAGAATGATGTCAATAAACTTAAATCAGGTCAAACGGTAAAGTTCAGTTCATTGGGCGAACCTGCAATTGTTCATGCTGCCAACATCATTACAATTGGAAAAACCATCAACCCTGAATCCAGGACCATCCAATGTATTGCGAAAATTGAAAATGAGGATGGTAATGATCTTATCAACGGGTCATATGTTGAAGCAACGATAAGGGTGGCACACAAAGAGGCCATGGCGCTGCCCAATGAAGCAATTTTAAAATCGGGCAACGACCATTTCATTTTTGTTGTTGTAAAACAGAACGCTCAAACCTATTACCTCCGCCGGGAAAAGGTCACGATTGGCCAGGTATCAAAGAATATCACTGAAATCGCCGGGGTAAAGGATCTTACGAAAGTTCTCATTAAAGGGGTGTATAATTTGCCGGGAGAATAATTTGAAGGGACCCATTACACCTCCTTGAGCTCTCCGTTTTTGTAATGCTCATAGGCCTCCTTCAGTGTCAGATCATGTGCATTCACGAAAATTTTCATATGGTGGTGTTTGAGCGCATTCGACGCAGTTTCGCCCGGGCCGTTTCCGGTAATAAGTACGCCGGGATTCAGTTCGAAAACCATCTGTGCTGTTGCCGATCCGGCTCCATGCGCCACATTTTTGACTTTGCTGTTGTCGATAGCGCTGATCACCTGTTTTTCTTCATCATACACGACAATAAATTCTGTTCTGCCAAAACGGGGATCGATC
>CAISJJ010000379.1 GCA_903885595.1 uncultured Bacteroidales bacterium
ATATTGGTTTTTTATTTTCACTCTTTCGCCATTTCGCTACTTCGCTACCTCGCTATTTCGCTACCTCGCTACCTCGCTATTTCGCTACCTCGCTACCTCGCTATTTCGCTACCTCGCTACCTCGCTACCTCGCTTTTTCCCTTTCAACATTAATTCTTATAATGGCCGGTGGTTGCGGTGATTCTTATGTTCCCAAACCGCGTGGTTATTTCCGGATTGACATGCCGGAGAAAAAATACCAGGTTTTCGATTCAACCTTTCCCTATACATTTGAATATCCTGTTTATGCCGATATTGCACGCGATAGCTCCAAGATGGCCGAACCCTATTGGATCAATATCCGATATAAACCCTTTTCTGCTACGTTGCACCTTAGTTTTAAGACAATTCAAGGGAATCTTGCGCAATATCTGAATGATGCCCATACCCTGGTGAATAAACACATTCCCAAGGCCAATGCAATAACCCAGCGTGAATTTACTGATCCTGAACATCGTGTATATGGATTGGTTTATCAAATCCGTGGTGCCGACGCGGCCTCTTCATACCAGTTTTATGTCACTGACAGCGTGACTAAATTTGTGAGGGGAGCTCTGTATTTCAATATGGTTCCCAACAACGATTCACTGGCGCCGGTCATTGATTTTATAACAAAGGACATGGAGCATATGATCAGCACATTCCGGTGGAAAACTGTAAAATAAAAATCAACCAACGTGATTGAAACCATAAAATTCGGGACCCTGCGCTGGTCGCATATCGTAAGGCCTACTGAAGAGGACCTGCAGGCCTTGAAAGAGCGGTATCATTTTCATCCCCTCGACATTGAAGACTGCCGTACAGAGGTGAACCTGCGGCCCAAGATCGATATTTACGATGATTACCATTTCATCATTCTTCATTTCCCTGCTTTCGGGGTTACAGAGCAATTTGTCGAAATCCGGGAAATAAAATTTTTCTGGGGAAAGGATTATCTCATCAGTATTGGAAAATCGCAATGGATGCTGAAAGATCTTTTCAACCGTGAGAAGGGGAAATCTCAGGCTTCGGGACGAATGGAGGTTGGCAGCAGTGATGCTTTGCTTTACGAGATCCTCGACCACCTGATGAAAGATACTCAAAAACTTGTCGAACAAGTTGATAAAGATGTTGACAATTGCGGCAAGGCCTTGTTTGGTAAAAAGGCTGAACCTATCATTGAGAAAATTTCCATGACCAGGAAAAATGTCATCCTGTTGAATACCATGTTCAAACCGCAAATGGTGCTTTTTAATAAACTGCAAAGCGGGGTAATTAAAGGTTTCGCCGAAAACATGGAAGATTACTGGGGCAATATAATGGACTATTACCAGAAAATATGGGATATGGTCGAAGATGACGGTGAGTTAATCAAGGGATATTCGATGACATTCGATTCGCTGCAGGTTAACAAAACCAATGAGGTGATGAAAATTCTGACCCTGGTATCATCAGTATTGCTGCCTTTGACCTTTATTGCCAGTTTGTACGGTATGAACATCAAACTCCCGATTCAGGACCATCCATTCTCATTCTTTATCGTAGCTGGAGCGATGCTTGGCATTGCCATGGTCATGTTCATTTACTTCAAGATAAAAAAATGGATGTAGCGGTTGATCGTGTCACGCGTCCCGTGTCCCGTGTCCCGGTTTTTAATCCTCTCTGTTCATGACATCGATCTGGCGCTGAATTCCCTCTTCATGCAGCGTTTGAAGTAATTTCAGCATAAATTCCCGGCTCATGCCCATTTTTTCCCCGGCCTCAATCCGGTCATTGATAATCTGATTCCAGCGTTTTAGTTGAAGGATGGTGATTTTATTGGATTTCTTATAGGTGCCAATGTCTTCTACTACCTTCATGCGCCGGGCCAGGATATCCATCAGTTCTTCATCGAGTTTATCAATCTCCGATCGTAATTCCTCCAGTTTGTTTTCGAATTCGATGCTTCCTGATTCCCTGCGCAGGATGAGTTTCGAAAGCATCTCGCGGAGTTGAACCGGGGTGATCTGCTGATTTTTATCGGTAAGCGCTTTAACTGGATTATTGTGAACTTCGATCATCAATCCATTCATCTCAAGGTCGAGGGCTTTTTGAATTGTGGCGGGGATCATTTCCCTGTTCCCGCAGATATGGCTGGGGTCGGAAATGACCGGCAGATTGGGGAAAAGCCGTTTCAGTTCGATGGGAATTTCCCACATGGGGGCGTTGCGGTAAGGAGATCGGTTGAAGAATGAAAACCCCCGATGGACTGCCACCAATTTTTGAAGGCCCAGTTGGTTTAGCCGTTCAATGGCCCCTATCCATGTTTTCAGGTCGGGATTGAGTGGATTTTTTATCATTACCGGGATGTCACGACCTCCGATGGCTTCACCAATCTCCTGCACCGCAAAGGGATTGACAACGGTACGGGCGCCAATCCAAAGAATGTCGATGTCATGATCAAGCGCCTCTTCTACATGGCGGGGGTTGGCTACTTCCACGGTAACAAGTAACCCGGTTTCTTTTTTTACACGATGAAGCCATTTTAATCCAGAATTGCCAACGCCTTCAAAAGCGCCAGGTCGGGTGCGCGGTTTCCAGATGCCGGCACGAAACACCTTTACCTGCGAAATGCCGGTAAGTCCAAAAGCCGTTTCCATGACCTGCTCCTCGGTTTCGGCGCTGCAGGGGCCTGCAATGACAAACGGTTTGTCTGAAACAGCCAGCCAATCGCCGAGCGGGGTGATGTTAAGGGTAGATGTCATTGATGGCAAAGGTACGGATTTCAGCTTCTCCAGAATATCAATTTCCAGAGATTTCCAATCACTTTGAATGCTGAAACGACCATACCGATGATGAGTGCGATGGGCAGGAACCAATCGAGCCAGAAAAGGCCGTGAAAATTTGTAAAATCAAATGGATAAATGTAAAAAAGTACCATCTGGGTCACGAAACTGGCCGATTCGGTTATGATCAGCGAAAGGTAGCGTATGATAGGCAGATTGGCTGCCAGCATCAGTGCGTTTCCGCCTATCTGTACAAGGATGTTTACATTCAGGATCCACAGGACCACATTATAATTATCGCGGATAAAACCAAGGTTCCAGTCGGGGATTTTGTTGACAACCCATAGAAAAATAAGGTTAAAGATGAGATTGCCGATGTATTCCCCATTCCTTTTTTTATCATAATTTTCCTTAAACCAGCGGCGTTTTCCGAAATCATCGATCCGTTGGGCCCAGTGAGGCATATTTTCATTGCATTGATGGTTCATGAAGCAGTAATTTGGGTTCTTTGACGCAGGAAAGGAAACAAAGTTACGGAAACTAATCCGATGAAACCTATACAGGTTCATTCCATTTATGGTTTCGGGCCATATCGGCAAGCTAAGCGCCCGCAGCGCCTCAAAAAAACATAAAATCCGGAATGCAAAAAATCCCCGGTATTTCAGTAAATTTGCGCCTCAATAACTACTATCATGGAACACACAAGAAGGAATAAGATCGTCGATTTACTGAATTCGAAGGAATATGGCAGTGAAGTCCTGGTAAAGGGATGGGTCAGGACAAAAAGAGGGAATAAAAACATCAATTTTATTGCGCTCAATGATGGCTCGGTGATCCATCACATCCAGGTTGTTGCAGAGGTGGCAAATTTCGACGAAGATATGTTAAAGCTTGTCACAACGGGAAGTTGCATTGCAGTGAAAGGAATACTGGTTGAATCGATGGGGCAGGGTCAGCATGTTGAAATTCAGGCCAAGGAAATCGAAGTGTACGGCACGGCCGATCCTGAAACTTATCCGTTGCAGAAGAAGGGGCATGGGCTGGAATTCCTGCGCGAGATTGCCCACCTGAGGCCCCGGACCAATACGTTTGGAGCGGTTCTCCGCATACGTCATGCCATGGCCTTTGCCATTCATAAATATTTCAACGACCATGGATTTTATTATATTCACGCCCCAATCATTACCGGTTCTGATGCCGAAGGGGCAGGGGCGATGTTCAGGGTTACTACACTGGATGATAAAAATCCACCCATGTTGCCCGATGGTCATGTGGATTATGCACAGGATTTCTTTGGAAAAGAGACCAAGCTCACAGTGAGCGGACAGCTTGAGGCTGAATTGGGGGCCATGGCCCTGTCGCTGGTTTATACCTTTGGTCCTACCTTCAGGGCCGAAAATTCAAACACACCCCGTCACCTTGCTGAATTCTGGATGATTGAACCCGAAATGGCCTTTTACAATATTCAGGATAACATGGACCTTGCCGAGGATTTCCTGAAATACCTTATGCAGTATGCCCTCGATCATTGTTATGATGACCTGGAATTTCTCAATAAAATGTACGATAATGAGCTGATTGACAGGCTAAAAGAGGTGATCAATGATAAATTCGAACGACTCACTTACACCAAAGCCATCGAAATATTAATGGCGTCGGGGCAAAAATTTGAATTCCCGGTTGACTGGGGAACCGACCTTCAGGCTGAGCATGAACGCTACCTTGTTGAGAAGCATTTTGGGAAGCCGGTAATCCTGACGGGCTATCCAAAAGATATCAAGGCCTTTTATATGAAGATGAATGCCGATGGCAAGACTGTTCGTGCGATGGATGTGCTGTTCCCGAAAATCGGTGAAATCATTGGCGGAAGCCAGCGCGAGGAGAACCTTGATGCTTTGCTGAAACGGATTCATGAGATGAACATCCCGGAAAAAGATGTATGGTGGTACCTTGATACCCGTAAATTTGGTACGGCGCCTCATGCCGGATTCGGACTGGGTTTTGAGCGCCTCATTCTTTTTGTGACAGGAATGGCAAACATCCGTGATGTGATCCCGTTTCCTAGGACCCCGAAAAATGCTGAGTTTTAAGTAAACAGGTGAATTCAATTTCATTTTATTGTAAAAAAAGGAGTTTATCTAAAAAAATTCGTATTTTAGCAATAATAAAAATACGATGGACAAGCGTTGGGTTGTGAAGCCGCAGGGGAATCCTGAAAAGGTTAGGGAATTGGCTAATTTACTGGCTATTGACCAGTCATTGGCAAATCTTTTGGTGCAGCGTGGGGTGAACACACTCAATGAGGCAAAGACCTTTTTTCGTCCTTCACTCCGTGATCTTTATGATCCTTTCCTGATGAAGGACATGTACAAAGCCATTGCCCGAATTACCAGGGCCATTGCCAACAAGGAGCGAATTCTGGTTTACGGGGATTATGATGTTGACGGAACGTCAGCGGTGGCGCTTGTTTATACTTTTCTGCACAGTTTTCATAAAGAAATTGATTTTTACATCCCCGACAGGTATGATGAGGGATATGGCATCTCATTCAAGGGGATTGATTTCGCTGCAGAAACCAAGGTGAAATTGATCATTGCCCTTGACTGCGGGATCAAGGCAGTTGAAAAAATCGCGTATGCCACAGGGAAAGGCATTGACTTTATCATTTGTGATCATCATCGCCCCGGATCAGAAATTCCGGCAGCGTCGGCGATCCTGGATCCAAAGCAGCCCGATTGTCCCTATCCTTACAAAGAACTTTCGGGATGCGGGATTGGTTTTAAATTGATCCAGGCCTATGCCCAGGTCAACAATATCCCATTTGAAAACCTGATTCAGTATCTCGATCTTGTCGTTATCAGCATTGCTTCCGACATTGTGGATATCACAGGAGAAAATCGTATCCTGGCGCATTACGGTCTAAAACTGATTAATGCGCACCCGCGTCCCGGTCTCGAGGCCTTGCTGCGTTATTCTGCCATGATGAAGAATGATGACGGTATGGGTGGATGTGTATTCAGCCGCGAACTGACCATCACCGACCTGGTTTTTATGATTGGTCCAAGGATCAACGCAGCCGGCCGGATTGAAAGTGGCAATAACTCTGTAAGATTGCTGATAACCAAAGATCTGGATGAGGCCAAGCGGGTTGCAGAACAGATTAATGCGCACAACACCGAACGTAAAACCCTTGATTCGCAGGCAACCCAGCAGGCAATAGAAATGATCGGGTGCAATACGACACTGAAATCGGCCCGGTCAACGGTGATTTATCATCCCGACTGGCATAAAGGTGTGATTGGCATTGTGGCCTCCCGGCTTACCGAATCTTACTACCGGCCTACCATCGTGCTCACGCTTTCCAATGGATTGATCACTGGTTCGGCACGAAGCGTAAAGGATTTTGATATTTACGAAGCGGTAGATGCCTGTAGCGATCTGCTGGAACATTTTGGTGGTCATAAATTTGCAGCCGGGCTGTCGCTTAAGCCTGAGAACCTTGAATCTTTCTGTAACAAGTTCGAAGCCACCGTGCAGGAGAAGCTGAAAGGGATCGAGTTGGTGCCTGAGGTTGAGATTGATGCAACGCTTCCCCTGAATGTGATCAATTCGCGTTTTTACAATGTCCTTAAGCAATTTGCTCCTTTTGGTCCCGGGAATATGGCTCCGCTCTTTATGACCAATGGCGTTATGGATGCCGGTGGGTCGCGCATTGTTGGAAAAAACCACCTCAAACTGTCAGTGGTTCATCCGGAAATTGCAGGCGGGCCTTTTTCAGCAATCGCTTTTCAGCAGGGAGAGCAATTCGGACTGATAGAGAAACAGATACCTTTTAATATCTGCTATCACGTGGAAGAAAATGAATGGAATGGCGCGGTAAATCTTCAGCTAAATATCAAGGACATTAAATTCTCCGATTAACAAAACGCTTGGTCCTTTAAAGCAATACCGGAAGGTGAGATCAGCAGTTCTCTTTTCCAAAGCAGACATCCATACGCCGTGCTTTTTCGATGAGCGCATGATCTTCGGGAACCAGCCTGAGTTTTCCCCCCACATCTGCCAGGGCAACAGAAGTAACTCTGTCGCCTTTCAGTGAAACCATTTCTCCGAATTTTTTTTGTGCGATTAACTCGACGGCATATGCGCCGTAACGTGTGGCAAGCACCCTGTCCATGGGTGAAGGACTGCCCCCGCGCTGGATGTATCCCAGAATGGTTTCCCTTGTCTCAAGTCCCGTAAGCTCCTTAATGCTGTTGGCTACATACCGCCCGGCTCCTTCCCCTTTTGGCGTTGGAATACCTTCGGCCACCACCACGATGGAATATGGTTTTTTATTTATGGCTCGTTTTTTCAGGCACCGGGCCACATGGTTGATATCAAATTTAATCTCGGGCAGCAGGATAACGTCGCCTCCGCTGGCCATACCAGAATAAAGCGCCAGCCATCCTGCATGATGTCCCATCACCTCAATAACCATAATGCGTTTGTGGCTGTTTGCGGTAGTGTGGAGACGGTCGATGGCCTCTGTGGCAATCCATAATGCCGAATCAAAGCCAAATGTCACATCTGTTCCCCATACGTCGTTGTCAATGGTCTTTGGAATCCCGATCACATTGAGCCCGACCTCCGATAGCAGCGCCGCTGTTCGCTGGGTGCCATTTCCACCAATACAAACCAGCGCATCAAGCCCAAGTTCATTGTAATGCTTTTTAATCAGCTTTGGTTTATCAATGGCATTAAAGACATTGTTTTTCTTGAAGGGATTTTCTCTTGAGGTTCCAAGGATGGTACCGCCTAACGTCAGAATTCCGGAGAGTACATTTTCATCAAGTGTAATATATTCTTCGTTGATAAGGCCAAGGAAACCTGAAGAAATTCCGATTACCTCCATGCCATATTCCAGAATGGCCGTTTTTCCGACCCCCCTGATGGCTGCATTGATACCAGGGCAATCACCGCCGGCCGTTAAGATACCTATGCGCATGTTGGCTGTTTTATATTTATTGAATTGTTGATTGAGTGATTGAGTGATTGAGTGATTGAGTGATTGAGTGATTGAGTGATTGAGTGATTGAGTGATTGAGTGATTGAGTGATTGAGTGATTGACTGCGTGAATGATTTTTTCGATCAGATTTTACTTCGTACACTTGCCTACCTGCCCAAATCTTCAATCGCTTACCAGCTTTCCAACTTACCAGCTTACCAACTTACCAGCTTACCAGCTTGCCAACTTACCAGCTTACCAACTTGCCAGCTTTTATTTCAATTCAAACGATCCTTCCCCGATCGCTTTGTCATCAGCAAATACCGATACGATATACTTCCCCTTCATTGCCGCTTTATCTGAATCTTTCTTTGTCCAGTTAACGCATACATTGATGGCTTTTCCCTGATAGGAAATGTCTTCGCGGAGGGAAAACGGAAGTGTTTGACCATTAAATACAAAGGTATCGTACCTGCTCTTGATTACCACAACATTATCGGGGCGCGTAATACGGATATAAATGATCTTTTTTCCTGATGCGACCAGGGGATTTTCTCCAATGGTAAAACAAATCTTAATCCGGTCGGTGCGGCTTGCTTTATCTGTGATCTGTTCTTTTGCCCCGCCTGACTTAAGTTTGTAAGGAGTGGCAGTGACGTCGTATGCCTTGATAAAGGCAGCTTCGTTCATCTTCTGCCTGAGTTCTTCCTTGTCTTTCATCAGGGTTTGATTCCGGTTTTGCTCAGTTTTCACAACCTGGCGGATCCGGTCGTTTTCTTCTGTTAATTCCCGGTTTATCGTATACAGCGAATCCATCTGATGGACATAGCCCTGGGCTACTTTTTGTAACCGTTCGAACTTTTTATGAATTGTATTGTAATCCCATTGTGTGTCAAGCAGTTTTTTGATTTCCAGCGCGTTGACCTGGATAAGGCTATCCTTGGCCTTCAATGAATCAGACAGACTTCCATACGAAATCTTGATCTTGTTATGCTCTGTCATCAATGAATCCAGGTTGTGCTGTAGTTCGATTTTCTCAGTTTCTTTTTCTTTTACCAGTTTCATGAGTTGCGAACGCTGAATAAATAGCCAAAAGACGAGTACCAGGAGCAGAAGCGCAAAAATGGATAAAATGATCCTGAAGTTACGCGACGTAGTTTTTTGTTCTTCCATATAAAACTGAAATTTCCGTAATGGGCTGCAAAGATAAAACAAATAGAGGATTTAACCGTGTCATGAGACTTGAAAAACAATGCAAGCAATGTAAACAATGCAAACAATGCAAGCAATGTAAACAATGCAAAAAATGTAAACAATGCAAGCAATGAAAACAATGAAAAATTATAAACTATTTATACCCGCCCCTGCCGCATTCGTTGCATTCCTGCATTATCTTAACTGCTTTCATTAGCTGCATTAAAAATTAATGTGTTGAGGTTCCGATTTGTTTGATCACATCGCCATGTTGTTTGACGATCTCTTTCAGCCACCATTCCGGATAACCTGGTTGCGATGGCATAACGGGAACATTATATGGATTTGATTCGAATTTTCCGTCCTTTTCTTTCTTTACATTCCCATCCATATATTTGACAAACAGGTATTGGAACATTTCCTGCCAGCGTTTTACAGTTTCCTGGCCTGTTTTCACTGAATAGTCAGTGAGATATTTAATGGCCGCCGCTTGATCTTTTTTGCTTCCCTTTTTATAAAGGGCAATTGCATTTTTGTCAATTTCGCCTGATGTTTGATCAACATATTTTTTCTCCAGGGCTTGTTGAACCGGTTGGATGTCTTTTATCATGTAATTGTATTTGGTATAGGCCCAGTTTGAAACCAGGCTGAAGGTCCAGAATGCGGAGGTTGAGCTGAAATTATAGAGGTCGCCGTTGCCAACGCGGTATGCCTCAGGAACCTCTGTCATGCTGCAGTACATAGGTGAATAAACCATGGTATAGGTATCATCAACCCCAAACCAGAATATTCCGCCGATTGGATCGGGCAGCCAGCTGCGCGACTGGGCTACAAAGACAAACCCGGTTTGCTGGGTTGAAGTAGCACGTTCATGCACATAGGCAATGCTGTCAACTTTAAGGGTCATGGGGCGCCACCGGTAAGGGCACTGGAATGGTCCTGCTCCGATGTCGTTGGTCATGTCCATTTTTGTTCCTTCGTAGTGATCGCGCATCAGGTTCATCACATCCTGTACGCTTATTTTCTTATCAGGTTTGATCCAGAGTGGCATCCGGTTCGTCGGATAGTCGAACTTACCCTTGGTAATATGCCCCATGGCATAATCCTGGTACTGACCCATACCGGAATTAACCCTGTTGAACATGGCCCAAACACGGGCTTCGCAGGCACGCGCTCCGCTGAAATCAAGGGGAGCGTAGGTGTCGGAAAAGCTGAATTCCTTGTCTTCACCTGAAAACCAGCCCATCTTGCGGGCAAAAGAAATCGCATCGGGTGCATAGATACAGTTTTCGGGATCATTGAGTGGGAATTGGGTGATACGAGGGTGATTGGCATGACCGCTCACATAGCCGTCGGGAATGCGCATCGCGACCCAAACGGCGCCTTTCTCAACTTTTCCTTTCCCGATCATCTCGAGAATCCAGGCCTCGTTGGCGTCGGAAATGGAAAATGACTCCCCGCTGCTGGCATAACCGTGGGCCGCAACAAGTTCTCCAAAAATCCTGATGGCTTCGCGTGCCGTTTTTGCACGTTGCAGTGAAATGTAGATCAGGGCTCCGTAATCGATGATAGCGCCAGGTTGTTCAGCCAGCTCCTCGCGCCCTCCGAAGGTGGTTTCACCGATGGCAACCTGGTGTTCGTTCATGTTGCCAATCACGTTGTAGGTGTGTTTTATCTGGGGAATTTTGCCCAGGGGTTTGCCCGTATCCCATTCGGTAACATCCAGCATGGAACCGGCGGGCCAGTCCTGCGCAGGCCAGTGATATAATTCGCCATACAATGTGTGGGAATCAGCAGAATAGGTTATCATTACTGAACCATCGGTGGTGGCTCCCTTCGTGAAAATAAAATTGGTACAGGCCATGGAATGGAAACTGAAACCGGCAAGGAGCAGAAACAACAGGCCAATCAGGGTTTTTCGCATATGAATTTTGAATTATTGAATTATTGAATTATTGATTGAGTGATTGAGTGATGTGAATTTTGCAACAAAGTTAAAAAAAATCCGATCAGGGAATGACCGTATTCAATTATGGATTACTATAACCACATTTTCAGTGCGATGCATCGTATCTGTAGGCCTGAAACAGGCAAATACCGGTCCCCGATGGCCAGGGAAAGTAAACCAGGCAGATCAGCCTTAATGGATTGAATCAGGTCGGATGCCGCGTGACTAAAAATTCAGTAAATTTGTTGACAGATTATAATGCATATGAAGCGAACAATTATTTTGCTCATTTTTTTCTCTCTGGTCACAATACATTATGGGCAAACAGTCACAGATCAACAAAATAAGCCTGCCATATCGGATACAACCAAAGTGACCAAAAACCGAAGCATTGGTTTAGAGGTTTCTGCAGGGTTATCTTTGGTCATGGGTAACTATGGAGTATTTGATAAAGATAACACAAAGGCCGGCTATGCTACAAACGGCTGGCAATTGCAACTTACATTCGACTGGATGGGCAAAAAGAATTTTGGACTGGCGATCCAGTATACATTCCAGAAAAATCCGCTCGACGACTCCACAGCATTTTTGGTACCCAACGGATGGTCGGGTGGAACCCTTGGTCCCGGAAACTGGATGAACCATTACCTTATGGCTGGGCCTGTTTTTATGAAACAGTTCGGAAAAATTCATGTGGATGCAAAGTTGCTGGTGGGGGTTATCGTTTCTTCAAGTGATAATTTCACCACACAGAATCCGTATGATTCCACAGGGGTTAAAAAGGATGCTAACCTGGGTACTGGTTTTGCCTATGGAATTTCGGCCGGAGTAGGGTATGCTTTTTCCAAACAACTTGCAATAAAGTTAAATTTTGGGATTTTAGGCGGATGGCCCGGGAAGAACAGGAGTTACCCCTCGCAGTGGCTTGGTACTGAAGAAGTTTATGATCCGCTGACCGGATTATATACCTATATCCCGGTTTATTCTGCCCCGGTTGAAAAGGAAATGAAGAAGGTGGTTACCTCATTCAATCCATCGCTTGGGCTTGTTTACCGTTTTTAACCAACTAATCTGACGAAAATGCTGTGCAAGTTTACACTACCCTTCATTGCTTCTCTGTTTTGTATTTCCAGCCTCTTTGCCCAGCTGAACATCCATGATTCAACCATTTTCACACCCCTTATCTCTGCCACATTCGGATACCAGTTCCCGGGTGGTGACCTGGCAAAGCAATTTGGCAGCAATGCAAGCATCGGTGGGAGTATTATGTTCAAAACAAAGCATAACTGGCTATTTGGCGCCGAAGGAAATTTTATGTTTGGCCAGTCCGTGAAGAATAGCGATTCCCTGCTTCAAATCATTTCAACGGAATTAGGTTTTATAATTGATGCCAATGGCTATTATGCCGACATGGTTTATTATGAGCGGGGGTATAATTTTTTCGCCAAATTCGGGAAGGTAATTCCGATGTTGTCACCCAATCCCAATTCCGGAATTACACTCCTTGCCGGCGCTGGTTATATCCAGGATAAGATACGCATACACAACCCGGGGAATACGGCGCCTCAGCTGCTGGGAGACTATAAAAAGGGCTACGACAGGCTTAACGGGGGCCTGGCAGTTACCGGAGCGATAGGTTACATGTACCTGAGCAATACCCGCCTGCTCAACTTCTCACTGAGTTTTGAGTTTATGCAGGCATGGACCACACCTTACCGGGAGCGTGATTTTGATACCGGCCAAAAGGATACCCGAAAATTCAGCAGCCAGTTTTACACGGTAAGGGCCAGCTGGATTATACCGCTTTACCGGAGGGTGCCGAAGGAGTTTTATACCTATTAGGTAGCGAGGTAGCGAGGTAGCGAGGTGGCGAGGTAGCGAAAAAAAGAAAAAAAGAAAAAAAGAAAAAACGAAAAAAAGAAAACGTGTAAAAGCGAAAGATTCACAACACCCGGAAAAATAAAAGTGATCGTGAGTAAATAGCGTAAAAGTGTAATTAAGATTTTTTTCTGTGGAGAAATTAACATTCCCCGAACCGTAATCTTTAATAATAAGTCCGCATTGAACCTGATCTATTCCTTCTTTGTTATTGTTTATGGATTGTTCATCCGGTTTGCGGCTATATTCAATAGTAAGGCGCGTCAATGGGTTGATGGTCGCAAAGGTTTATTTCAAAAGCTTGATTTATCATTGCGGGGACTTGACCGGGAAAAAAATCCTGTGATCTGGGTTCATGCCTCTTCATTGGGTGAATTTGAGCAGGGGAGACCCGTCATTGAAGCGTTCAGGAAAACACATGGCTCCTTTAGGATCCTGCTGACTTTTTTTTCTCCTTCGGGATACGAGGTACGAAAAAACTACGAACAGGCCGACTGGGTATTTTATCTCCCCCTCGACACGCCTGGAAATGCACACCGATGGATAGAAACTGTTCAACCGGTGGCGGCAATTTTTATCAAATATGACTTTTGGTTTAATTTCCTTCAAGGCCTTTATAAGCAAAACATTCCGGTTTATTTCATTTCAGCCCTCTTCCGCCCGCGACAACACTTTTTCCGGTGGTACGGTGGTTGGTTCGCACGGCAACTTTCGGGGGTGACACATTTTTTTGTTCAAAATTCCGTGTCGGCAGCCTTGCTTGAAAACCTGGGGATACGGAATGTGACCGTTGCCGGTGACACCCGCTTTGACCGGGTTTTTACCATTGCCTCTCAACAAAACTCTTTTCCATTGATTGAGCGATTTATCAGCGGGGAAAAGGTGTTTATCGGTGGCAGCACATGGAAGGAAGATGAATTGCTGTTACTGCCCCTGATAAATCATAAAGAGCTGAATCTTAAATTTATTCTTGCACCGCACGATACAAGCCCCGACCGGATTCAATACCTGGTTGGCCTCCTTCAGCAACCTGTGGTCAGGTACTCAGAATTGAATGAGGAAAATGCTTTGCGATCCAACATTTTACTAATCGACTCAGTCGGGATCCTGTCGCAACTATACAGGTATGCCACCCTTGCATATATTGGCGGCGGGTTCGGGGTGAGCATCCATAATATTCAGGAGCCCATAACGTATGGTGTTCCGGTGTTTTTTGGCCCGCAATATCATAAATTCAAAGAGGCTGTTGATCTTATCGGGCAGGGAGGTGTTTTCAGCATTAGCACACCGGATGAATTGGTTGCCAACACTGCAAGGATTCTGTCTGATCCGTTGGAATACCAGCATTTATCGATCTTATGCAGGAAATATGTAGATGAAAACCGTGGGGCAACGGCAATAATCATACATCATCTTGATGAAGTTTTTCGGTAAAGGGAAAAAGCTGTTGCTGAGAACCCGTAATAAATTGTTTTCTGATGGGGAGGAGAATTGCAGTTGGTGATATTCATGGATGTATCAGTACATTCAGAAGTCTTGTTGAAGACAAGATCAAACTGACCCAAACAGATACCTTGTTTTTGACCGGCGATTATGTTGACAGGGGGCCCGACAGTAAGGCGGTTATCGATTATATTCTCAGCCTTCAGCGTGCGTCATATAAACTGGTCCTGCTTATGGGAAACCATGAATATTTGCTGCTACATGCAGGTGAATCGATAGAGTACTATAAATTATGGATGCTGAATTCGGGATTTACGACCCTTCGTGATTTTGGTGTAGACATTGATAAACATCCGGGTCCTCAGGCATTGAAAGAAATACCTTTCCCGTATCCTGATTTTTTCAGGAATTTACATTTTTATGCAGAAACACCAGGTTTTTTTATAACCCATGGCTGTTTTGAGGGGCGAACTGAAAATCCGCTTGACGATTTGAATTCGATGATCTGGCGGCGGTCAGAATCCTATAATGAATCATTTTTACAAGGGAGAATTCTGATTCATGGCCATACGCCTGCTTCACTGGAAGAAATACGCCGCAGGGCCGATGATCCTGGAGCCCTCATTCTCAACCTTGACGCAGGGTGCGTTTATGCCGGCAAAGCCGGACTTGGGTACCTGGCCGCGCTTGACCTTGATTCAAGGGAACTGTTTGCCTTGAAAAATTGCGAACAAATATGCAGTGATTCTGCGTGATAAATATTATCTTTGAAATGTATAAGATTAATTAACTCAAATCCAACAGTATGAAAAAATCAATGCTAGTTCCGGGAAGCCTTTTAATCCTGGTTATCTTCCTCGTTACATCCTGCGGTCCCAGTGTCAGTGTTACCAGTTGGACCAATCCCAAGGAAAAAGAAAAAATCGGCAATGTGGTTATCTGGGGTATGTTCGAAAAATTGGAATACCAGAAACCCTTTGAACAGTGTGCAGTTAACTATTTAAACAGTAAAGGTTTTAAAGCGATGGAATCATTGAAATTCCTCGTCCCTGGAACTAAATACGATTTAAAGAATCTTGAAAAGAAGTTCGACAGCCTGGGAGTGGATGGCATCCTGGTGGTAACCTATAAGGGGACAGACAAGTCGGAGTCCTATGTCCCACCGACCACAACTGTTTATCCCGATTATTATTATGATTATTACAACTATTACAGCTGGGGATACCCGGTGTATGGTTTCGGCGCCAACGTTGTGACTTCGGGTGGCTACTGGGCAACGACCTCAGTCGTAAACCTCCACGCAAATCTCTATGCCAATTCGAACAACGGACTTATCTGGACTGCCGAGATTGCCATTACCGATCCGGAATATATTGATGAAGTAACAACTAAGGTGGTTTCACAAATTTATTCTGACTGGATGAAAAACGGGATTTTAAAAATGGCGTTAAAATAAAAATGCCTTTTTCATTTTTTATTTTGATAATAAAAAAAATCCCCTATTTTTGCCGGTGAATGTTTTACGGAGTTAGATTTCTCAATGATGCAAATTATAATTAATACAAGTTCCAATTTTTGGTGGTGGCGTTCTAAACTAAACAGAACGTAAACATCATAGTTTCCTTTATCTGAAAGAATAATCGAGAGGCTTGCTGTTTACAAACGGCAGGCCTTTTTTAATTGTATTTAATACGGCTTGCCAGCACTGCATGGTAAGCCGTTTTTTTTAACCTAAAAAACAAACAGCTATGACTAAAATTAGAAAATTCAATCTTAATGAGCAGGAGATGCCAACGCAATGGTATAATATACAGGCGGATATGCCAAATAAGATCCAGCCACTCCTTCATCCCGGAACCAAGCAACCGATTCAGCCGGGCGATCTCGAAGCACTTTTCCCCAGGGCGCTGATCGATCAGGAGATGTCGGCCGACCGTAATATTGATATCCCCGAAGAGGTGCAGGAACTGTACAAAATCTACCGTCCGACTCCTGTGCATCGGGCGCATAACCTTGAGCGGATCCTGGATACCCCGGCAAAGATCTACTTCAAGAATGAAAGTGTAAGCCCTCCGGGATCGCATAAACCCAATACGGCCATTCCGCAGGCATACTATAATTACAAACAGGGGATAAAGAAAATAACGACTGAAACAGGCGCAGGCCAGTGGGGTAGTGCACTCAGTTTTGCCACCAGCTTTTTTGGAATCCAATGCAAGGTTTTCATGGTAAAGGTGAGCTATGAGCAAAAACCCTACAGGAAATCGATGATGCAGTTGTGGAATGGTTCTGTGATTGCTTCGCCAAGTATGGAAACGAATGCCGGGCGGGACATTCTGGCTGAAGATCCCGATTCTCCCGGAAGTTTGGGCATCGCGATTTCTGAGGCGATTGAGGTTGCTGCAACCCATGAGGATACCATGTATTCCCTGGGAAGTGTGCTGAATCATGTGATGCTGCATCAGACGATCATCGGACTTGAAGCGGAAAAACAAATGGAAATGGCTGGTGATTTTCCCGACCTGGTCATTGGCCCGTTTGGCGGTGGTTCCAATTTCGGTGGTTTATCATTCCCCTTCCTGCGATATAATTTAACCAGGGGTAACAAAACACGTTGTATCGCGGTTGAAGCGGCATCGTGTCCCAAGCTGACCAAAGGTAAATTTGAATATGATTTTGGAGATTCAGCAGGAATGACACCGCTGATCCCGATGTACACCCTTGGACATAAGTTTATTCCACCCAGCATTCATGCCGGGGGTTTGCGTTATCATGGTGCCGGCGCCATCGTAAGCCAGCTGCTTCAGGATGGGCTGATTGAAGCGCGGGCGGTGGCGCAACACGAAAGCTTCAGCGCGGCAGTTACATTTGCACGGGCCGAAGGATTGATCCCTGCACCGGAAACCGCCCATGCTATTGCCCAGGTGATCAGGGAAGCCCGGATCGCCAGAGAAGAGGGTATTGCGAAAACGATCCTGTTTAATTTTTCAGGACATGGGTTGCTGGATATGGCTGCTTATGATGAGCATTTTCGGGATGTTCAAAGTAAAGAAGCCGCGATGCATCTTTCGGGGAGCCTGTTGACAAATTTGGTTACGCCTCGTGTGTAAATTATATTTGGATCCCCACCCTGTCAGGGTACCCTGACAGGGTGGGGAAGTTTGGTCCGGATTAAAGCGAGATCAGTGTTTTAAAGAGGTGCTTTTCGCTGGTAAGTTTTTCGGCGTTCCCGTAAACGCAGACAGCATCCTGTTTAAGTACATCGGCGATCAGTCGCGAAAAGTCCCGGATATGCGATGGATCCGTTGAAAGCACATCATCCCGGTCGTGCTGCCGGTCTGCATGGGTAAGTTTTGTAAAGTACATGCTCAATGCTTTGTTCCCAATCTGGGATGGAGTTAACGGCGTATCCATTTCTGCAATGGTTCCGATAATATACCGGGTCATAGCCTGTTCGTCGGCATTAAATGTTTGCAGGTATTCAACGGTGTTTTTAAATGTTTCGAGTGTTGCGCCCAGGTTTGGATCACGGTACGAATTGAAGGTCAGGTTGCCTGAAGGCGAAATGCTGCTGAACCCGCCATATGCACCGCCGATTACACGGATATGGGTTTGAAGCCAATCGGTCGACAGAATCTGGTTCAACACACCCATTCTGCCATTCCATACATAGCCAAGCTTTTTAAAGTTGTAACCCTGGATAACATATTGAACATTGGATGCTGAAAGCAGTCCTTCATTCCGGTTTTCGGTTTCAAATTTCCATTTTTTGATCTCATGACCGCCAGCCGGAAGCTGAAGTAGGAACGGTTGCAAATACTGGTAAAAAAGCTCCTGGTCATTCCGGGCGCAGGTTACTGATACAACAAGGTTCTCCCTGTTAAAGAGCAGTTTTGCGACCTGCTCCAGCTTGCTGATCACCTGGCTGGTGTCCAGGTCAAAATCGCGGAGCAAATCAGTCACAAACCAATAGTAGGAGGCGCCTCCTGTGAGTTCGTTGATCATTCCCTGGTTGCTGAAGTAAGAAGAGAGTCTCCTGTTCGCCACCTGGAACCCGTTGCCCTTCATTTGGGCATCGAGATGCGACTGATGGCGCGAAAGAAGGGTTCTGATCCGGTTCGCATCACGGTAGCTTGTACCCGTCAGTATTTCGCTGGTAAGCTCAAGAAGTTTCTCTGTTTTGTAATGCATGGTTTTTGAACTAACCATGAATTTTGGGAGTATCGATTGATCGCTCAATCCCTGGGCATAGGTCCGGAGCGATGTATAAAATCCACCAGTATGAATATTCAGAGTTTTATTCAGTTCACCATAAGTATAATGCTCAGTATCGAGGTTCCCGATCAGGTTCGACAACAGGGCGGCAAATGGGATTAGATCCTGGGGAACCACCTGCAAATCGAAACAGAGATTCAGATAGATAACCCCGTTGGTGAACTGGGAATGGCTGATGCAGGAAACCTCATCAAGAAATTCTTCCTTCATCTCGATCGGTATTGTATTTGGCTCAATATCGCTGATTTTCAGTGAAGGGACCGATGCAAGCGCTTCAGCGGAGTCATCCCGCTGCTGGAAGGCGATCAGATCCCTGGTGCCATCAACCATCGCATTTATTTCGGGGTCAGTTAATGAGGCTTTGTATTCAGCAAGCTCCTTTTCCACCAGCCCGCTGCGGGTTTTATCAAGTCCCGGAGCAGGTTCAAGGCTTAATAACAATGAATGAGGATTGCCGAGAAAATATGTTTCAATAATTTTCTCCAGGAAATTTTCTGTCAATGCTTTTTTTACCTCACGAAGGGTTTTTTCATATTGAAGACCAGAAAAGGGATCATCGCTGAAAAACCATCTGGCAAGCGAATGATTAAGATAGGTGAGGCCTTTCTGGGCGTCATCTCCTTCGCGCAATCGAAATTCCATGCGGTTGATCACCCCCTCAATCTCCTGCTTATCCAGGCCATCACTGACAACCTGTGCCAGTGTTTGTTTTATAATCCCTAAAAATCTCTGTTTATCTCCCGGGTTGGCATTCATGGCAACAATCTGCAGTGCATGTTGTTTAAAATTGGAGGAGGATGCCGAAACATCCTGGCCGATGCCAGCCTCCTGCAACGCGAGCCTGACGGGAGCCGATTCCTGGTTTACCAACACTTCGCAAAGAATGTCGAGCGCCATCGTAAGCGCCAGATCTGTGTTCTGCCCTGCAACGAAATTCCATGTAAGGAAGGTCTGGTTTGTACAATCAGCGCCTTCAACAACAGGATAATATTCTGTTGCCTCTTTCATTTCATTAAAGGGTTCCTGGTCTGCCAGCGTAATCTGATCGCTGGTTCTCTGAAACCCATCCAGGTAGGCTGTATTGATAAAGGCAAGTTCTTTCTCCAGGTCGGCATTGCCGTATAAATATATATAACTGTTTCCCGGGTGGTAATATTTTTGATGGAAAGCGATGAAATCCTGGTACGTAAGCGTCGGGATGGCATCGGGATGTCCGCCCGATTCAAACCCATATGGACTGTCGGGGAAAAGATGCCGGAACACCTGGTACCATAATTCACGGTGGGGATCGGAAAAGGCCCCCTTCATCTCATTATATACCACGCCTGTATAGGAAACAGGTTGCTCCTTACCGGTGAGCTCATAATGCCAACCCTCCTGCTGGAGGATGCGAAAATCATTATAAATCAATGGATTAAAAACCGCATCGAGATATACATACATGAGATTGAAATAGTCCTTGTCGTTTATGCTGGCGACAGGGTACATCGTATAATCCTTTGATGTAAAGGCGTTTAAAAATGTACTGAGTGAACCCTTAAGCAGGACATCAAACGGACTTTTAACCTGAAAGTTTTTCGACCCGTTCAGTACCGAGTGTTCCATGATATGCGGAGCCCCGTTATCTGAACCGGGTAAGGTTTTAAATCCAATGCAGAACGTTTTATTGGCATCATCGGCCATGATTTTAAATAGCCTTGCGCCACTTTTAACATGCTCAAAGTACAGGCAATTTGCATTCACCTCATCGATGAAGCGTTGTTCGAGTAAACGGAAACCATTGTATATGATATCTGAAATATAAGGTGCAGCCATAAGGGGAAATCAATTTGGTGACAAAGATAACGCAACATTGGATAAACAAGTTTGCCTGAGTGTAAGCTTTTTTTACAGTGACGGCTTAACCGGAAGATTTTTTATATTTACAGGATGTAAGAAATGCTCAGTGCACAGGGATTTGATTAATTTAAAGTGGGGTTTTATGCGAACATTATTAGGTGTGTTATTCCTTTTGCCGGTGATGGTTCTGGCGCAATCAATCAATCCGGTTACCAGTGAAAGTTTTCAGGATGCCCTGGTAGGAGTTCCGGAAACCTATGACATTGGAACACTTCAGGAATATAACAACGGAGCCGACATTTTTATTGAATTCGGATTCATGTCATTGATGGTCCAGGAAATCACATGGAAGAATGCCAGAATGAAGGTGGAGGTATACCAGATGTTTACGCCGGAGGCGGCCTTCGGCATCTATTCGCTTTCCGTAGTGAATTGTCTTCAGCGTGATACGCTCACCCCGTTTGATTGCAATACGGTTTATCAGTATCAAACTCCTTACGGGAATTTGTATATCTCGATTACCAGTGAAAACGGTTCGGATGCAGCCCGGGCATTCTATCTGCCGGTTGCAAATGCTGTAATGAAAAACAATCCGCAGCCAATGCTAAAACTTCCGGATCCTTTCAGCCTGCCGCTGTTGAAAAAAGCAAGGAAAAACCTGGTCTACATTCAGGGTCTGGTTGGGCTTCAGAACAGCCTCTTTCCATGGCAGGAGTTATTTTTAGGTGTTCGTTTCGGGATGTATGCAACTCTCCTCGCCAATCCCAGTTCAGAAATTTATTTTGCTCGTATCCGGTTTGAGACGCCGGCGGATATGTTGCGCTTCCTGAGGCAGGCAGAATTAACCATTGGAGATGTTCCGGTACCCAATACCAATACAAACGACGGACTTTATCGTGAATATCAGCTGGTAAAGCCGGATGATCCGCTTACAATATTCTTTCTTCAAAGCCAGGAGCCCTGGCCTGTCAGCGCTGTTATTAACCCGCAATGATAAGTGATTTCCCCAGCTGGTTTGTCAAGGATCCATTTGTGCTGTCAATGCCGCCCGGTATTGAACTGCTAATCGTTACTTGATCAATGATAATCCTTCAAGGGCGGAGGCATCCTTGGGTTTATGCAGTAGAACCTTGTTGAACAGGATCTTTGCTTCGCGGAATTTTCCTAGTTTAAGGTTTGTCCAGCCATATAAAAGATTAGCGTCATAGTCGAAAGGATAAAGATTAACTACTTTTTCAAGAAATTTTTCGGCCTTTGGATAATCCTGTTTATTATAATAAATGGACCCTATTCTATAGTTGGCCAGTGTATTCTGCGGATCTATTTTAAGAATTTCCTGATACTGATAGATTACCTGGGTCCAGTTTCCCAGTGCAGCTGAAGGCATAACATAACCGAACTTTGGTTCAATAGCATATGGTCTCAGTTTCATGGCTTTCTGGTAGTAACTAATTGATTCTATGTGCAATCCGGAAAGATAAAGCAGCCATCCGAGGCGAAGATTGATTTCGTATGAATTTTCCTGATAAACATCCTTAATGGTTTTAATAGCCCTTGAATAATCGGCTTTGGCCTCCATCGAATAGCTGTTTTCAAAAGCGACCTGAAGGTTTTTCACGTCCGATTGAGCAGAAAGATCCAGCATTGGGAGTAATGAAAGGAAAAGCAGTGAGAAGGTGAGAAAGCGAGAATGTAAAATGGTAAAATGATGAAGCATTAAACACTTACGAGTATCTGTGGAGGGAAAGATATCGTGAATTGGTTGCAGAAATTTTTGATTTTTGATTTTTGATTTTTGATTTCTTAAAGCTTCCATGTAACTCCTCCGATAATGCTATTGGTAGAATAGGGATAATATTTTGTTTGGGGTACAAATAAATTATCTGTTGTTTTTACATAATACAGTTGCTGATATTCTTTCCGGTAATACTGGTAGATCAATGACAGCTGAAAATGTTTCGAAAGGACAAAGATCAGGTTTGCCCCCAGGCGGTAATCAATTTTATCGCTGTTATTATAAACGATGGCTCCGTTATAAATATTGGCATTGGTATGATCGCCATAAAGCAGGGTTGCTTCTGCCCAAAGCCAGGGCGTAATTTTTGCACCAATCATCTGGTTGAGCAGAAGTCGGGAATCACTTCCCTGAAAAAATCCGGTAAGGGTCGTGTTTCCGTATAAATTCAGGTTGCCTAAGGGATAATAGGTTAATGAACCTCCGGCTTGTACCTGGTTCTTCCCGTTTAAATTTGACCAGCTACCGGAAAGGCCCATTGTGAAAATTGAAAAGTCTTTGGTGACAGTGATTCCGGCTACATAATTGTAAAACGAGGTATCGTTTTGGGTAAAAGAATAAATCGTTCGCTTGAAGGGAAAAGTGATGGCAGAATCCAGATAGGAAACATACAATAGCGTATCGTTTACTGTTTGTCCAACGTAATGAGCCTGGATGTTTGGATAACGAACATTCAGCATATGAAATGAGGGGATAATCCTGAATCCTGCAGGCAGCATGATCCGGGCCTCTAGAAAAGCCTCGTTTTGATTTATCCGGTAGTCACAGGTCGTGTCTTTGTAAACAGTATCGAAACTGTAATGGTTGTAATATCCCCAGGTGCAGTCGGCCTTCTTAACCAGCCTGTCCTCAATCAATGACCAGTTAAAGGATTTGGTTTTCGAAAAATTGAGATAATTGTAGGCCACCTTAAGACTTATAATGTTCCAAAGATTAACCCTAACCCCAGCGTTACCATAATAACTGTTTCCATACCGGTCGATTTCAGCGTAGATTGATTTGGTTCCCGACTGGCTTTGTTTGCCTTTTGATTGACCGCCGGCAGTAAAATTTCCTCCACCCTCCATCCTGACCTCTTCGATAACCGGTGTCTTTATATAAAGCCGGTTTCTCATTTCCGGCGACATGGAGGGCAACAAACTGTATGCATCGGTGGCACGATTCGAATTGAAGTAACTGAAATAAAGATATTCCAGCCCCACAGGATCTGCCACATTGAATTTCAGGGCAGTGGAGAAATGGTTTATGGCCGTGATAAACTGGCCTCTTTCATAATATGCAATACCCATGCGAATACGAAGGTAATAGTAGTCGATGTCATGCCGAAGCGCCTGTTTTCCGATGATGATCAGGCTGTCCCATTTTTTCTCCTGATATAACCGGTAGGTCAGCTGGTCGGCTTTTGCAAAATCCATTTTGTCGGATGCATGGGCGGCAGAAGACGTTAGCACTGTGAGGAAGAGAAGAAAGATTGACAAATGACACGTGACACGTGACGCGTGACACGTGATTCGTGACGCGTGACAAGTGACAAGTGACGCGTGACGCGTGACAATTGTCAGGAAATTTTGAAAATGAACAGGAAGATGGCGTTTTTTCATTGGGGGATCAGTTTCGCTACGATTGATTTTCCTTTTTCATGGACGATAAAGCTTTCGATTCCATTGGGGCTGATAAAAATCTCGGAATCGATCCGTTTTGTTATCCAGCTGCCGATTTTTACCATTGTTTCCGATCGCAAACGAATGTTTGATTGCATAAGTTCATCTTCCATCTTGAGGTATTGCAGATGATAAACTGCCCGGGTGAAAATCCAGAAAGGGGCAATAAAATCCTGGATAAATGTCAACACCGGGTTATTGAATGCGTGCACGGGATAATAATCGGTGACCAGCAAATCGTTGTAATATCCAAGCATTACTTTATAGGCGCTCAGAAAAAACAGATAGAGCAGTGACGATTTATTTCCCTCGAAATGGGTAAAATAATGAAGGTCGCCATCATTCCTGAACCATGCCCTCGATCCACTTTCCTGGCAATATAAGCAAGTATTGTTCAGGGAGTCGACCTGTACCTCCCACGACACGGCAGCATCGTTTCCGGCAGCGGTACTTACCTGGTATTTTAACATCTGACCGGGAATAAGGTGAAAGGCTTTTTCAAGTGCACTGTTTCGGCTGATATTTGATACCCATTTATCATATGCAGGGACATCGTAGGATTTTAAGTCGAATGTTCCATGCTGGTGAAGAATATAGTGGCTGATGGGATGTTCGGTGGTTTTTGAACCGATGTAGGGGGTTGTTTGAATCTGGAAATGAATGTGCGGCACCGGAGAACGCCCTGAATTTCCACAATTGGCCAGATGCTGGCCCCGGTAAACCGTTTCTCCCTTAACGACTTTAAAACTTTCCTTTTTCAGATGCGACAATTTGGAATAAAGCTGATCTGTATGCCGCAGGATAATGGTATTACCCCAGTTATGCTCCAGGTCCATGCTGCCGATCTCATTATCATCATAACCATCGGTTATCTCTTCAACCCAGCCTCCTGCGGGAGCAAGAACCGGTTTATTGTATCCATAGTAATCTTCAGTTTTTTCTCCTTTATCTGAATAGGCAAGTCCATCATCGTCTGTTACTTCAAAATCCCAGGCATGGCGCCACTCATCTTTGTGTGTAAAGGTGCCGCTGTGTCCCTGGGTTACTTTCCACTTACCCCAAAAGGGCAACGCAAAAGGAAAAAACATGGCTCCCCCGAACCGCACCTTATAATTAATGTGGGAGTAAAGGTTTTTCTCGGGAGAGTTTTGCTGGTAACTCACCAGCTCAGGTTTGGTGAAAAACCGTTCCCTTAGCTTGAGAGAATAGAGGAAAAGAAGGACAATAACGTTGAATGGCAGCGAATAAATGGAGAGTTGAAACAGGGAGAAAATCGTATAAGTGCTTGTAAGAATGATAGAAATGAGTGGAGTCAGCAGGATGACCCAAACAAATGACCATCGTGAGGGGATGATAAAAAAACCTCCGATTGCCATTGAGGTAAGAATGAAATTAAATCCAATATACCCATAGCTTAATTCAGTAATATCTGCTCCGATAAACTGGTAATAGAGCCAGGCCGAAAAAAATCCAAGGAGTGATAGCATAAATGCAATACGGGAATATATGATCAGTCCCAGCGCAACCAAAATGCCTGCAAACAGGTGGTACTGAAAAAAAATGGCCCCCAGCGATTTAAAGTAGAGATTCCACGATTCAGGCAAATTGAGGGTGTTGAACCAATTATAGGCATCAACCATTGTTTGCCCTCCCCACGAATAAAGTTCATTCATCTGGTAGAGCCCCGATTCGCTTACCTGTAGTGAAGTAAACTGTCGTGCTGCCAGCGTAACCAGTGATAATCCCAAAAGGAAAGGCAGGCTTAAATAGGGCAATCCATATTTTCCTATGATCCCTTCCAGCCCGAGGGTGAGAAACAAGGTGAGAAAAGTGGCAAAAACAAGTATGGTAAAAAAGGCCAGTCCCGGTTCATAATAGACGCCGATTCCCAACCCAACAAGCAAACTGTTGAACCCATAATAGCCTTGCTTGATATTATAACGGTTAAAGCCGATTACGTATGCGAGGATATTGGAAACCATCACAGCGATCAACCCGCTCAGACCTGCATAGATATCAAAGAAAGATATCAGCATCAGGATAACAGCAAAGAACTTATTATCAGAAAAAAAAATCTGACTGTAACTGTTTGCAATACCTGAAAGAAATGCAGGAAGCAGGGATTTTAGTTTATCCGGCTCAGCCATAAACTATAAGAAATTTCTAAACGATTGCTGGTCGGTAATCAATTGATTTTTTTCAGATGCTCCGGAATTCTTTCCATTCCGTTTATATTATCCAGCGTTTCTTTATCACGGATGATGTGAGGTTTATCATTCATGTCGATCAGTACAACATTGGGGCGGAGCGCAATGAATTGCATCCATTGCGACATATTATATGCCCCTACATTATGGATC
This sequence comes from uncultured Bacteroidales bacterium, assembly GCA_903885595.1. Classification (GTDB taxonomy): domain Bacteria; phylum Bacteroidota; class Bacteroidia; order Bacteroidales; family FEN-979; genus CAIVAT01. Next base: position 26,162 of record CAISJJ010000379.1, read on the forward strand.
ACCACCTGGTCGCCACGGTTAAGCAAAGGGAGTTCGGTGCTCTCGCGTATCACATCGATGTTCATGCAAAGGGGGCCGTACACACAAGTCTCTTCAGTATATTGTGTAAAAGATTGTGCCGGTGTAATTTTATGATCGTACCAGAATGAGGTGAAGAGAATATTCACCCCCACATCGAGGATCGTATTGCGGCGGCCGGTACTTGAACGTTTATTTGAAATGACAGAACCAATAAGAAAAGCAGAATCATCAACCATTGCCCGGCCCGTTTCAAGGATGAGCAACGGTAATTTGTCTTTTCGGAAGTTGCTGTTAAGCAAGGCTGTGGAAATAGCTTCGGCAAAATCATCAAAAGTTGGATTTGTATCCGAACCGGGCAAATAAGATCCTTTCAGGGTGTTCTTTGAGGCAAAACCGCCACCAAGATCAATGTACTTGATTTCGTGACTGAATTTGTGTTCAATAGCCAGGGCGAGTTCTGCAAGTTTCGAGGCTGCAATACCATAGGCAGAAGGGGAAAGCATAAAAGTTCCTATATGGCAGTGAAGTCCAACGAGATCCATCTTACCCGAATGCATGATTTTGTTAATGGCATCCCAGGCCTGGCCGTTTTCATAGTTGAACCCAAACCGGTCCCAGATGGGATAGACACCGGTATCCATGTTGACCCTCACAGCGACCCGGGGGCGTTTTTTCAGGGTTCCCGTTAATTCAACAATGGTATAGAATTCGTCGAGATGGTCGATATGGATCAGTGAATCGTTTTGAATGGCTTTGCTAAGATCCTCTTCGCTTTTTTCAGGACCGTTGAAAATGATTTTATTCCCGGCCATGCCCAATGCAATCGCTTTATCATATTCGAAACCCGAAACCACCTCTGCCCAGGAACCTTCCTGATGAAAAATGTTACAAACAGCATTCAGGTAATTGGTTTTATAAGACCATGCGAATTGAACCCTGGGATAACGTGTCTCAAAAGCCTTTTTTGCTTTTTTCAGGTTGTTACGGATGGTTTTCTCAGAAATAACAAACAGTGGGGAGCCGTAATCCTCAACAAGTTTTTTTACAGCAATGCCTTCGATGTGTGTCGTGGCCTGGATTTCCGATCTTAATCCAAATTTATTCGGCATTCCACCTTCCAGTTTCTTGATCA
>CAISJJ010000380.1 GCA_903885595.1 uncultured Bacteroidales bacterium
TGAGAGGGGCCGGTGACAATGGAGGAAAATAGGTCGAAACGTCGATGACACGTAGTAGCCGCGTGCGGCAAGGCGTCTGTAAAAGTCATTGATAACGTCTCTCTTATTATTCTATAATTGTTAACCGGTCTACTCGACAATTTACAATCTAATTCTTTGTCAGGGTAAACTTGTTCCTAATGCAGGAATCTGATTTATGTTATCGGATAAAATTCCACTATTTATACTAATTAGAACAAAATTACCGTGAATTCTTTATTTATTAGCAATCTAATTATTAATTCAGTTACTTGCAATTTATACTTTATTCTAATTCAAAAAACTTGTTGACAATATTCATTGTTATAGTATACGCATGCAAAAATTAAAGATGTGATGCTATATTTTAGATAGTATCCAACGTATAATCAATTGTTAGCCACCATTACTATCAAAGAGGAAATAATGGAAAAAGAATTAATTAATTTAAAAATAGACAAAACGTCCTTTTCAATCTTATCATTATCCGATGATTCTGACGATAAAGTTTATTGGTTTGGAAGGCAACCGATTGAAAGATTGAAACATATCGAAATTTTGAGAAGGATAAATTATGGACATAGCGCTACCTCCAGACTTCAAAGATTTCTTGAAATTGATTAAATCTAAAAATATCAAATATTTACTTATTGGAGGATATGCAGTTGGGTACCATGGTTATCCAAGAGCAACAAATGATATGGACATTTGGATAGCCATTGACAGTGTAAATGCAGAACTCTTGGTTCAAGTTTTGAAGGAATTTGGATTTGATACACCACAACTTTCAAAAGATCTTTTTCTTGAAGAAAATAAAATTATTCGTATGGGGGTGGCACCTATTCGGATTGAGATATTAACATCAATTTCAGGTGTTAATTTCGAAGAGTGTTATCAAAAAAAGGTTGCCGATGAAATAGATGGAATACAAGTAGATATAATCAATTTAAGACACTTGAAAATCAATAAAAAAGCAAGCGGTCGTCATAAGGATTTAGATGATTTCGAAAATCTTCCTTAACATGAAGTGGGTTTGGCTAACCACCCAATCCTCCGGACAGCAAAAAGCCGCCGCCGGTGATCGGCGCGTTAGCCCTTGAAATATAGACAAAAAAATAAAGAACAACAATTTGCAAATGGAAAAAGTGGCTGACCTGATTAACGGAAATATAGCTGACTTTGTTATTGAATACAGAATTCATGCTTCTCAGAGAATGTTCCGTCGGAACATTCATGAGGATGATGTTGAGACTGTTCTGAAATACGGGGAAATTATTGAGCGGTATGATGAGGATTTTCCCCTTCCAAGTCTGCTGATAAAAGAGCATACATCGGAAAAGAGACCTCTGCATGTGGTTGCGGCAATAAATCATACCGAGAGAATTATTGTGATTATCACAACCTATGAACCGGATAAATCAAGATGGGCATCCGATTTTTCAGGGAGAATAAAATGAAGTGTGCGATATGCAGAAATGGCATGACAGAGAACGGTTATACAACTGTTCTTCTGGAAAAGGATTATACAACACTGGTTTTCAAAAATGTCCCGGCTCAGATTTGCAGCAACTGCGGAGAAGAATATGTTTCATCGGAAATCAACAGGGCGATACTGAGTCGTGCCAGAGAGGAATCAGGCAGGGGAATCACTCTCGAAATGCTTCGTTTTGCCGCTTGATAAAAAAACAATTGAACGCGGTGTTAGGCAAAGATGAAAGCATCACAATTCGCTTTTTCTGGCGGTGTTCCTGTCATGTATGAATTTTCATCGGTTCATCGAGTGCGGTTATCACCAATCTCACGAAAAGTACGGACTGAACGATCAATATCCCGGCTGTGTTCACCCGTGGACCTTATGGTGGGATTTAAACCTTAATGCCTAACAATACGTTCCAGCGGAGCGCGGAGGACTGGCTTTGTTGAATTCAATGTTCGTAGCCGCCGCGCCCGCTGAACGCGGTGTTATGCTCA
>CAISJJ010000381.1 GCA_903885595.1 uncultured Bacteroidales bacterium
GCTTTGGGAAACTGTTCTAAAGATTTGGCCAGCTGCTGGTTTGCCTTTTTTTCTTGCGTTCTTTGTTTTCTTTCCAGAATTGTTTTGCCCTGGGGAAAGTCCCAACCAACTTGTAAAATGTTTTTCCGTGGGCCATTTACTTAAATCCCTGCCTACTTCTGATAGTAATTGTAACCATGTATAATCAGTTATTCCAGAAATCAAAGTGGCATCGTTGTTGTCGAAAATATTCAATAGGTTGGCATCCAATTTTTCAACTTCCGGTTTATGGTGTCTGATGGGTTTTCTTTTTTCAATTATGTTCTGCCCTTCTCCTGAACGGCCGATACGGTTTACGACTTCATTGATCCTTTCATCACATTGATGTATTTTAAGAAGGTAAAATTTGTAAGCTGAATGTGCTTGTTCAAGGGCGAAAAGACCAGCTTCAGAATATCTTCCATCCAGTGATTTATAAACCAGTTCCCTTTTATTCTTAAGAATTCTCGCGTAACATAGCCCGACCAAGACATCCCTGTTGCGCTCACCCTTCAGTATAGCTTCGATAATTGCCATACCGCTTTTACCGTGTATTTGGTCAATTACATCTTTTAACCTGATATTCATCTGTGTTAAAGCTTTTTGCATATGGTTGATATGCATTGAAGAAGACCGGATATGGTCTTCCCTTAGCCTAAGGTAGCTTCTTAACTCTTTGATATCCGTATCAACTACCAGGCACCTGTTAAGCAAACCATAGCTATGCAGTTCAAGTATCCATTGACAATCTTTTACATCAGTTTTTCTTCCCGGCACCTGCTTGGTTTGACGACCGTCCACAAGCCAAACATCAATACCTGCCTCTTCTAGGATTTCGTATAAAATAACCCAATAAACCCCTGTTGCTTCCATGGCAACAGATTCAATTTTAAGTTTCAATAAATAATCCCGCAAAGCCAAAAAATCCTCAGTAAAGGTGAAAAAGCTTACTACAGGTTGACCCTCTACTGCGACAAAAACCTTTTTAGCACCAATGTCGATGCCAGCCAAATTCTTTCTGATCTTTTCCATAATCATTGTGTTTTAAATTACTTAAAAAGACCTACACCCAAAAGGGCATTGTACAAAACATTGGCAGGCTACCATTCGGACATTCCTTTCGGAAGTACCATACATTGTGCCCATTACTTTTGGAACCATACTCGCAACCAGGCTTTAAGCACTATAACAAACGTCGGCCACACTGTGTAGATCTCATCACAAAGATCAGAATTTACTTTCTGTCATTAACGCATTGTGCCTATAAAAATGGGTCCAAACTCGCAAAGACAATTCCACAAGGAAATTCTGTCAAAAATGTTGGATTGCGCCACAAAATTTTAAAAGTTACATGATAATTTCTGTCAAACTTGTTAGCAGCTACTCACTTATGACCTGTCATTGCACGGAGTGCGAAACCGATCACCTTTTGAAATCAGATTAAACTGTAATCCTACCTGTTCCTGCCTGTCCCGTTTTTTCGGGAATTTTTCGGAAAAGAAATCCCAAACTAAGAAGCAAAGTGCCCAAAAACATTGTTTCGACTGTGCTTAAAATTATGGGATTGCCACGTTAACATTTTAATTTTTCAAATTAAGTAGAAATGTAGGTTATCATATTTGAACCCTTATTATAACCAAGTCTTTCGAGTTAAAACTTTAATATTTCCAGTGCTTTTATCCTCTCAAAATGCTTAACATTAAGGGTGGCTATTGGAATATTATTGGTAATGGCGGTTGCACCAATAAGAATATCAGCTAAATCTATCATTTTATTCATTTTCAATAAATCCAGATATATTTTAATAGCACTTTTTGAGCAATCTTTGTCAAGAGGTATTACGTTCAAGTTCTCGCTTAATAATTCCCAATAATCGATATGCGATTTTCTATTGCCGATACCAATCTCGTAATAAGTAATTGATGAAATAAACAAATCGTCATAAGTTAATGATAAAGTGTAAAACAGAGTTTTTTCTTTATACTTTTTGCGAAACAATTCAATCAATACAGATGAATCCAGTAGTACTTTCATGCCATTCTTGAATTATTCAAATGATTTCTGGCTATATTATATTCATTAAGCTCGGTGTCATCCC
>CAISJJ010000382.1 GCA_903885595.1 uncultured Bacteroidales bacterium
ATTCCTCCTTAGCTCAGTTGGTTAGAGCATCTGACTGTTAATCAGAGGGTCGCTAGTTCAAGTCTAGCAGGGGGAGCCTGATAAAGAGCCACTTACGAGTCAAATTGTGAGTGGCTTTTTTATTGGATACACGATCGGAAACACAAGTCGGTCTCATGATGTTCTCTCTATCCCTTAATTGACGAGGGTTTTCGTTGGAAAGTATCATCCAATTTTTCATGTTTATTTCAAAAATATTTTCATTTCCCGCATCTTTCCTGATCTTTTGACGGGGTTTTTACCGGAAAAACTCGTCATTCCTTACGATACAACTCCTGTGTTTTATAACACATTGATAATCAAAACACAAACTTCTTTGGATTGAATAGATTTTTCGGGTTTTGGACTGATACTTGATCTGAAAACCTGTAAGTGATTGATATTCATAGAGAAATTCTATTCTTTTAAAGAATGGAATTTGATTATCATCACTTAAAATTAGAGTGTCAAATTGAGACTAACCCTAAATGAGATCAGGGGACTTATCATTTATTGTTTTGATTAACTATCAATGCGTTATTTCGGATTATTGAAGAAATGGAAAGATTGTAAGTCTTTAACTCACTTTTGTTTTAATTCATTTCCAACAGAAAACGCATCCCCAAGTCTATCACCGATGGTATAATATGCCTGACTTCCAAATGAACCCCATATCATGGGTCTGACTTTCTCAATGTCGGGAAGTTGGTTTGGATTCAGAACCTCGCTATCAGCGACCATTCCGACAATTTCTCCAATGAACATTGTGTGTGAACCAAAATTAATCTCCCTGACCAGTTTACATTCGAGGGTATAGGGAAATTCCTTAACGATAGGAGCATTTACCAGTTTACTCCTTTCCGGGGTAAGACCGGTTGTTTTGAATTTGTCGTATTCTTTTCCAGAAACTATGCCGACAAAGTCGGCCTCTGTAAAATACTTTTCAGAAGGAATGTTCACTGTGAATGCCTCGGTTTGTTTGATGTTGTGATAACTGAGTTTACCCTCCCTTATTGACACACTGATACAAGGTGGCTTGCTTGACACGATCCCACCCCATGCGGCATTCATCATATTGGGTTTACCCTCGGAGCCATATGTCCCAATAATGAGCACTGGAGAGGGGAGTAAAACAGTTTTCGGTGGAAGAGAAAGTTTCATAATTGGTTGATTTTGGTTAGATTTCAGAATTTTTCACAGTGGTTTACCCAAATACTAAGTGGTTATAACGGTTTGAATACATGAATAAAGTATTCAATAATCAAGTGTAACATCCAAGGATATATTCCAGCCTGGTTGTTCTCAGTTTTAAAATATCAGGCCTCTCATTCTAAAACTCACTCTAATGAACGTGTGAATGATGTAACTTATTTTCAAAGTTTTGTAACAGTTTTAGAAATAATGAGTTGCACCTTTGAAGATTAATTTAATCCATCAAAAAATCAACATTTTATAAAAACAAACAGATTTTGTTTAAACTGCCTTTTTGGGGTCAGGCGGAGAACCACTTTGAGGATAAAGATGTACACAGAGTAAATTATATTGATGCAGGTTTTTATCTTTGGAGGACAAATTTCTTTGTGGAGGTATATCTTTCCGATTTCAGCTGGTAGTAATAGATCCCATCGGGTAAAGCATCAGTTTTAAATTGTGCTGATTTATTACCAGGCTGCTCAAACCCATTTAAAATCGTTGAAACTTCATGACCCAGTACATCATAAACCTTCAGGGTCACATAACACCTTTCCGGGATGGTAAACCCGATGGTGGTCAACCGGCAGAAAGGGTTTGGAAAATTCTGCCCAAGTGAAAATCCAATTGCTGATGATGGATCCTGATCAATCCCGGTGAGAGGAGAGCCGATCCTTGTTTTAAAGAGTTTCCCTGTATACCCGGTACTCCCGCCGGTGGATCCCACACACCAGATATCGATGGAATCGGGTGAGATATGTTTCAATTCTATCGAGAACATCTCGGCAGTGGTGTTGACCTCCTCGTTCCAGTTCAATCCGCCGTCGGTGGTAATGTAAATCCCGCCGGCTTCACTGAAGAGATTCCCGCCGGCAACCCATCCTTTCATCCCGGTGATGAACTTCAACGCACGGATTGGCCAGGCAAATGTTTTCAACCGCTGACTCCATGAAGTTCCCCCGTTGGTGGTACGGTGAACCCATCCTGCCACGGGGGTGCTGATCTGGCCTCCACCCGTCCAGCCCATTGAATTGTTGTTGTCGAGAAAATCCACTCCGCCATCAAATACCGCATCGATTTTTGGCCCGCTGACCCAGTTAAACCCAAAGTCGGTGCTGCGAGCAAAATGGTAGCCGGCTGCATACACATGGCCTGATGCCTGTGCGTCAATATTCCCTGCAAACCATGACAGGTCGGAATTGACAGAAATATAGTTCCAGGAAGCCGAATCCTTTCCCCCGCTGGCGGTGACCCAGCATCCTCCTGAAAACGAGTTGATGACAATCCCCGAGTCGGCATTGAAAAAATGAATCCGTTCAAGCCAGCCGATCGCATTTACAGGCACGGCCAGGTTGATATCCGGCCCCCAGGTTGCACCACCATCGAAAGTCCAGCGCACCACGCCTTCCTTATAGGAAGCCTGGTTGTTGAAGCCGGAAATGACAACGGTATCGGGCGAAAGGGCGTGAACACCATACCAGTAATAGGGAAATCCCAGGTCCATAACGGACGTCCAGCTATCACCTCTGTCGGTGGATTTATATACCGAGCCGAGTTCAGTAACAATATATCCGACCATCGGATTTGCAAAGGAAATATCTTTAAAAACCCTTCCGGGCACAGAAAACTTCAGCGCCCAACCGGCACCGGGAACAAATTTTTCAGTTGATTTTTCTTTGGTTCCGGCGACAGTGATTTGATCAGAAGCTGCCGGTATGACGGTAACAACCTCCGCCCCCGACCACAACGTAACCGTGTTTACATTGCCTTGATGACGGAATTCAGCAAGATGCTGGGCGGAAATGTTCAGTGACAGAAGGAGAAGCAGTGACCAACAAATAGCAGATACCAGCCTGGGGTCATAAAAATGGATCGTTTTCATTGGCATAGGTTTTATTTTCAGGCTAATGTACTCATTAATGAATTTGCTTACCGGGTATGTCGAATCTTTTTTCTAAAGCCTGCTTAAATCCCAATCCTCCCGATTTTGACCAATCTGAACAAGCTCCTTTTCTATCTCTGGTTTATTTTTTAGCATTTCCCCGATTAAAACAGGCTTCAGCCTATGTAAGGTTCAGTACTATCGCTTTGTCATATTCCTGAATAGCTCCGTGGTCATCTCCTGAATTATATTTGGCGTTTCCCCGGTTGCAATAAGCTTCCGCATACTGAGGGTTTAACCGGATAGATTTATCATAGTCCTTTATTGCACCTTTGCAATCACCCGCATTGTGTTTGATGGAAGCAGCGGTGAAATACCCTTCACTGGTTTGAGCATTAACGTTGATCAAACTCAATCGTGAAAGAATGAAAACAATAATCCCTCTCAAGTATTCTGTTCATGCATCGCGATGGCGACAAGCTTTCGGATTCATTGGCAAGATCAGACAGCGAAATACTGCCTTTATTTTCAACATACAATATTTGATCTTCATCGGAAAAATGAACCTGTATCATCGTTAATCTCAGTTAAATCAAATGCTAAAATATGCGAACATTACAAAATCCTGTGCTTCCAGAAAAAAGTCACAATTGGGCACACATGTGTTTGATATTTCTGGTTTTTCACCTTGATTCTCGTTTCGCCCGCTTTAACAGGTTATTCGAAAATAATCGATCTGCAAATCCATCATTTTGCTTTCTTACACTCGTATTATGATGTAATAACAGGCAAATGGGGATGGCCAATTAAAAATTAAGAACAACAAGGTTAAACCAGAATATCTTGATACGTTGCATTGAAGTTTTTTCCCATATTTGCAATGCAAAATAAATTTGTGCCACCCATTTAACCCATTAATCTTTATAGCATGACCAAAGCCGAAATCATTACCCAGATCGTCGCCCAGACCGGCCTCGATAAACCAGCCGTAACCGTGACTGTCGAAGCCATTATGGACAGCATCAAACAAAACATGGTAAAAGGTGAAAATATCTACCTGCGCGGATTTGGCACCTTCCTTCTGAAAAAACGGGCCGAAACATCACCAAGGGTACCAGCATGAATATTCCGGCTCACTTTATTCCGGCATTCAAACCGGCACCGGAGTTTGAGGAGGAGGTGAAATCAAAAGTGCCG
>CAISJJ010000383.1 GCA_903885595.1 uncultured Bacteroidales bacterium
GGAAAAGAAAATATCGCTTCATATCCCTGAAGAGCATGTTACCAGGAATGAGATCCGGAAAAAAGTCGATGACTATTTCATTGCCCATCCGGTGTGGCCGCCCGTGAGCATCGAAACACTTTCTGAATCAGCCGAAGTCCTGATAAAGGAAAACAGTTGGGAGGATACCCACCGGGGGTTTGTGATGCTTTGCTGCGGAAATGCCGTATGGCGCAGGGTCGTTGAAACGGTTCCCTACGGAAGGCGGATCCTGCTGCTGCCCCAGTGCCTTAAAAACAGCCTGTCGTGCCAGGCAGAGATGGACAACATAGGCCTTTTATGCAACGACTGCGGCGGCTGCATCATCCCCACGGTGATCCACGAGGCTGAAAACCTGGGCTATGTGGCGCTGGTAACCGAAGGCACCACCATCACCACCCGGCTCATCGAGAGCGGGAAGGTGGATGCCGTGATCGGCGTGGGCTGTATGGAGGTTTTACAGAAGATGTTCAGGTCGGTGAGCAAGTTTGCCGTGCCGGGCATCGGGATCCCACTGATGACCTGCGGATGCAAGGATACCCGGGCCGACCTGGCCTGGATCAGGCAGGAGATCTGTCAACATCGTGAAGACGCCTCAGTGCGGCTTCTGAACCTGAACCATATCCGAAACAAAACCGCATCGCTATTTGGGGAAGAACAGCTGCAGCGGCTCCTGGCGCCCGGCCATGCCGAAACGCTGAAGATCGTAACCGGTTCTCTGCTGTCGGGCGGACAGCGTATCCGCCCCTTCATTGCCGCACTGGCCTATGAAGCCTTTTGCCATGAGCCCGATGACATGATCCTGAACCGGCTGGCGCTGTCGGTGGAGTGTTTTCACAAGGCATCGCTGGTTCATGACGACATTGAGGATGATGATCCGCTGCGGTACGGAAAGCAAACAATCCATGCCAGGTATGGCATCCCGGTTGCCATCAATGCCGGCGACCTGCTCATCGGCGAGGGTTACCGGCTAATCGCCGAATGCCAGCTTCCGGCCGGAATGATCAGCGCCTGCATCCGGGTCATCGCCACCGGGCACCGGGCCATGGCAATGGGCCAGGGGGCCGAACTGCTGGCAACCGGGCACAAAAAGATCCTTTCGCTGCAGGAGATCCTTGAGATCTTTGATAACAAGACCGCTTCCGCCTTCAGGGTGTCGCTGCTCCTGGGTGCGATCATGGGCGGAGCTGATGAAGAGACACTCGCGATCCTCTCACGGTTCAGCCATTTCACGGGCATTGCCTACCAGGTGATGGACGACCTCGAGGATCATGCCGGTCAGCGGGGCGATATCAGGTTCAGAAAACCATCGGTGCTGCTGGCCATGCTTATGGAGGAGCTGCCGGCAGAAGAGCGGGCCATCGTAGCGCAGGCCTTCGCAACCGGAAATTTCAATCTGGTATATCTTTATCTTGATAACTATAAAACGGCCGGCCGCTGTACGGCATTGATGGACGATTACCTCCACCGGGCCAAAGAGTGCCTTGATCCGCTTGGTAATATGGGGTTAAAACTGGCCTTGCATGAAATTTTGGGAAAGATTTTCGATAAATATATTTAGCGCCAGCGACATTCCGGATGCCGGTACCATCGACCGGGCACTCCGAAGGGGTGCGGCCCTGCTCGATGATGCCACCCGGGAGGAGATCCGTGCCCGGATAGTTGCACAGCAAACCGCATCGGGCGGATTCCCCGACCGGGCAGGCAACTGCGACCTATACTACACCCTGTTCGGGTTTTTCCTGGCCAGCGCCCTGGAGCTTGACAGCGTCAGCCCCGGCCTGAAGGAATATGTTCAGCGCACCGCACAGCAGCCGGACATCGGGGGCACAGAACTGTATTGCCTTGCCATTCTCTGCGCAGCGTTCTTTCCCGGCGATCAGGCAACCAAACGTATAAGAATTAAAATCAGGAAGATGCAGTCCGACGCGGAGGTTATGCAGCAAGGCTATTCCCGTTTCCTTGTACTGCTGTCGATGTTATACCTTCGCGACTACACCGGTGCCTGGCGGGCCATGCGGTCGCCGGGCATGGGAGATCCAGCCTTTGCAGATGCCAGACCCTGCCCGGTGTTGGCCGCTGAACTGATACTGGAACATGTGAAATCAGGCATGCCCGGGGTAAAACTGTGGCGGAAGCTGAAAAGTTATTTTGTTGTTACTGCGGGACGGGAACAGGAACCAGCGGGTCATGGCAACCAAGGCGGTGGGGGCTTCCGGGATAAACCAGGGCTTACCGTTTCAGCAGGAATGAGCCTGGAAAAATCAGGAAGGGCCTTATCCGGGCGAATAAGTCGTCAAAACATTTCCCCGGAGTCATCCCGGCTGATGCACTTTTACCGGGGTAATGGAGGCTTTGCAGCCCTCGTCAATGCACCGGAGCCTGACCTGTTGTCGACAGCCGTGGCGCTCTTTGCACTGCAGTTCACGAATTGCGACCTGCGACTGATCCGGCCCGATTGCCTGGAATATATCAGCGGCTTATATGACGGCGGTGGATTCAGGGCCTGTGAGCAGGATGAGGTAGTGGATGTGGAGTATACGTTTTATGGGGTGCTGGGGTTGGGAGCATTGGCATAAAATCAAAAATAAAAAGTCAAAAATCAAAATAAAAAAATTGATTGCGAATAATCATTATTCAAAAAGTCACGCAGTGAAAACTTCAAACTTCGTTGATCAATATTCAATATTCGTTATTCAAAAATTGATTGAGCATAATCATACCAGTATTCCATCTCAATGGGTTTGTCATTTTGACCCAAACCCTTCAGGACTGGATTATAAGGACCTCATCCCCCGACCCCTTCTCCTCAAGGA
>CAISJJ010000384.1 GCA_903885595.1 uncultured Bacteroidales bacterium
TCCATAACAAATTCCGTTGAAGTTCTGGGTCACATTACCTCCACTGATGGTTACCGGCGTATTGTTAAACAGCCAGTCACCGACGGAAAAAGAATTAATCAAGTATCCAATGCGTTTCTTTATCAGAAGAACATCTGTAGATGTGAGGCTTCCAGAACCATTTACATCGCCTGAGGTAAGAAAAATACCTTGCAGTGTAATAAGGTATCCGATGTGCTTTTTAAACAGAAGAACATCGGTTGAAGTAACTCCACCCCAGACTTTGGTGGTTGATGGTTCCAGGGTATAGTTCCCGTTGTCAAGATTATTAAACGAATACAATCCTGAAGAATTTGTGGTTGTTGTTCCAATAAGGGTCCCACCAGAGTTTTTCAGGTTTACTGTGACAGATGAAAGCGCTGTAGTTGAAGCATTGGGATATGTAATCGTACCACTTAAGTCATAATTGATAACAACGTTCGCTGCTTGAGTAATTGTAACAACTACAGGTGTGACTCCATTTACAGTAACGGTAATGGACGCAATACGTTGGTATTGCGTAGTATTTTCGGAATAGTTGGCAATAATTGAACCATTTCCCGTGCCTGATGTTGTTACCGTGCACCAGCCTGCGTCGCTTGACGCCGTCCAGGAACAGGCTGTTGTTACCGCAAAGGTTGTTGCACCAGATTGATATCCTACATCCCGGTTAGATGGCGTTACTGTCAAAGTGCAAGGTAGCGGCGCCTGTGTTACCGTTACCACAATAGGTGTAACTCCAGATACAGTGACTGTAATATGAGCTATCCTTGTCGTTGAACCATTGTTTTGCGTATAATTTGCATTTATGGTTCCATTCCCCGTGCCTGATGTTGTTACCGTGCACCAGCCTGCGTCGCTTGACGCCGTCCAGGAACAGGCTGTTGTTACCGCAAAGGTTGTTGTTCCTGCCTGATATCCCACGTTTTGGTTAGATGGTTGGACATTTAAAGTGCAAGGATTATAAACAAATGGAGTTGTAAAATGAAACCCATTGTCATTCTCATTACATTCCGACACGTCGTATCCGTTGTCAAAATAAAAATCAATATAGTAGGTTCCAGGTGGAATACCAATATTATCCAGATCAACCGAGATGCTTTTAGTGATATAGTATCCGGGATCAAGACCACTCACGGTAGCCGAACCTACCAGATATTCATAGGTTCCATAATTTTGCGAAACATAGTATCCAATAATGAAACTACCTGCTGATGCAGTTCCATTGTTTTGAACGCTGGTGCTAACATCCAGAACGTGCGATGAATTGTTGAAAGAATAGGTATTATTTGAGCCTGAACCAGTATACAATGTTAAATTCGGACAAGTCGGCTGATCTCCTGTTATAACCAGATCATCTATATAAGCCCCGACACCGCTCTGGACACTGCCGTCAGAAATAAATGCAAACTCCCACCAGTAGGTCGTGAAACCGCTCAATCCAACACTTTTTTGGACCCATCCACCCGAATTCCCAGTAAAAGTACCGTTAGTAGAGCCGAGAGTCCAGTTAATTCCATCATTAGAATAAAATCTTTTAAGAAAATCGAAATTGGATTCCATTGCATATTTCGTATAAAAGCTAAATTGAACATTTGAATATCCGGATACATCTATTCCGTCATAGTTCATGACCCCTGATGACATGTTAGCAAGATAACTAGAACATTTGGTTGATGGTGCACAGGACCCGTCATCGGCACACCATAAACTCCAGTTACCTCCATTGTGATCGCAGTTAACATCTCCCCAATATGCACAAGAACCACCCATTATATAGTTTTCAAGCGATCCTTCCCAACCTTCTGACCAAATAGTTGTTAATGGTGCCGTAGGTTGTTTCTGAAAATTCAAGGAGTTATTGGATTCCCCATAATTTACAAGCAGCACATCTATTTGGTTTTTCATCAGTTCCTCTATGTCTATGAATGGAATTAAAAGAATGACTGAATCCATCGGAATATTGGTCGCATTAATATCCATAGTTAGAAGTAATTCTTTTACAAAATCATTTAAGGCAATCTTAATATAATGAAAATCAGACTTTTTAATGTTGGTGCTTTTATTGTCAAATCTTGAAATTCTCGAAAAATATTGATCAACATTCTTAACAGATGGTGCAATGAAGTACTCCTTCTCTCCATTGACACGCTGCCAGATAATTCCATCAATTAACATTGCTTCTTCATCTGTATTATTCAGTGCCGAGTTTTGCGCTTTTATCAATGTTGAGTAATCGGTTTTTTCACTCTGTGGTACAATATTTCCTGTAAGTATTTGCTTATCAACGTTATTAGTAATAAAGTTCGAATCATTCTTTAAATCTGAATTTAAAGAGTTCATAAACAAGGTCTTGATTGAAAAATTAGACAATTGTCGAGGATTTGTGATATTTTTTTCAACAGTTTCATTTTTGTGAATGACAGAATATTCAGGCTGAACATTCGTCTCAACTTTGCTAATTTTCTGTGTAGCTTGAGTTTGTAATGGTTTAAATGTTGCCGATCCATTATCTGAAACTGTAATAGTTCCTATTGCTTTATGCCCAGTCTGAGCATTGGTAAAGAAAAAGCTCGATTGAAAAAGGATAAAACAAACTAAAAAAAAGACTACTTTTTTCATAATTAAAAATTTTAGGTTAGAGAAACATTTATTATGATATTTTTTATCAAGAACTTCATATTAAACTAATTAGCGTTTTTTATTAAAGTTCAAATTATTATGAAAATTATATGCTAAAACATTCAAGAATCAAAATCATCATTCCACTTATGTAACTCTCCCTTTCTCCTGAAGAATCCATTTATTATATTTAGGAACAATTCATATGTTCCTGTTTATACCCTGAAGCCTGATCTATTCACCCATTCTGATGATGAAAATCATTTCAATTATCATACATCCATTTCCCCTTCCCTTTCTCTTTTTATCACTACTCACCTTGTGTTGCTCATATTTTCAAGGGCCCAAAAGTATAAACTCAGGATCAAAGAAAAAATCATTCCTAATGATGACACATTTGAATACTATGATAGTCCTATTTTGATAGGTTAAAGATTCATAAAAAAAAACAAAAGTCAAAATGTGATTTTACCAAGAATTTCAAAAATACATTGAAATAGCCTGATGTATTCCTAACCTCTCACATATTTATTAAACAGGCGGTGTTTCAAGTTGAACCTCTCTAATGGTTGATGGAAATAATCATTCCAAAGAATGACTAGTTAACGGAACGGAAAAATAATCCAGATCCAACAGCACCAATAATGATTAAATTCGTATTACCTTATTCCCCGACGGGCACTCTCCCGGATCACCCGGATCAATGAAGGCCTGTTGAACCAATATACAACTGGTCGCAAACACCCGTGGCCGGCCCAATCGAAAAAGATTGAGTAAATCTGGGAAATGTTTATCTTCGTAACATCGCCGAAAAACAGAAACCGGTATTCAGCTCCGCAAAATGCGCCCCGTAAACCGGAATGGAAACCGGCTTAAAAATCTCACCATTTAGTTAGTAACCGATTTGTTAGTTACAAATCATGTAGCTATATTTGGCACTGCTCAATCGTGGTGGATCGTGACTATTGAATCATTCAGCACTGCGAAAAGAAACCACTAAATTAACTACCCTGCCATAAAAATCCCATCAGGAGCATAGGAATCCCTCCCGGTACGCCCGGCTGGGAAAGCAGGTATTTTTCCCTCTCTTCCATGCCTTTGAACTGAGAAGCTCACTTTCCGGCGCCGCCGATTTCAAATATAAATTTTTCCCTTCCCGGAATACAACTTAATCGGGCAGTTATTGTCCGCGCAAGCTTTACAGACAATTTACGGTGATATCTGATCCGTTTTTATAAGCAGGTTTTTACAGCGAAACCTGCAACAATTCCTGTGCAAGCTGATGAAGACCTTTTTCGATCTTTTTCGACTGGGCCGGTCGGGGGCGCTTTATTCCGGAGGCATATTGACTTAAAAGGCTTTCATTCACCCCTGTGATGCGCGACAACGCTCTCCGGGTGAAAACATGGTCATAATAGTTGAGAAAAGTTTCAACATCAATAGGGGGAGTTAAATTATTTTATTCCTGCTTGTTTTAAAATCGAATTCATTGTCCCTTTTGGTAAATCATCGTTGAGGTTCCCCGGAATTGTCACCCGTCCTGGTAAGGCATTGTGTTTGTATTGCCGATGACTCCCCTTCTGCGAAACCATGAACCACCCTGCATGCTCAATGATCCTATAATTCCTTTTGTATTCATAAAAGTTATTCAAAATGCAAAGGTAATACTGTTAATACCTTGTAGCTGCAAATCCGGAAATAACTCCGGCAGCTTGTGGTACATCCGGAAAATGTTTATCTTCGTAACATGACCGAAAAACAGAAACCGGTATTCAACAAGCGCATTTTCTGGGATGTTGATTTCGAAAAACTCGACTATGATCTCCGGGCCAGTTTTGTCATTGAACGGGTGTTCGAGCGGGGCGATGTGGACGATATCCGCCAGTGCCGCAGGTATTACGGCGATGAAAAGGTTACGCAGGCGCTGCTGAAAGCAAAATATCTGCCACTCCATACGATCCATTTTGCAAGCGCCATCATTGATAAACCTTTGGATGAATTCAGATGTTACACACTGAGACAGTTGAACCCGGAACTTTTTCCCTACTGAAAAAGTTGATGAAAATGACATCGCTTCAGCCATTTTCACTGGTTGGTGGCACCGCTTTGTCGCTGAGGTATGGTCATCGCAGCTCCATTGACCTGGATTTGTTTTATCATGAAAAATTTGATCATCCCTATCTGGTCAAAGAACTGGAATCATTGTTCGCGGATAAATTTGTTTACAAACAACAACATACCAGCTTTGGCATTTTTTGTTTCATTGATAACATAAAGGTTGATTTTGTTTACTTTCCGCATCTTCCGATAAAAAAAATTGAAACTATTGATGATATCAGGTTTTACAGCAATGCTGATATTGCTGCCATGAAAATTCAGGCAATTCTCGGCAGAGCAAAGAAAAAAAACTTCTGGGATTTACACGAACTATTGCAACATTATTCTCTGCAACAAATCATGGACTGGCATAAAACAAAATATCCCAATCAGATGCTTGCAATCAGTATTCCCCATGCCATCACATATTTTGTTGATGCCGATGAAACAGAAGCCCCGGTAAGTTTTAAAAACCAGACCTGGGAAGGCGTAAAGAGGGGAATTCAAAAAGCAGTGAGGGATTACCTCAAATGAAAATCACCTCGGATTTCATTTCAATGGCCATCACCTTCACCTGCAGGTGCGGCCCATAAAGCCAATATGCAGCTGGTCGCAAACACCCGCGGCCGGCCCAATCAAAAAAGATTGAAAATGGGCTTTATCAGATAGCGCGCGAGTTGTTGCAGGTTACCTTGCTCCAGGTTAACCGGTAAGAAATAATTATTCAGACAGGTTCAGGGTTATAGTACAGTTTATTAAACTATATATTTCTCAATACGAACCACAACACCGAACGAGCAATCTAAAAAACCATTTCATGTTACTGACTATTATATATTTAACACCGCCCCTCCTTCTCCTCCAAGGAGAAGGAGATGGAGGATGAGGTCATGTGTTGTACATCCCTGAAGAAGGGGTTCTGAGAAAATTGGAGCTTTTTTATCAACTGGCAGCAGCCAAACGGCTGTGTATCCTCAATCCCGATCCCATTCAGGAAACCAGTAAATCAAGATAATTCCTGATTTTATGGATCAGGTAAAATGGCAGATTCAGCAATCGGAATCTTTTTCCGGAAATTGTTACTGCCTCTTCCATGAAGAGCTTTCCGGAATAAATTTTAACTGCATACCCGTGCGGAGCCCTGTCTATAAATTGATGCAGCGAACGGAGATGCCCGGTGGTGTTGCTTTTTACTTCCACCGGAATCACCATTCCCTTGTATGAAATGACAAAATCCACTTCTGCCTGTGACTGGCGTTTTTCACGAACCCAAAAATTGAGGCGGGCAAGGGCTCCTGATTGCAATGCCAGCAATTCCTGGCCGGTTAAATGCTCTGCAATCCTGCCTTCGTAAATATCGCTGAGCAACTGACAGCTAAAAAGATTTTCCTGCAACCCTGCTACAAAATTGACCAGGCCTGTATCGAGCAACTGAAGTTTAGGTGATTTTCGTATATCCGGAATGATGGGCGCCTGCAATTCGACCGTAGGATAAACCAACTGAAGGAGCAACGCTTTCTCAAGCAGACGGAAAGCATCACCAATGTCGCGTGAACCAAAAGTTGATTTCCCGAATCCCTCAAACCTGATGCGTGCTGCAGCGTAATAAGATGATTGACTGATCACAAAACGAAGGATCCTGGTAAACCTGTCGCCGGGGGAATATTTTTCAACATCATCCAGGTATGAAGCAATGAGACTGTCGTACAGTGGCTGCAATTTCACAAGATCTCTGGTTTCCACAAATTTTTGAACAATCGCAGGCATCCCGCCAATAAAACTATAAGTTCGTATATGATTTAAGAGTTGATCATGAGCATACGCCGGAAAAGGGATGATATTAAGGGCATTGATCGCCTGCTCCTCGCCGGTGGCGTTCAGAAACTCAGGAAATGATACAGGCCTGATAATCCGGAAATCCACCCGACCAACCGGATATGTAATGTGTTTGTCAATCAGCGTCTCCAGCAACGATCCGGCTGCTACGACATGATATTGTGAAAATTGCTCATGAAAGTACCGGAGCAACGCAACCGTTTTAGGAGAATTCTGAATCTCGTCAATGAATATCAGGGTCTTCCCGCTGTTCATTGGGACATGACGGGTGAAAAATAATGCCGGAACCAGGTTTTCAATGTCGTCATGCTCCTTGAAAATTTTCAGATCGGCACTTTTATCCAAATTAAATGAAAGAAAATGGGTGAATTGCTGTGAAAACAATTCGATGGCGGTTGTTTTCCCGACCTGCCGGGCGCCCCGCAGGATCAGCGGCTTGTGGTCGGGTTCATTTGCCCATGCCGACAGATCGCTTAAGATCTTTCTAAAAAACATTATGACATATTGTAAGACACAAATATACGATATATTTACATATTGTCATGGAAATTTATAAGATTTTATAACATGATGTCAAACCAATTAATATTTTAACTGCATAATTATTCACCCCACCCGCTCCTCCAACTCCGCAATGTGTTCGCGGGTTATGGGGAAATGAATGTTCTTGCCGTGAATGTGAAGGGTGCAGGTGTGATCCAGCCGCGAAACTTCGGTAAGGTACTTCATGTTGATAATGGTCGACCGGCTGATGCGGAAAAATGAACGTTCGGGCAGTAATTCCTGAACCTTCCGGAGGTTCATGCTCAGGGTTGCTTTTTGATTGTCGCCATAATGGACATCGGTATAATTCCATTCCGCCCGGCAATAGTAAATGTCGTCGGGATCGACCAGGATAAAACCTTTTTTACTGTTCAGCCTGATCTTGCGGTTGGGATCAATGTGCCGGATCAGCCGTGCAACCTGGTCTTCGAACTGATGCTTATGGTTGGAGGCCTTGAATTTTGCCAGCGCAAGGAGTAATTCCTCTTTGTCAATCGGTTTCAGCAGGTAATCAAATGCTGCATGCTTAATTGCCTCAAGTGCATATTTGTCGAAGGCGGTCTGGAAGATGATGCTGGGATTGATGCCCAGTTTCCGGATCTCCCCTACCAGGTCAAAGCCGGTTTTGCCTGGCATCTCCACATCGAGAAAGATCAGGTCGGGAACGGTCTCAAGGAGGAAACGGTAGGCTTCACCGGCGCCCGATGCAATGGCGAGGATCTCAATCTCAGGGATGGACCGCAGGTGATATTCGAGCACCTGCTGCGACCTTATGTCGTCGTCGACAATCATGACGGTGATCTTATCCTCTTTCATCTGATAATAATTTTGATTTCAATGGTCACATGGAATATCTATAAATTAACATTCACAATCGGTGTTGACGTTTTACTTATGAACATTTCATATTGGTAACGAATGATCGTCAGGGGAAATCACAACTTTATACTTAACAAAAGTATACAAATAAAACAGAAAACCAAAGAGATTCAATTAACCCCCGACGACCGCGACCGCATCAACTGCACGGAACAAGAGGTCAAGTCCCTGAAAACTGAGATGAATGTCAGGTTTAATGTTGTCGGGAAACGGTTTGAGTCTATTGATAAACTTTTCGAGTCTATAAATCAACGATTCGACACCATGGCCAAACGTTTTGACCAACTATTCAGCTTCCTGTGGGCCATCATCGGCTTTTTAACCACCATGATGGTCGCAGTGTTCGGATTCGCCATCTGGGACCACAAACTTTCTTTAGCCTCGTCAAAAAGTGAAGACCAGCGAATCGTCATCACGCTGATAGAATTCTCCAAAACCCAGCCGAAACTCTCTGAAAGTCTGAAAAACGCCGGATTGCTCTGATGGATTTACGATTTTTGATGTACGATGAACGATTTTCGATGTACGATTTAAAAAAATATGCGGGAGGTACTTCATTTACAATGAATTTTCTGAACACCTGCAATTACTCAACCCCATAAATTCAATCCCAATTCGTAATTTTTAATTCGTAATTATCTTTCATTCTCCATAAAACCGGTACTTCATCCCCACAGGAATAACGACCGTAACAAGTGTCCCACGCGACAATCCCTGCCCGTCTTCAAGATCGGCGATGTCGAGCCGGATCTTTTTTTGATTGAATTTATTAAAGATGATGATCGACTGGTCCATGATGGTCATTCCCTTACCGGTTCCATGGCTGCCATTGGCTTTGGCTTTATGACGTCCAACGCCGTTGTCCTCAATTTCGAGCCGGATATTTTTTCCGTCGCAGGAAACCCTGATGACAAGAATCCCTCCGGATGGCAAGGGTCTTAAACCATGCTTGATTGCATTTTCCGCATAGATCTGGGTTATCATCCGCGGAACATGTAACTGCAGGTCAACTGTGTCGGCGATTTCGATGCGATATTCAAAACCTGCATCAGTGCGGGCTTTCATCAGGTCGAGATAATTATGCAGAAATTCGAGCTCTTCAGCCAGCGAACGCGACAAATTATCGCTATGCATAACCCCCGACCGCATAAGTCGGGAAAGAGTCAGCAGGTTCCGGTTGGCCTCCTCAGGCTTTGACTGCAGGATGGAGGCGCTGATCGAGTTAATGACATTGAAGGTAAAATGGGGATCAAGCTGGTTCCTGAGCAATAGCAGTTGCATCTCAGCGATCTTCTTTTCTGCATTGACCATTTGCCGGAGCGTGCGGCGCTGCAGATAGCGGATCAGCAGGATGAAGCCCAATACCAGCAGGTATATTGTGAACCACACCGGATATTTGAGATAATATAAAGGATTCCTTTCATATGAACCGATAATGCATCTGTTCCCCTTCTGAGTAAATAATTTACTCGTTTTCCCTGCCTCTCTTATAACACTGAACAGGCGATCGCCGGTACCTAAAGGGTTGACGATGGCAACCGGATCTGAAAAATCGGCCCTGGTTATCACATCAAAGGAACCGTTGACGCCGGTGAACATCAATTCCCGGTGTCCATCGCCATCGACATCAATTTGACTGGGGGAAGCCGTCGCAACTCCCTTAATTGCGGATTTGACCACAAGGTTCAATCCTGAATCAACCTCTTCGATAATTCCGCCCTCTCGACCCAGAAAAATCCGGCCATCCAGATCATCTGACCTGAACAGTCCATAGTTCCTCATCTTCAGCGTATCATCCAGGATCCGTTCCTTCAGTGGTTTTCCTGAGGTATCGAACATCATTAATTTAGGAGGTCCATTTCCGGGAAACCTTGTTGTATACAATGCGATAATCCGGTAAATTCCCGATATTTTCATCGCCCAGGGAGATAACTGAATATATTTCCCCGGAAATTGAACCGGCGGAAAAAGGAAACTCAGATTGCGGTCATATACCGAAAGCCATGCGCTGTTATCATCGCACGGGAGCTCTAATTTGCCTTCGTTGTTATCGATTGAATAAGAGGTAGCCAGCAACTCGGGAAATCCATCCCGATTCAGGTCGGCCGTATCAATTACCTGCTGATAATTCGCCATGGGCGGTGTTTTCTGTAAATGCCCTGACCGGATATTATAGGTAAACAACAGCCGCGGCATTACCTGGAAGCCGGCCATGACACCCGAAACAATCTCTTTTGTTCCGTCGCGGTCGAGATCAAACAGTAATATTGATGAAATGACATAATCATACCTCCCGTTCTTTCTCGGGATTGTGGTGATATGTTTATCCCGGAAAAGTATCTTCTCCTTCCCGCCCGGAACCAAACCATGCAGAAATATTGAATCATTCGACCTGGTCATAAAAAAAATCCCTGTGCGGCCGGAAGAATCGAATACACCGGTAGCAAGTGATCTTGAATCCTGAATTATTTCACCCGGAAAATAAAAATGATCGAGGATAAAACCATTCTGGCCAAGAATTTTTACGGAGGCTTTACCTTCGGTGTTGTTGAATAAAACAATGTGCTCGCTGGTGCTGTCGCCGTTGAGATCGGCATAGTATTCAAAACCGTCCTTTTTTTGGCATTGACTATTTTCAACAATTTCTGCAGTGTATTTCCTGAATATATCAGGGAGAAGCAAAATCACCAATAAGGTAACAGGCATGGCAATGAACCATGGACTGAGCCAGAATGTACGCAGCTTTCTCAGCAGGGAAAAAGACATACCCCAAACCTTTAGGAATCAGCAAAGGTGGGAAGAAATTGTCAAAAATGCAAAAGGCGGGCAGGAGGACAGGCGGAAAGGTGGAAAAGTGAACGGGTTAAAAAGAAGATGCAAAAGGAAAAATGCAAAACGAAAAAGGCAAAAGGCAAAATGCAAATGGCAAAATGCAATACGCGAAACGCGAAACGCGAAACATCTAAAACGGGTAAAAGGCTATTGTACCAGGTTTTGATTTTTGATTTTTGATCTTTGATTTTTGATCTGACCTAGTACGCCCACTTCACCCAGATACTCCCCCAGGTAAAGCCGCCGCCAAAGGCTGCAAGGATGATGTTGTCGCCTTTCTTCAGTTTATCTTCCCATTCCCAGAGGCAAAGCGGAATGGTGGCATCGGTGGTGTTGCCGTATCTGTCAATGTTGATCATCACCTTCTCCTTGCCCACGCCCATACGGCGGGCAGTTGCATCGATAATGCGCAGGTTTGCCTGATGCGGCACCAGGTAGGAGATATCGTCGGCTGAAAGGTTATTTCGTTCCATGATCTCTGCCGAAACATCGGCCATGCGGGTCACTGCAAATTTGAAAACCGGCTGTCCCTCCTGGTAAATATAATGCTCTTTGGCATCAACTGTCTCATGTGAAGGCGGTTTTAAAGAACCTCCTGCCTTCATATGCAGATAGTTCCGGCCTGAGCCATCAGTTCCCGCAATTGAATCCATAATTCCTACCTCTTCGGTGGTGGGCTCAAGCAATATGGCGCCTGCCGCATCGCCAAATAACACGCAGGTTTCACGGGCTGTATAATCGGTAATCCCCGACATCTTGTCGGCCCCGACCACAATTACTTTTTTAAACATTCCCGTTTCAACATACTTCGATGCGGTAATCAGGGTAAAAAGCAAGCCCGAGCAGGCAGCGTTGATGTCGAAACTGAAGGCATTCTTCAGCCCCGCCTTATCGCTGATGATGTTGCCGGTAGCAGGGAACATCATGTCGGGTGTGACCGTAGCACATATCAACAGGTCGACCTCCTCCGGTTTTGTTCCGGTCTTCTCCAGTAACCCCTTTACTGCCTCGGCGCCCATGTCGGAGGTTCCCAGTCCTTCGCCTTTCAGAATATGACGCTCCCGGATCCCGGTACGGGTCATAATCCATTCATCGGTAGTCTCTACCATGGTTTCCAACTCCTTATTGGTCAAGATATAAGGAGGAACCCATCCATGGACTCCAGAAATCTTCGCTCTGAGCTTCGACATGACGATTAAATATTATTAAGAGAATATTGTTCGAGCGCGTGCTTTATCTTTTGCGAAAGCTTGGCTTCGTGCACCTCCTTGGCCATTAAGATCATTTTACGGATGGCATTGGCATTGGAGATGCCATGGCCTACGATCACGGTTGAGTTCACCCCAAGTACAGGTGATCCGCCATAGGTTTCATAGTTAAACCGGTCGAGATAGGTATCTTTAATTCCCCTTTTAACCAGAACCCGGTACATTGCCTCCACCTGTTTTAGCACGATATTCCCGACAAACCCGTCGCATACGATCACATCCACATTGTCGCGAAACAGTTCGCGACCCTCAACATTGCCTACAAAATGAAAATCTTTCGAGTCTTTCATCAGCTGAAAGGCCGACTGTGTGGTCAGGCTGCCCTTTTTTTCTTCAGAACCGATGTTGAGCAGGCCAACCCTTGGTTTCTTCACATGAAATACATGTTCGGCAAACAGGGAACCCAAAATGCCAAACTGATACATCACATCCGGTTTGGCATCGGGATTCGTCCCAACGTCAATAAGTACCGAGGATCCACCGTTTTCCTTTGGAATATAGGCCGGGGTACTGGGTCTGATAATTCCCTGGATGGTGTTGACACTGTAAATCGATCCGACCATCATGGCTCCACTGCTACCTGCGCTTGCAAAAGCATGGATCTCCTTATGTTTCAGCATCCTGAAACCAACCGAAATGCTCGAATTTGGCTTGTTTACCAGCGCTTTGGTAGGCTGCTCATCCATTTCGATCAGGTCGGGGGCATCCACGATCTCAAACATATCGGGGCGCACATTTTCTTCCTTCAGGAAGGTTATTATGCTTTCCCTGTCACCAATCAAAACAACTTGATCAGTGTCGGGGAGCTCTTTCTGAGCCAGGATAGCTCCATGTATCGTGGCTTTTGGAGCAAAATCACCTCCTAAAACATCCAGACCGATTTTCATTGGCAGCGTATTAGGTAAGAATAACTATTCCGCAGAAGCCTTCACAACGGCTTGTTTTCCACGGTAATAACCGCATTCGGGACATACCCTGTGGTATAGTACCGGAGCGCCGCAATTTGAGCAAACAATGGTTGCACGGGCAATTGCTTTGTCATGGGTTCTTCTCTTATCCCTGCGGGTCGTCGAAATTTTATGTTTAGGATGTGGCATAATACAATAATTAAAAATTAAAAAATTACAAATTACATTTAGTCTTTGAGCTTTTTAAGCGCTTCCCACCTGGGGTCTTCCATATGGCGTTCACTCAGTTCCTTTAGTTTTCTTATTATCTCCGGGTCGCACTGACTGCTTCCCGCTTCATCCTCAGGATGAACCCTGCGGATCGGCAAAAGTAAGTGGATATATTCATACATGAACGGACCCAGGTCAAATTCGTGCGCTGTGTCAGGAATAACCTGCACATCCTCACTTTCTTCGAAGTAATGGTCGCCCAGTTTGATTATCAGGCGTTCCCTGCCATCCACCTCCATATCCATCAGTTCATTGCAACGGTCGCAGGCAACACTGACCTGTCCGCTGATCTCCAGGTGAAGGTCCATCATACGCTCTTCCTTCGCCATCGTTACAATAACCGATACCTGACCTCCCTTGATCTCGGCATCCTGAAGCTGTTCAAAGAACGAATCGCCGATCTGAAAATCGAATATGTACGTTCCTGGATTCAATCCACTGAACGCAATTTGATATTGATCCGGGTGGTTCACGTTTCCCCTAAAAAAGTCTGCAAAATTAAAAATTAATTTGATGAATACCAAATACCTGTTTCTTTTCATCTTTGCCACAAAACGTTCAGTCACGATTTTTTAACCATTTAGCCTGTAAATGGGAACCTGGGGTTACGAAGAAATGAAAATAATGGCTGACATTGCCCTTCTTCCCTATAGAAATCCGGCTTCACCTGGAACATATGCGATTTTTTTGTTTGCCGGAAATTTAAAAATCTCATGTACATTTGCTGATATGATTGTCGGACCTAACAAGATATGATTATGCTCAATCAGATGATAACCAGGATGCTCCCGCTGATGCCCAAAAAGCTCGTGTGGATATTTTCACGCAAATACATCGCCGGAGAGACGATGGATGATGCCATCCGCGTTTGCCGGGAATTAAATGCGCAAAAAATTAAAGTCACCATCGACTTGCTGGGGGAATTCATTACCCGGCTCGACGAGGCCACGGCAAATAAAAACGCCTACCTTGAGATCATCGAACGCATCGAAAAAGAAAAAATTAACGGGAATTATTCCCTCAAACCAACCAGTTTC
The DNA here is from genome assembly GCA_903885595.1 of uncultured Bacteroidales bacterium. GTDB lineage: Bacteria > Bacteroidota > Bacteroidia > Bacteroidales > FEN-979 > CAIVAT01. The sequence continues at coordinate 14,311 of CAISJJ010000384.1, forward strand.
GGGTTGCTGATTGATGCGGAGGCCTGCTACCGGAATATTCGTGAAATTGTTGCAAAATCTGCCTCCTATGGAAATTTTGTGCGGGTCGATATGGAAGATTCGCAATGTACCGACCTTGAAATCGACCTCTTCAGGAAACTGCACAAGGAATTTCCAAAGCATGTCGGTTTGGTTTTACAAGCCTATATGAAGCGCACACTGCAGGATATCAAGAACATGCAGGATCTTCACACAACCGATGCTCCCGTCAATTACCGTTTGTGCAAGGGCATTTACGTGGAGCCCGAAGCTATCGCCTACAAAAAATACCAGGAGATAAATGATCATTATCTTGAAGACCTGGAATACATGTTTCAACAGGGCATGTACCCGGGCATCGCCACCCATGATAAACCGCTGGTGGACGGCGCTTACAAACTGATCGAAAAATACCATGTTCCTAAAAACATGTACGAATTCCAGATGCTTTATGGTGTAACCCCCGATCTGCGAAAATCGGTCGTTGACAAGGGGCACACCATGCGGGTGTATGTCCCTTTCGGTAAAGAGTGGTTCGGTTACTCAACCCGCCGGCTGAAAGAAAATCCAAAGATGGCAACGCATATTATTAAGGCGTTGTTCATAAGAGGGTGAGGCAAGTTGGCAAGCTAGTAAGCTGGTAAGCTGGGAGGGTGATGGATTGGATAATGTTTTTTGCGATGTTTGTATTTGGTTGCTGCTGTTCTTATGCGCATTAAGCGATACCGACGACCTGAGGAGTTTACCGGTGCTGACAATTCCGGCAAACTGATCCTGTCCGGATGCTCATTTATTGAAATGCCAGTCAGAGCCGGTAAATCGCTCCGCTAAAGGCGGCTCAATCTAAGTTTTCTGAAACTGACCAAATCCTGCTTTGTTTCATCCCACAAGCGGAAGGAGAGTGTTTTGAAACTTGCCCGAAACGTCAAAGGTTTTATTTCCCGGAACAGGGCATTCTCTCGGTGACACTTCGATAACTTATAATTCGGGATCAACGGGCTAAGATGGTGGATGTGGTGAAACCCGATATTCCCTGAGAAATATTGGAGTATTCGCGGGAGTTTGTAAAATGAACTGCCTTCCAGGGCCATTCTTTTGTAATTCCATGTATCGGTGCGCGCCCAGTAGGTTGGATCAAACTGGTGCTGCACATAGAAGAGCCAGAACCCGAAGATCCCGGCTATTATGATAACCGGAGCCTGGATCATGACGAATGCTTTGAATCCGATCAGCAGGCTCATGGCTAGAGCAAACACGAGTAATCCCAGGTTGGTTATGTATACGCCCATCCGGCCTTTGTTATCCATGAA
>CAISJJ010000385.1 GCA_903885595.1 uncultured Bacteroidales bacterium
CGTTGCAACGGGCTCGTCGCGGTCGCTCACATTGGGAATCGACGGGAAGCCGGAGGCTATGAATGAAGCCGTATGCGTGAGCCTGTTCCCGGCATCATCGGCCAGCACATAGCGCTGAAAACGAAGTGATTTCACATTCTGGAACAGGACATATGCCGACAGGCACAATAGTAAGATCATAAAGGCGGCCGTAATTTTGTTGAAAATGATTTTCTGAACCCTGTGAATTGCGGATGAAGTCTGCGCAGGATCAGCCTTGGTTTGACCGACAGTAACCGGGTAACCTGCGGATGAGTTATGCAAACCATCTGACTTAGAATGACCATCGGTAACCGGGTAACCTGCAGATGAGTTATGCAAACCATCTGACTTAGAATGACCGTCGGAAACCGGGGAACCTGCAGATGAGTTATGCAAACCATCTGACTTAGAATGACCGTTGGTAATCCAATACGCTGCTGCTGAAGCCGCATAAACCGCAAAAAGCACCTGGATCTCGGGCCGGTCGGCCGGAAAGTTAAAAAATGCATCCACGCTGAATGCCAGCATTCCCATTGCAGGCAGGAACAGGTATTTCAGTTTTTCGTCGCCCGGTGTGGTCCTCCATGATGCCCTCAGGAAACCAAAGGGGGCAAGGAATACCAGCACCAGGTAGGCCAGGCCGCCAATCAGCCCGGTTTCTGCGCCAATTTCCATGAAATCGTTGTGATTCCGTGAGAGATAATTAAAATCGGCCTTGCCCGGGTTTTCGTATTTCAGCACTTCGATCTTCCAGTTCCCGGTTCCGGTTCCGAGCCAGGGATGTTCGCGCAACAGCCGGGCCGACCTGCTCCACGACGAAAGCCTTATGTATCCCGGCGTAGCGGGTTCCGAACTGGGGGGCGGGGCGATTTCATGCGTAATTTCCGTCACCCTCGTTACTACATCCTTATTATAGGCAATCGTGTCTTTGTCTTTCGGGAACAGGTACCGCTGCGTGAAGGAATAAACCACCAGGGCCACCACCAGCAATCCGGCGAAATGCATGGCATGGATCAGCGGGGTCTTGTCCTTTATCCTGATAAATCGCAGGACTGCATATAAGGCAAGGGCTGCCGAGAGCAACACCAGGCCCAGGTAAAATGCCCGGGCGCTTATAAAGAAAATGGCCAGGGCAGCGCTGAACACGGTGATGTATCCCAGTTTTTTCTGCCATCCGCCGCCGAAAAACATAAGCCAGGCCGAAGCTGCCACCTTCACAAAGATGGCTGCCGCAAATACGTTTTTATTGGAATATACCGATTGTATATCGAAAATGGATACGACATTGCCTGCAATATATTTTACAATTTCGTAATACACCGTCGCGCTGTCGATGAGCAGCATGAAAGCCAGTGCGACGGCAACGTGCCGAAAATAGCCGCGATGGCGCTTCAATATGACAAAAAGCATATAGCTCGCCGAAAACACGGTAAAGAGTTTGCTGAAATTCATCACCGCCGCCGTCATGTTCAGGGCCTGGCTGAACGACAGCAGGGAGATCAGCATAAACAAGGCGTACACGATGCCCGTGCTGTTCCTGAAAAACCCTGTTTTCAGCCCTGCATCCTGCCTGAATTCACGGTCCGTTAAAAACACTACCAGCGAAACCAGGTTGAGGATCGCCATGGCCAGGAATTTCGGGCCGTTGGAGTTCACGGCGCCAAAGTCGGGCATAAAGACCGGCAACAACAAATAAGCCCACAAGAGAACGATGTAAGCGGTGTTCAAGGTTTCAGGTTTTGTTAAAAAAACCAGGGATAAACAACATGATCCATCGAAACCGGGGTGTTGCTTACCATATAATATTCGGCAAGGTTAAGGTCCGATGCAAGTTTTTCAAGTTTATTCCGGTCAGGTTCAATGGCTTTTTGCTTGACTTCAATCGCTGTTTTATCATCGAGGATGAAATCGATTTCTGCAACATTTCGTTTATTGAAAAAAGATACCTTCCCGTAATGCTGTAATTGATTGGCAACGGTCGTTTCCAATAACTGCCCGGGGCTGGTCCTGGTGATGAGATTCAACATGCCGGTATCGGAAAAGTAAACTTTTTTTCCACCGGCAACGCTGCGATCGATGCTGCGGGTGAATTTGGGGACCAAACGAAGAAAAAATGTCCCTTCGAGGAATTCGAGGTAATTGTACGTCTTTACCCGGTTGATATTCAATTCCGATGACAGGCGCGTTATATCGAGCATGTTGCCGTTTCGCGGCCCCAGTAAAAGAATCAGATCGCGCAGCTCCTTTATCTCTTTTAATTCACTGAAAACTTTGATGTCCTTCTCAAAAAAAGAGGCAAAAATATTACGCAAAATGAGTCTCTTGGTCTGCTGATCGCCGGTAAGCGCAACCTCGGGGAAGCCGCCAAATTCCATGTATTCTTCAAATAGCTCCCTGCGCTTGTGGATTGCTGATTGGCTGTGGGTCTTAAAAACTTCGGCACGATCGGGCCCGGTTTCAGTTTGAGGAAGCAAATCATGAAAATACAGATATTCCCGATAACTCAGGGGATGAAGCAGGAACAGGAATTTTCTTCCACTCAGCGATTCGGGAAAAAGATTGCGCAGGTAGTAATTTGACGAACCTGTAAGGATGAACTTAACTTCATAATGATCAATCAGGTATTTTATAACCCGGGTGATCGCAGGAAAATTCTGGATCTCATCAATGCATACCAGGAACCGTTCTCCGTTAACCGCGCCTGCATCCCTGCGCAACTCTTCGTAGATTGCTTTGTAATCAATGTTTTCAAAGAGTAACTGATCGAGGGGATTGTCAAAATCGAACCAGATCTGTTTTTTACCCCATGCTTCAGCGAGTTGATGCATCAGGGTGGTCTTGCCTACCTGTCGCATGCCCGTTATGACAATCGCATTCTTATGATCCAATACTGGCAGTATCGTATGAAACAGCGCCCGTTTTAACATAGTGTAAAATTTATTTAACAAATATACGCATATGTGTA
>CAISJJ010000386.1 GCA_903885595.1 uncultured Bacteroidales bacterium
ATTCCGGCTGATGTTTGTAAATTAGCTAAAAATTCAAGATATGAGGACCGTATCATCAACAAGTATTTTATTTTATATTCTTCTTTTTTTTTCATTACAAGGCTGTCAAAGCTCTGAATCAGGAAATCAAAAATCTGATTCAACATTAACAGCGACAGATACCGCGTCTATCATGCCATCCTTGTTTGCCATTCTTGAGTCGGGCGACAGGAGCCCGCAGGCCAGGTATAGGATGGATTCCCTGGTTGAGGTCAGCCGTAAAATCGGCTATGTACCTGGCGTGGCACGCGGAATCATGATGACCGGCGCTTTTTATTGGGGGAATCCGGATTCTGCTATATTTTATTTACGATTGGCACGTCAGTACAGCAAGGAACAAGGGTTTAACCTGGGCTATTTTATGTCGACCCACAATATCGGGACCCTATACCTGAATGGAGGAGTTCAGGACAGTGCCATTTACTGGCTCACTAGGGCGCTGGCTATCTGGACACCCGAGATCGGCCTGGCCCGGCATGCGAAACTCCAGCTTGATTTCGGCTCCTGGTATTCGGCCCGCAACGATTACAAACGCAGCCTTCAGTTTCTGGTACCTGCCATGATCTCAATGAGAAAGACCGGTGACACCGTGAGACTCCGCAGTGTATATAACAGTCTGGGAGTGATGTACACCAATCTGCACAATTACGAAAAATCGAAGCATTATTATATACAAATTCTGAAAATCACCCCCGAATCATTTATGAACGGAAGGTTCTGGTCCAACACTTACAATAACCTCGGTACAACGTATTTGGATGTCGGGAAAAATAATGATTCGGCATTGATGATGTTCAGAACTGCGCAGTCGATTGCCGTGAAGCACCAGCTCTCAGAGGCACTTGAATTGATCTATATGAACATGGGTGTTGCATTTTTCGGGCTGCATGAGCTGGATTCGGCAACTTTCTATTTACGTTCTGCGCGGGCTTTGATCAATAAATTCACACGAAAAACCCATGTTGCCGGCATCTTCATCAACTACGGATCAGCTCTATTTGTTGCAGGGAAAATCGATTCAGCAAAGTATTTCATTGATAAGGGAATGGAGTTGCTGACTGATGGTGTGGCTGGCAACCTCAAAGTAACCGGGTATGAATTGTTATTTCAGGTTGATTCTGCAAGAGGTAAATATGTATCGGCCATAGGGTATCTGCAACAAGGCAGGGCACTGACCACCTCCTTACACAATAAGGACATCCTTATGAAGGTGGCCGAAAAGGAGTATGCTTATGAGCTCGATCTGAGTAATTCGGAAAACGACTACCTGAAACGTGAAAATACGCTTAAAGCAGGCGTTATCAAAAATCAGAGACTCATCCTGTTTTTTGCTGTTTTTATCATCCTTCTGATTGCCGGGATGTTGTTTTATATTGCACAAAACCGAAAAAAGCTTCAGCATCTCAACCAAACCAAAGACAAATTCCTGTCCATTATCTCTCATGACCTTCGGTCGCCTTTCAGCTCGCTTTTGGGGCTTTTAACAGAGCTTCACAAAGGGTATGACGAGTTTACCGATAAGGAACGCAAACAGATTCTTTCCATGCTGGAAACATCAAGCCAGAACACATACCATTTGCTTGAAAACCTGCTGGAATGGACAAATTCCCAACAGGGTAAACTCACTTCAAACCCCAAACTGATTGAGGTGAAACAGCATGTTGAAAAAACGGTTGACCTGTTAAAAACCAGGGCCGAAAAAAAAGGGATTGAACTCCGGATTGAGATAGCTGCTGACCTGGTGACTTATGCAGATCCAATGCTGTTTGACAACACGATCCTGAACATTGCAAATAACGCGATTAAGTTCACGCCAGCAGGTGGAACTATCATCCTTTCGTCTGTTAGAAAAGAAAAATCCATTCTCGTTTGCTGTTCAGATACCGGGATCGGGATCCCGGCCGATTACCTGAATGATTTATTCAGGCTTGACGGGAAGGTGAAACGCCGTGGAACAGATCAGGAGCCGGGAACCGGACTGGGATTGATACTATGTAAAGAGTTTGTAGAACTTATGAACGGAAAGATTACAGTGGAAAGCAATGAGAAGGAAGGCACCAAAGTTTGCATTGAACTCCCGGCAGCACCATGATCATCAACCAATTCATCTGTGGATTTTTTAGCCGTGATAGCTATTTCTCCCCCTTTGCGTGTATACTTAACGGCATTGGATACCAGGTTGCGCATGATTGTCTCAAACATTTTTTGATCGGCAAAAACCTCTATGTCATCATTAACTTCATACTTGATTGTGATCTCTTTCTGTTGGGCTGTTTCAAGAGCCAAAGGCAAACCCTCAGAGATTATCGGTTTTAAAACAAATGTGACAGGTTCAAAGGTGGTTAAGCCTCGCTGCAGGACCGACCACTCCAAAAGGTTTTCAAGTAAATCGTAAAGGTTGAAAGCAGATTTTCTCATAGTGAACGCAATTTTTTTAATCTGTTCCGGCGTAAGGGTATGATACTCCTCAGCCATAATCTGCGTAAGGCCAAGGAATGAATTGAAGGGATTGCGAAGGTCGTGAGCAATTATGGAAAAGAATTTGTCTTTTTCCGAGATGGATCTTCGCAGTTCGACATTTTTAAGATTTAGTTCGTTTTCCATCTGTTTACGGGCTGTAATATCTTTACCCTGTGCAATGGTTGCAACCGGGGTGGTTCCATCTTGTTCAAACAGCGTGGCTGAATTCCATAAAACAGTCCGCACTGAACCGTCGCAATGCTGAATCAGTATTTCCACCGTTTCCCAGCGTTCACCCGTCAGCGTTTTGCGAATCAGGGCCATAGAGGCATTGATTAGGGAGGCCGGGAACAATATTTCCAGCGATTGTCCAGTCACTTCTGCCTCAGTGCGTCCGGTCAGAAATTCGAAAGCATGATTAAAACGCGTAATCCGGAAGTGCGGATCCCAGACAATGATGGGAGCATTGGCATAGTTGATCAGGTTTTCAAGGTAGGCATTGGTTTGCCGTAGTGATTCCTCAACACGTTTTCGCCCGGTGATATCGTTGTAAATGATTACCACACCTGATCCTTCGAGGGGAATGGGGGCTGCTGAAACATTGATCCAGGTGACCTGGTTATTACTTTTGACAATGCCCATCTCCACATTTTCCAAACGACAGTGCTCTTCGAGCGCGCGAACACTGGCAAATTCAGAAGCCGGCATAAGTGATCCATCAGGTCGTACAATACGCCAGTCTTCCCCGCTGATTGTCCGTCTCTCCTGTTCTCCTGGCGTGAGACCCAGAAGGACTTCAGCCATTTGATTTGACTCAGTAATCTGTCCGGAAGAATCAGAAATAGTGATGCCAACAGGGAAGGAATCGAAAAGCACCTTATATTTGGTCAGGCTGATTCGCAGCGCCTCATCTGCCCGTTTGCGTTCTGTAATGTCCTCAAAAACTGTTACGAATTGCTTTCCCTTCGGCGAACTTACTGAGATCCTGAAGTGTTTATCAAGGGGCTGAAAGAAAGTTTCAAAGGATGATGATTTTCCCGACTCAGTTGTTTGAGCATATGCATCCAGTTAGGGTGGTATATCTGTAGCAAAGGCATCGGTGGCTAATTTTCCTGTAACCAGTTCTTTTTTTAAACCAGTATGGATGGTGAAAGCGGGATTAATAGAAAGGATACGGTAATTAACAGGCTTGTTCCGGTCATTATAAATCAACTCGTGCAGGGCAACCCCTTCCGACATATTGTCGAACAGGTTGCGGAAGCTGGTTTCAGTTGAACGCATTATAGCCTCCTGCCTGTCAATTTGTGTCCGCATCAGGCGTGTGTTCAGGTGGGTCTGTATACGGGCAACCACCTCTTCGGGTTGAAATGGGGTGGTTACAAAATCAGCTCCTCCCACCTGGAAACACTTTGCCTTATCGCTGGTTTTATCGGGTGAACAAATGAAGATTACCGGAACATCCTTGGTTGCATCATCCGATTTCAACTGTTTGCATAGATCAAAACCGTTCAGGTCGGGCAGCCATACATTTAACAGGATCAGGTCGGGTGAGCTGTTTTTAGCAGATTCAATTGCCTCCTCAGCTGTTTTGGCAGTGTAAACCTGATAATTTTGCCCGGCCGTCAATTCTGTAAGGATTTGTAAATTCTCAGGGCTATTATCAATGATGAGGATATTTCCCATACTCAGGTCATTTTCCGTTTGATAATAAATTGCTTTTTAATGCTCATATGGGAATATCCTTCAATAAAATTCACGGTTTGCATGAATATCGTTTCAATGGATATCTCATTCTGATTTTTTATGATGCTTTTGACAGCAATGATGACCATTCCGGATTTTTTTAATATGTAAATATAATAAAAATTATATTTTTTGAATTATTATTTCTGAAGTGAAAATATTCCGGCGATCTTTTTGTGATCAGCCCCTCGGATCGCCCTTCAGCGGCATCTTCGCCATCTTTTCCACATTCATGCTGGGGAAACCGAACTCCTCAACAATTTTTCCCTTGACAAGATAGATCCCGTCACCGCGGAAAGGATACTGAGTAACTGCCTTCGGGAAATGAACGGTGTCGAAAAAATGTCCGTTTACATCGATGAAGGTACCGAAATGCATCCACTCCCTTTTTATCGTGCGCACATATTTTATAGTAACCAGCAATCCCATCATGCGTATGGTACTGCCAACATGGGTTGCCATTTCGTGCGCCAGGATGTCACCACGGAACTTCGTTTCCAGCAGATCAAAATAGGTATGGGTAATGGGAAATCCCAGCAACTCAATCTCATCGTACACATCGGCAAGGAGGTTCTGTTCGAGTGCAGGAAGTTCGAATTTTTTAACTGCCGTGGGGAAGAGCAGTGGATTTTCTTGAAGTACGGGACACGGGACACGTGACACGCGACGATTTTCGATTGACTGTTGATCCGTTTCTCTGTTTGGTGAGGTAGCGAGGTAGCGGGGTAGCGGGGTAGCGAAATTTTCGCCTGACAGCGATTTTTTGCCGGTTGCCGGTTGCCGGTTGCCCGGTGACTGATTACCAGTGCCTGATGCCTGATGGCTGATGGCTGATGGCTGATGGCTAATAGCTGATGCCTGTTTTTTTCCCAGCAGCATATGCGCCTCCCATAGGAGTGAAGCCTTGGGCTTGCCTGTGAAACGGAATGCGCCGACCCGGATCAGAATAATAAGCTGATCGAGTGCAACAGGAACCCGTTGGATAAAATCTTCCAGGCTGGAATAGGGAAGCTGGGAAATCAATTTCCCCACCCCTGCTTCCAGTCCTGCCACGTGAATAAATCCCAGGAAAATATCCTTTCCCCTGATGCAGGTCTTGTATTCACTCCGGTTGACGCAGGGAACATGCAGGTTGGCTCCGGAGATTCTGGCTTCGTTGAAATAGACCCATGATGAATAAAAACCGCCGAAGTTATTGATCACCCCGGTGATAAATTCCAGCGGGTAGTGTGCCTTGAGGTAAAGGCTCTGGTAACTTTCCACCGCATAGGAGGCAGAATGGGCCTTGGAAAAGGAATAACCTGCAAACGACTCGATCTGCCGCCACACCTCTTTCGTCACTTCCTCGGGATAACCAGAATTCCGGCAATTCTCGAAAAATTTATCAATGATTCGCTGCAGTTCCTTCTTCGACCGGTATTTTCCGCTCATGGCCCGGCGGATCACATCGGCATCGGCAAGGTCGAGACCAGCAAAGTGGTGGCATATCTTCAGCACATCCTCCTGGTAAACCATCACCCCGTATGTTTCCTTCAATTGCTCCTCCATCACGGGATGAAGGTATTTGAACTTATCAGGATTATGGAACCTGAAGATGTACTCCTTCATCATCCCCGAGCGGGCCACGCCCGGGCGGATGATCGAACTGGCAGCCACCAGGGTGCGGTAGTTGTCGCAGTGCAGCTTCTTCAGCAATCCGCGCATGGCGGGACTTTCAACGTAAAAGCAGCCGATCGTCCGGGCATTGCGGAGTTGTTCCTTTACCTTTTCATCCTCCTTGAAGGCGCGCACCTGGTGCACGTCCACGGTGATCCCCCTGTTCTTTTTCACGAGTTCCGCCGCCTCGTAAATATGGCCGATGCCGCGCTGGCTCAGGATGTCGAGCTTCTCGAACCCGATATCTTCGGCCACATACATGTCGAACTGCGTGGTTGGAAAGCCTTTCGGGGGCATATCAAGCGCCGTGTAACAGGTGATGGGCTCCTCGGAGATAAGCACCCCGCCGGCATGAATGCTGCGGATATTGGGAAAATCGGCCATCATCTCTCCAAGCTCATTGATCTTGCGGATGATATGATTTTTATTGATCGCCTCGTCGGGATGTTTCAGAAAGGCATCGATCTCTCCCTTCGGTAGGCCGTGAACCTTTCCCAGCTCACGGTAGATTGATTTATCGCGGAAGGTCGACATGGCGCCGAGCAATGCGGTATGTTTGCGGCCGTAGCGTTTGAATATATAGTCGAGTACCTCGTCGCGCTCCTTCCAGGAATAGTCGATGTCGAAATCGGGTGGCGAGGTGCGTTTGGGGTTTATGAAACGCTCAAAGTAAAGATCGAGCTCAATGGGGTCAACGTCAGTGATTCTCAAACAGTAAGCCACAATGCTGTTGGCGCCGCTTCCCCGCCCCACATGGTAAAATCCGCGCGACATCGAATACCGGATAATGTCCCAGGTGATGAGAAAATAGGAGGCAAATCCCATCTTGTCGATAATTTCCAGTTCGTGCCTGATGCGTTGCCTTGCCTCACCGTGACCGTTGCCATAGCGGTACTGAAGCCCGTCCATGGCCAGCTTTTCCAAAAGGATGAGATCATCATAGCGGTTTCCGGTGAAGGTTTTCCTGTTTTTGCAGGCCTTGAAATCGAAATCAATGGAACAGGCATCCATCAGCTTTTCAGTATTGCGGAGGATCTCCGGAAAATCGCGACAGCGTTCAAGCAGTTCACCGGCAGGCAGCATCATTTCATCGGGCGCGGCAACCTGGTGAGGTTCCAACCTGCTCAGCAACACGTTGTGGTCTACGGCACGAAAATTACGGTGCAGTTCATATTCTTTCTCATTCCGGAAGGTAACCGGCGCCATGAGCACCATACGGGGGATAAGGTCGCGGTGGCGGGAAAGCATCAGCGGGCTCAGGTCGGAAGGGCGGATTCCGATGAATTCGTGACGCGGGACGCGGGACGCGTGACCGGGAAAATCGGGACACGGGACGCGGGACGCGGGACCGGGAAAATCGGGACACGGGACGCGGGACGCGGGACTGGGAAAATCGGGACACGGGACGCGGGACGCGGGACTGGGAAAATCGGGACACGGGACGCGGGACGCGTGACGAATTTCGTTGTCCTGCGGGATGGTCTGATGGAAAGTTGAGCGTACTGCCGGAGGCAAATCATTCGATATTCGCTGTTCGTTATTCAATATTCGATATTCAAAACCGCCTGAAGACGAACGAAGGGATGAAGAAAAGGGATAAATAACAAAGACATTCTCAAACTCAGGCGCCTGGTTGGGCAGCAGCAGGTTGCGAAGGTTGTGCTCGCTCAGGAATTCGTTCAGTTCACGGAAACCTTCATTGTTTTTTGCAAGACCTGTGTAAAGGAGCTGGTCGTCGCGCCGGAATTCGATCCCTGCGATGGGTTTGATGCCCTTTTCCCTGCAAACGGCGATAAATTCCATCATACCGGTGGAGTTATTGATATCGGTGAGGGCCATCGCAGGGGCGATCCGCCTGTCTTGCCCCCCACCTTCCATTCCATAGGCATGCCCCGCCTCCTCAACGAGGTTATCCATGGAGATGGTTCCATAGCGAAGGGAGTAATATGAGTGGCAGTTCAGATACATGGTGAGGTAGCGAGGTAGCGAGGTAGCGAGGTAGCGAAATAGCGAGGTAGCGAAATTGCGAAATTGCGAAATTGATTATATTTTGATCATTTTTCCGATTACAATGTAATCATTTTTTGATTACCTTCAAAATAAATCTGTTTTTCATCTTTTCTGGATGAAAGTTCACATGTCAAAAAAATGAAAAAATTATCTGCTTATTGATTGTCGGCAAAACAGAAGTTGATTGATCGGCATCATACAGGGTCCTTGAGCAACAGTAGGTTCTTGATTTCAACTGGTACTATTTTGATCAACCAATAAACAGAATTTAAGGTTTGTTGTTGAACATAGCCTCCTTTTTTTTATTTTCGCTGTATTCCTTATTTCAGTACTTCTAAATACCAATCCATGAGAACATCCATAGCAATTCTGGTGATGTTTTTTTTTCCTGTTTTTGGTTTTTCACAGTATGCCATCCTTCCCTCAGAAAAAAACAGCTATCAGAAACCCACTTCGTACGATGAACTATCGTCATACATCCAATTACTTGACAACCAATCTGATTTACTGAAAGTTGAAATTGCCGGGCAATCGGTAGCCGGAAGAAATCTCTATACTATGTTATTTTCTTCGTCTGAATTTGCCAGGGATGAATCAAAAATAAAGGTGCTCATTTTTGCACAGCAGCATGGCAACGAACAGTCGGGGAAAGAGGGAGCCCTGCTGCTTGCCGCGGAACTGCTGAAACCGGAAAACCGCTATCTTTTTGACAAAATAGACCTGGCGCTGGTCCCGCAGGTAAATCCCGACGGGTCGGAAAATAATAAAAGACGCAATGCCAATGGAATGGATCTAAACAGGAACCATATGATCCTGACTGAGCCTGAAACGCAAATGCTACATGAACTTTTCGACAGGTACCTTTTTGAAGTAACCATGGATGTCCATGAATATTCACCTTATGGAGAATCGTGGAAGAAATATGGTTACCGGAAAAATGCTGATATCACCCTTGGGGCAACTACCAATATTAATGTTTCGGAGAACATCAGGGAATTCTCCGGCAACGTCTACCTTCCCTTTATTTTTAAATATCTTGGTGACCGCAAGTTTTCATCTTTCACATACTGCCCGGGCGGCCCGCCGGGAGAAGAATATATCAGGCACAGTACCTTCGATGTCAATGATGGCCGGCAGAGCTTCGGGATACAAAACACCTTCTCATTTATCCAGGAAGGAATGAATGGCAAAGACGACTCCATCGAGAACCTGAAGCACAGGGCCGAAGGACAGATGACCGGCATGCGCGGGCTGCTTGAGTTTGTTTACGGGAACAAGGATAAGATCAAATTCATGGTATCTGAGGAGAGGAAAAAACTTCTGGCCCCTGCACCTGGACTTAATGTATCAATTCAATCGGTGCATGTGCCAAGTGGCAAACCGCTTTTGCTGCCATTGCTTTCCTATACCACCGACAGTGATACCCTGGTGAGGGTAAAAGATTACCGGCCGCTGGTGCGATCGCTGGCTGATGTTCAGAAACCCCTGGGATACCTGATTCCAAAGGATTGTGCCATCATGATGGATTGGGCAGGAAGACAAGCGTTTGAACAGGTAAAATTCAAAAAAGATCCGGGAATTCAGATCGGGCAATATATGATCACGGCCATTGACTCCATCGATTTTGAAGGTGAGATTGTTGTCGATCCTCAGGTCAAAATGAATGACTTGAAAGAGCTCCCGGCCGGCCGGGATTTCATTTACCTCCCAACCGCCCAGTTGAAAGGTAATTTGTTGGTCCTTGCCCTTGAACCCAAGTCAATGCTCGGGTTGGTGACTTATGAAAAATATGCCCGCCTGTTAAAAACCGGACAGTCTTTTCCTGTGTTACGGATTATGAAGAAATAAAAATATACCGCTGCGATTTACGATTTTATTTAACAGCAGCATAAATCCCATACTAACCAATTAAATTTACATTTTATGAAAATCGAACGAATTGAACTCCGCCACGTTAAACTGATCCTGGTCAGCCCGTTTGTTACATCGATGGGTGTTGAATACGACGAGGAGCATATCATTGTCAGGGTTGATGCAGAAGGCGTGACAGGATGGGGCGAAAGCGTTGCAGAAGGGACCCCTTTCTATTCCTATGAAACAGTACCGACAGCCTGGCATATCCTCACCGATTTTTTGATGCCGTCGGTGTTGGGAAAAGACCTGCAGAACATTGATGAAGCTTTAGCAGGCTACGCCAAAGTCCGCGGGCATATGATGGCCAAGGCCGGCCTGGAAGCAGCGCTGTGGGATGTATTTGCCAAAAGCAAGGGAATTTCGCTTTCACAGATGCTCGGCGGGACACGTAAAAAGATCGATGTCGGGGTGAGCATCGGGATACAGGATTCAGTAGCCGGGCTTATCAAAAAAGTTGAAGGTTATCTCACTGAAGGATACAAACGGATCAAGATCAAGATCGCGCCGGGGCTCGATATGCAGTTTGTGGAGGCATTGCGGAAAGAGTTTCCAAACCTGATGCTGCAGGTAGATGCAAATTCAGCATATACACTGGATGATATTGAACTGTTTAAAAAGATGGATCATTACAATTTGTCGCTGATTGAACAACCACTGGGTTATGAAGATATCTATGATCATTCGAAAATGCAGCGTGAACTTAAAACGCCCATATGCCTTGATGAAAGCATCCATTCCCTTGATGATACCCGGGCAGCCATCGAACTGGAAAGCTGCAGGATCATCAACATCAAACCAGGCCGTGTAGGTGGATACACGGAGTCAAAGCTTATCCACGATTACTGTGCAAGCAAGAACATCCCTGTATGGCATGGCGGAATGCTCGAATCGGGAATCGGCCGGGCCGGTAATGTGGCATTGGCTTCACTTCCCAATTTCACCCTGCCCGGTGACATATCGGCAAGTAAAAGATATTATAAGACCGATATCGTGGATCCCGAATTTGTGGTGAACCTTGATGGAACCATGGATGTTCCAACCAAGCCGGGAATAGGTGTTGAAGTGAATATGCGGGAGCTTGACAATGTGACGGTCAGAAGTGTTGCGATGAAGATTTGAATTTTAAATCAATCAATCAATCAATCAATCAGTCAATCATTTGTCCCTCACCGGAGGTTTCTTTAAAGATTCCAGCAGACAGCCGTTAACAATCTTCAGTATCTGCTCCATTTTATGAAAATCAACCCTGGCGAAATCATCCAGAGGTGTATGGTATTCATCCGGAAAACCGGCATGAAAGGTCAGGATTGGAACTTTCCGGTCGGCAAAGGGCCTGTAATCACTTCCCGTTGCACCCGTCACATCCCAGAGTTCAAGTACAAACGGACGATCAAGTTTTGAATTGATATTTTTGGCCAGGGTTCTCAGATCTTCATTTACCGTCATGGTTCCGATGCTAAGCCCTATCCTGGCTGTGTCTTCCGGTGCACTCCTCGAGATCATATCCATGTTTATGACAAGCGAAACCTGGCTGGGGACAAGCGGTGAATGCATCGCAAAATAGGTACTCCCCAGTTTTCCTCTTTCCTCGCCGGTCCAGGCGGCGAAAATGATGTTACAGGATGGTTTTTCAGGGTGATCAGCCCAGGATTTGGCAAGGGCAAGCATGCCGACAGTCCCTGATGCATTGTCATCGGCTCCGTTGAAAACCTCTCCTTTCCTTATGCCAAGATGATCATAATGCGCCCCGATAATGATATTCCGGGTAGTGTCGCTGCCGCGGATCATTCCTACGACATTCCGGATCATCACCTCTTCGGTTCTGACCACAACTGAAAACCTGATTTTTTTGCCCTGCATCGGCACGGAAGCTGAAGACAGGTCGCGTGCTGCCTTTTTTTCAAAACCTGCCAGATCGATCCCCGAGCCATCAATAAGTTTCAGGATTGCATCTGTTGCCAGGGTAAAACAGGGAATTTTGAATTTTCCTGTATCTCCCGGTAAATAATGCCGCGGATTTTCATAATCCTCATCCTCTGACAGTGGTTCGTTGATATTACTGTTCAATACCCGCGGATCAATAAAAATTACGGCTGCCGCACCACGTCTTTCAGCAAGCTTTAGTTTCTTTCTCACCGTCGCAAAGTCATCCTCAAAGGTACTGCCCAGTTTTTTCCATGCCAGTGAGGTTGTATCTGAATGGCCGGGATATCCGTCCAAAATCACGACAACCCGGTTTCTGACCTCAATACCATTATAATCATTGTAACCTTTTACCTGTGCTTCGATACCATAACCGGCAAATACCAGTTGTGTCTCGGCCTCCCGGCCAAATGGGATCGCTTCGACCTGATAATCGGCACCTGGCGCGAACAGGATTGCAGATTCACCCTCTGGCGAGATTTGAATCAATGCCAGTGATGATTTATCGACATGACAGCGGATCATTTTAAAATTCTGCAGAAAAGTCCGGCCCTGGGTTGGTTTGGTTCCTGATGTAACATCAGCCGCCATGTCACCATAAGGAATCAACCCGTTCAGCTGCATCATGGATGCAATATATCCGGCAGCCATGGCTTCACCGCGGGTGCCGGTTTCCCGTCCTTCCATCCAGTCGGAGGAAAGAAATGACAGGATCCCCTCAAAATCATTCTTTAAAGGAGCAGGAACAGGATACGAAGTAGTTTGTGCCTGGAGCGTTAACCCTGAAAACCATAAAAAAACAAAAAAGAGGAAGTACCTGTCCATAGCTTAAAATGATTATCACTCGTAAATCAAAACTCGTAAACCCAATATCGTAAATCGAATATCGTAAATATCTGTTAATTTCTGTTCACCGCTTCATGATCTTCCCCATTGCCATCATATGTACAATATTGAAATTTTCGTCAAGCACCAGCAGGTCTGCATCATAACCTTCCCTGATATAGCCTTTGCCTTTCAGTTTCAGGATATCGGCAGGGTTGGATGTGGCCACTTTCAGCGCGGTCTCCAGAGGGATTTGCTCATCCCTGACAGATTCTTTGATCTCCCTGATTATTGAATCGGGAAGACCCATGTCAATTTTCACCAGTTTTCCATCGGTATCGAACATCGGAAGAGACCCACATCCATCAGAGGTAAAAGTGATATGGCCAATTGGCACACCTGCGGCGATAAGCTGTTTCAAAGCCTTCGAAGGTTTTATTTCACAATCAGGATCATAAGGATAAGAGCTGGTTGTAATATCCAGATAACCTTTTTTTCCATACTCTTTTGCATCTTCAAAAATATAGGGGTTCCTGTTGCAATGGGTGGGAATGAACTGTTTGTAGCCCATCATGGTGCCTGCAACAACATCGTGGAGCGGCCTGAAAGGATCTTTGGCATCTCCCATATGTATGTTCAGGATCCCTGCCTTTCCTCCTATCATCCCGGCAACACGGGCATGGGCTGTAATCCTTGCCAGTTCAGCAACAGAAGGAACCGAAGAGCGGTGGTCAGAGATGGCTACTTCACCGACCCCGATTATCTCTTCGAAGAGGGTAATGTCTTTCGCGATATCACCCGTGATCGAAGGGGAAGGAACCTGGTATGCCCCCGTGTACATCCATGCAGAAACACCAAGTGCCCGTAATGTTTTAACTTTCATCAGCACACTTTCAACAGTACGGGTGATCCCATCGGTACCGAGACATCCGATTACGGTTGTCACACCGCCATCAAGCATCATACTCAACTGCAGTTCCGGCATCCTGCTTGCAGGTCCGCCTTCACCCCCACCCCCTGTTATATGAACGTGAGAATCAATTAACCCTGGTACAAGGCTGAGTCCGGTGCAGTCAATTATTTCCAGGCCAAGTCCGGCAGGAGGTTCGATGTGATCAGCAATTACCAGAATTTCTTTTCCTCCGGTCAGTACATCTTTGATCCCAAGATCCTGCGGAGCGAATATCCGCGCATTCGTAAACAGTGTCATCATCTTTTCGTGTTTTATCCGGCAAAATTGGTAAAAAAAAGTGCTCTATTTTTTTTTGTACTTCCTTATTTTATATTTTCGCCTAATTATTTTATCCTCCACAAAAGTTAACCTATCAGATAAACCATTTTCTCTCAGATGCACAGGTTACCCGGGTTATTACTTATTTTATTCTTTTTGTTTTTTTTGAACGTATTCTCACAATCAGGGCGTTTGTTGCTTGTGGGAGGCGGGGCTGAAAAAGAGGGTGCATCGGGCTGGAGCACACCAGCCTATCGCTGGGCAGGGGAAGGTAAAAAGGTGGCCATTGTAGGAATTTCCACAGGTAGTCTGGCCCCCTATTTCATGCAGCGTTGCGGTGCAGCAAGAGCAAAAGAATTTGCCATTGCCAGTTTTGACAGTGCAAACAGCCAGGCTACCTTCGACACACTTACCAGCTATGATGTTATCTTCTTCAGGGGAGGCGACCAGTACGATTACTATAGTTTATACCGCAATACGAAACTTCAGGATGCTGTCAACTACCTTTTTACACATGGTGGCACCATCTGCGGAACTTCGGCAGGTCTGAACATCCTCTCCTCCATCGTTTATACTGCCGAAAATGGCTCTGCCTACCCGGATGAGTGCATCGAGAACCCAAATAACCAGTATATAACACTGGCCGGCGATTTCATGGATCTGGTGCCGGGATTTGTTTTCGACACGCATTTTGCCGAACGAGGCCGTTTTGGCCGGCTTGTCGGCTTTCTTGCCAACTATAGTCTGAATCAGGGCCATGCCATTACAGGCCTTGGGATGGACGACATGACCTGTATGACCGTGGATGAGCAGGGTTTGGGAACAGTTTACGGGACCGGATGTGCCAACATCTATCAGGCCGGCGCCACCTATTCACTCAACGGGGCCAAACTCCTTGCCGACACGGTTCATATTGTTCAGTTGTTGCATGGATGTACCTACGATTTCGTTACAGGCCAGGCCGGGTATTCCAGTCTGAATCGTCAGATCAATACCTCTGGTCTCGAAGAAACCGGGAACTATACTGTACTGGCAAGCGGCAGCAATCTGCTTGCCGACAACCTGTCGATGCTTAACGACCTGGTGAACAATACAGGAACACCATCTGCAGGAATACTTGTTTTAACCGGTGACGAAAACCTTGCAGCCTCGTATGGAACAAAGCTGCTGGAATTCGGCGCAGCACAGGTCAACATCTTCATCCTGAACCTTGAAAATGGTAACGACGCTAATCTCGCAAATAATATCAATGATGCCACGAAAATATTGTTTCTGAAGAATTGGTTTCAAACGTTTTCCTCATTTATGTCGACCCCAAACGGAAAATTGCTTCAAAAAAGAATAAAAAAGGATAAGATGATTTCAGCCTTCGCAGGTGATGATTCGCGTCTTGCCGGTAAGACCGTTGTAGAGAATTATCTTACGGAATATGCCTCTTATTATGCTGAGCTCACTTACGAAAAAGGGCTGTCGTTGCTGCAACACACTGTACTGATGCCCAATACATACCTGAACAGCGACATTTACGAAAACACGGCAACTGCCGTGCCTTATGCAATGGCCTGGGATACGCTGAAATATGGCATTTGGCTCACCAACCATAATTACATGAAATTCACCCCGGTTGCTGGTAAAACCACACTCACTGGTTTTGGAGTTGCACCTGTAATGGTAATTGCCAATGCCGGAAACCTGGCCGGATTTTCGACCCATACGGCAACGGGCAGTACCAGTTCATTACCCCGCATGGTTGCCGGATTTGAACATTTAAAACTTTCAATGATCGATTATACCACTCCGTACCTTATGGGGACCGCTCAGCCGACCGGCATTGAAGCCAGGGATAACACGGAGCCTGTATTGATATCGCCAAACCCGGTTCATAATGAACTATCGTTGTCATGGCATGTTTACGGATATGACTGGGAAATCATCAACCTGAACGGGGACATTCTCTTGCAGGGAAAATCCTGCAGTGAAACGGAGCATATTGATGTTTCAATGTTTAATTCGGGCATTTACATAATTAATCTGAAAAAGAAACACAACAATTCGACGGCTATCATGAAATTCGTTAAAGATTAAATACTGACATGCACAAATTCATCGCACTTCTTATCGCCATTTTATTTCTTCTGACGTCATATTCCAACAGCCAGTCGTTGTCAGGTGGATGCCTTGTAATTGTTGGCGGGGGTCTTGAACATGACAATAAAAGCATTTTCAACCACCTGATCAGCCTTGCCGGCGGGGCCGAAAAAGCCACCATTGCAGTTATCCCTTCAGCAAGCGGAACCCCCATGCAATCTTATGAATATTTCAAAAATATTCTGATTTCGTATGGCATCAAACCTGGGAACATACATCTTGTAAAGGTTGCCGTGATGGACGATGACAGCACGAAGGATGTGAATGAATCGGAATGGAAAGACAGTGGCAATAATACCGCGATTGCTGAACTTGTAAGAAAATGCTCCGGTGTCTGGTTTTCGGGTGGCGACCAGGCCAGAACTATGAAAACGCTCATACGTCGCGATGGGAGCAAAACCCCGGTTCTTGAAGCCGTATGGGATGTATACCGTAACGGGGGTGTCGTTGGTGGTACCAGTGCCGGCGCGGCCATCATGAGTGAAGTTATGATCGGCGGAGGTTCAAGTATCGCGGCTCTTACCCATGGTGTGATCAGGGATTTTAAAGGAGATGATTTCCCCGACAGCCTCGGTGTCATGGTATCAGGAGGACTTGGTTTTTTCCCTAACGGATTGGTTGATCAGCATTTTAATGCCCGGGCCCGGATCGGGAGGTTAGCGGTGACACTGATGAATGACAAAAAAATCCCCCTGGGTTTTGGTGTTGACGAGAATACAGCACTTATATACGATAGCAAACAAAACACGATGCAAGTAGCCGGAGCAGCTGGCGTTACCATACTTAATCCCTCCAAAGCCCGCATATCGTATGTTCAGCAGCTGCCTGTTATTGAGAACCTGGATTTAAGTTATCTTGAAGAGGGTGATACTTACGATTTTGCAACAGGAACTGTAAAACCGGCTGAAGGGAAAAAGCCAACCAAAGGAAAAGAACATTACAACGATCCCTGGCCTGGTCAGTTAGGTATCTTATCATCCTACGCACCCGGATTCAGAGATTTATACACAGAATACCTTGCCGACAACAAAGTGAATGATTCCATTCAGAATATCACCTTCATCAGTTCCACCACCGGATTCAGATTCTCTCTTTTCAAGACGAAAGTCAGTGAAGGATTTTGTACTGAAAAATCCCGGCATGGATACGGGTATACAGTTCTGAATTTAGGAATGGATATTATTCCTGTTCAAATATCAGCAACACCAATAAATCACAAATAATAACCAAAGCCCAGACGTATGAAAAAACAGTACTTTTTGCTACTATTGTTTGGTGTGCTTTTCCAGCAGCTTATCGCGCAGGATATCCCCGTAAGCGGAACAATCGTCTCCTCTGATGACAATTCGCCGATACCGGGAGTAACTGTATTGATCAAGGGGAGCACCCAGGGAACCATCTCAGATATCAACGGAAAATTCTCACTCCTGGCGCCTGCCAGGGGAGTGCTTGTTTTTTCCTTTGTTGGTATGCAAACCCAGGAAATACCGGTGAACAATCACAAAGTGATCAATGTCAAGCTGAGCGACCAGGATATCGCACTCGGCGAGTTGGTTGTAGTCGGCTACAGCACCACCAGCAAGAAACTAATTTCCGGCTCTGTTGAACTGTTGAATGAGGATGAGATCAAAAACATGCCGATCAGAACCATCGACGGGGTTCTTCAAGGTCAGACAGCCGGACTAAGTGTCAACACACAGTCGGGAACTCCCGGTGGTCAGAATATGATCAAACTCAGGGGGGGCAGCTCTATCAATGCAAGCAACCAGCCCCTGATTGTGATTGACGGGATTGCTGCCATTACCGGGGAATATTCTCAGGTAGGCATGAGCGGCCAGGAACTTAATGCCATGACCGACCTCAACCCGAACGATATTGAAACCATGACCATCCTGAAGGATGCTTCCGCTACTTCGATATACGGTGCACGCGCTTCCAACGGGGTTATCCTCATCACCACAAAGAAGGGCAGCCGTGGCAAGACGGATGTGTCACTGAACCTCAGCTACGGATGGCAAACCTTGCCAAAAGAGCGGATCATCCCGATGATGAGCGCCTCAGATTGGAATTCATATAAGGGAACCAATGTGCAGGGAATCAATACCGACTGGATGGATGAGATCCTTGAGACAGCCCCCACTGCCAATACGGAACTCTCTGTGAGCAGCGGGAACGATAAATACCGGCTTTTCATCTCCGGGAATTATTATGACCAGGGCGGTGTTGTAATGGGAACATCCTACCAGCGTTACAGCGGTCGTATCAACTCAGACTATAAGATACTTCCAAACCTCACCATCGGAGGCGGTGTTGGCATTACCTACTCGAAAAACGCCCGGGTCGAAGGCGATGCAACGCTGAACGGTCCTCTGCCTAACGCCATGTCAATTCCGGCTATCTACCCCGTTTATGATTCTACAGGTAAGTACGATGAGTCTATGTTTTATGCAAACCCTGTCGCCATCGCTCATAATTCGGTTAACATGGCCTACACCAACCGGACCGGGGGTAACGTTTATCTCGATTATAAGTTTCTGGATGGCTTTTCATTTAATTCAAAATTCGGTATCGACATTTACAATCTCCGCGAGCATAGTTACGATCCGACCACCACACGCCAGGGTAAAAAGTACAACGGCCTGGGCATCGAAGGGACCAACTATGCAAGCAACCTGACCACCAACAATGTGCTGCAGTATATCGGAGAATTTAAGGAGAAGCACAACATTGATGTGCTGATCGGCCACAGTTTTGAAAAATATGCCAACCGCACCACCTATATTGAAGGCATTAATTTCCCGAATGATGAGCTCCAGTATCTGACATCGGCCGGCACCATACGTGCCGCTTCAGCAACAGCCCTCGACCGGGTGATAAATTCTTATTTCGGACAATTCAAATACAATTACAAATTCAAATACATCTTCACCCTGACTGCCCGTGCAGATGGTTCCTCTAAATTTGGCACAAACAACAAATACGGTTATTTCCCTGCAGCTTCCTTTGCATGGCGTATGTCGGAAGAACCCTTCCTGAAAAAGGTTACTTGGATCAATGAATTGAAAATAAGGGTCATATACGGACTTACAGGGAATGATGGCATTGGCGATTTTGCCTCCCTTGGTTTGTATGGCGCCGGATACAATTATGGAGGTGGTTCTGGTATCGCACCAACCCAGTTACCCAATCCTGACCTGAAGTGGGAATCAACTACACAGACCGGACTGGGTTTTGATATATCCCTGTTCAAGAACAGGATCAGCCTTAATTTTGATTTGTATTACAACCATACCAAGGATCTGCTCCTCGACAGGCCAATCCCGTCTTCATCGGGTTTCTACGCCATATCATCCAACATCGGGCAGCTTGAGAACAAAGGGCTTGAGGTTGTTCTCAACACGGTGAACATCGACAAAGCATTCTCATGGACCACATCCCTCAATTTTGCAATGAACCGCAACAAGGTACTCAGCCTTTATAATGATCAGCCTATTGACAACATGGGCCGGGGCGGCAACCGGGTCGAAGTGGGCCAGCCCATCGGTATCTTTTTCGGTTACAACTGCCTTGGCGTCGACCCGACAACCGGGAGCCTGGTGTATGAAGATATTGATCATGATGGCATCATCACTTCGAACGATCGTGTAAAAACAGGCGATCCGAACCCCGATTTCACCACCGGAATGACCAATGTGTTCAGTTACAAAAATTTCGAACTCTCTGTTTTTCTGCAGGCAATCTATGGAAATGACATTTACAACGGAACACTCGTTTACCTGGAATCAGGAACCGGAGAAGACAACCAGACTGCACGGATGAACGGGCGGTGGATGAAACCAGGCGACATCACCCAATTCCCCAGGGAGGGTGATTCCTATGTATCATCAAGGTTCATTGAAGACGGTTCTTTCCTCAGGGTGAAGAACATCACGCTGAGCTATAATTTCAGGAAAGACTGGATTAAAAAGATCGGGATGAAGTCGGCCAGGCTATCTGCCACCATCCAGAACCTTTACACCTTCACCAATTATACCGGCATGGACCCTGAAGTAAACTATTATGGTGGTTCCAGCAACATCATCATCGGGACCGACTTCTTCACCTACCCGCAATCGCGCACGATCCTGCTTGGTTTGAGCCTAGTTTTTTAACCTTTAACGCTAAAAACAATGAGAAAAATATCATATATATTGATTGTTCTGGCCCTTGCAACAATCTCCTGCACCAAGATGCTGGATGTACAGCCCACCGCCTCAGTATCAACTGATGAGGCCATCAAGGATGAATCGGGGGTGAACAAGGCCATCACCGGAGCCTATTATTCCCTGCATGATGTCGGTAATTACGGGCGTAATCATGTCATCGTGGAAGATCTTGCTGCCGATAACCTCGTATGGACCGGAACGACCCGTGATTATCTTCAGGTTGAGAACAACCTCATCGCCTCAGATAATAGTATTATTGACGGCATCTGGACATCCAATTACGATTGCATCAACCGAGTGAACAATGTACTCGTAAAAATTTCTGATATAGACATGAGTGCCGACAAACGGAATTTATATACCGGTGACGGATTGTTTCTCCGTGCTTTATCACATTTCAATCTGCTTTGTTATTTCGGGGCAATCCCCATTAAAACCCAGCCTACCCTCGACCTGAGTAACATAAACCAGGCCCGTAACGCTGTGGCCGATGTTTATAATCAGATAATTGCCGATCTGTTACAGGCTGAAAAAATCCTGCCTGCCACCAGGTCTTTGGGCTGGGCCAGCTCTTTCAGTGCGACAGCATTACTGGCCAGGGTCTACCTTTCACAGTATCATCTCACCGGTGACCCGGCCATTGGAGCGCTGGCGAAAGCCAAGGCTGATGAAGTGATCAACGAAGGAGGATTCACACTTGCCCCGGCCTATATTGACCTGTTCAATGGAAATACCACCGAATCTATTTTCGAAGTGGTTTTTGATGCCCAGAACTATAACCGCCTGGCCCAGTATTTCTTCCCGGTCAGCCTTACCGGCCGTTACGAGGTTTCCCCTCCGGCTGCATTTGTCCTGAGTTTTCAGACTACCGATACAGTCAGGTTTGATGTTTCGATAACATTTGATGAAAAAAACCTGCCGTACGGGATTAAATACAAGGACTTCACCTCCGGAACCGACAGGGTTTATGTGCTGCGCCTTGCCGAGATGTACATGATCCGTGCAGAGGCCCAGGCTTATACAAACGGAAATATCGAAGAAATCCGCAGCGACATCAATACCTTGCGGCTCAGGTCCGGCCTTGAACCAACAACAGCCACAACCTATCCTGAGCTGAAGCTGGCAATTGAAAACGAACGCCGGCACGAGTTTGCTTTTGAAAGCCAGCGGTGGTCAGACCTTGTCAGAACAAAACGAGCAACCACAGTGCTTGGCATCGATGAGAAGTACACCCTCTTTCCGATACCCCTCAGCGAGTTGCAAACAAACACCTTAATGACCCAAAATCCTGGGTATTGATCATATTTCAAACCGTTAATGTAGAAAATTATGAAAAGAAATCTGTTATATCTTATCTCAGTCCTGTTCATCCTTACGATGGGGACAGGATGCAAGGAGAAGGACATGGGAACACCCGCCGCCAGTACCGTGGCCAATTTCAGTTTTGTTGTCACCAACCAGGGATACGCACCGCTGGAAGCTGAATTTACCAATTCATCCTTAAATGCCACAGGCTATTTCTGGGATTTCGGAAACGGTCAGACTTCGACTGCGGTAAGTCCGAAGGTCACCTACGAAACACCTGGTTTATACCGGGTTACACTTACCTGCACCCCGGTCAATACTGTATATTACAATCAGGAGGTGAAAACCCTGATTGTGAATGTCAAAGATCCGCTTGCCGGTCTCACCCAGGTCTTTTACTTCACCACACGGGGAACGCCTGGCAATGGCCACATGGTCATCCTGGAAGATGATCCTGCCGTACCGGTGATCCAGGATTTCGAACCTGCCGACATGTCACGACCCTATGGTATTGCTGTTGACACCGTGCACAAGAAAGTGTACATAACCGATTATACCAATCAGGCCATTTACAGATACGATGCGGATGGCAAAAATGGCCAGAAAATCCTGGATGCAGCTGTTCCCGGTCAGGAAATCGTGGGAGATGCCGAGGCAATTTTCGTGCTCGGTGAAAAAGTTTACTGGGGCCGCCCGGGTGGGATCTACCGTGCCGACCTGGATGGCGCCAATCCCGAACTATTCATTGCCATGAATGGTGGGGCTGAACCCGATTTCCCCATCGACATGCAATACGACCCAGCATCCAATAAAATTTATTTTGTCAATGATAAAACGGATTACCTGGGTGGCTTCTGGTCGGTGAACTTTGATGGAACAGGTTTCACCGAGATACCCTTCGATGCTCCGGGCACCTCCGATATTGACGGGACAGCCATGGAACTTGATCTCAGAACCGGAAAGGCCTATCTTGTCATTTATCCGGGAGATGGGACTGTTTCACCCGACGGTGGAGTCTATGTGTGTAATTTGGATGGCACCGCTTTAACCAAGATCGGGGAAACGGGAACCAAAGCCACCTGGGGCATTGCCATTGACGAGAAAAGAAATAAACTTTTCTGGGGTGTGAAAAATTCAAACATGAATCCTGATGGAAAAATTATCAGGTCCAATTTGGATGGAACCGCACAGGAAGACTGGATTACCGGCGTAAGTCCGCATGCCATGACAGTTACCTGGATCAAACTGTAAGTTTCCGTAAGGTGATAAACAAAAGGCTGCCCGTTCGGGCAGCCTTTTTCATAACCATCAGAAGATTAACCATCCTTTTATTTAATCAGGAACATTTTATTGGTTTTAACCTGGTTATTATACCTGAGTGTGCAGTAATACACGCCGCTGGTTAAATCATTTGAGCTGAAGTCAACGGTGTGCGATCCTCTTGTTTGCTTTGAATCTACCAAAGTAGCCACTTCACTTCCAATCACATTATAAACCTTTAAACTAACAAATCCATCATCGGGAATCTGGTAACTGATGGTAGTTGCATTTCTGAATGGATTTGGAATGTTTTGACCAAGGTTTAATTCATTTGCAGAAGGTTTGTTATCGTCAACAGAGGTGATGACATAATACCTTTGTTCAGCGGCAGCAATGTTGGCCAGCATGGCTTGCTCATTGGCACCAAGGGCGAATGCATAATACACATTACGGGTTTGTCCCGCGGGTATGACCACTGAGTTCTGGGAAGTGATAGAAATTGGTCCCTCAACAGTAGGTGAAGCATATTGAGGTTGCACAGATCCATGATTCATCCACGTCCAAAAATCAGAATCCACCTGATAACCATCATACCATTCAAAGGAATAGAGGGATGTCAATGGTGCAGAGAGGAGTTTTATACCCATATTTGTCACATTTCCCCTGTGAAAGCGGATTACACCTGCAGCATTGTTATAGGTGACCGTATCGAATCCATATTCCCCGTTTACTTTTGGAAAAATCTCTAAACCTAACAGGGCAGTAATTGAGGTTGCTGCAGTATTTTTAATATTGTATTTGACAATAGTATACGCCCCGTTATTCCATCCGTAAGCATACTCTTTTAACAACACATCGGGGGGGGCTCCTGAAAAAGAGTTGTCGTAAGCGCCATAAATCTCAAAATCACTCGAAGCAGGATTGCTGACCAATACAGTCGGGTCAACAACCTCAGCATCGTTTTCGTGATCAAATACTGCTGTCGCTGAAGTTCCGACTAAAATATAAGCCAGGTGCAGGTTTTCTGTTCCATCAAGCGTGTAAAGCCGAAGTTTGCCATATTGGCCGACATAGACTTCCATAGCGCCCGTATTAAAAGTTACCTGGGAAAAACTATCCGCAAGTAACAGCATTAAAAACACAAGAACTGGTAAAGTTTTTTTCATAGGATTTAGGATTTAGGTTTTAGATTTGAGGTTTTTGAATTGGGATCTGATAAGGCAAAGATAGTCAATAAAAATAAAAATGGCAACAGGGCATATAAATTTCAAAAAATACGGGTAAAAAATCATACAATGTTGGTTGAACTTCGAACAGGTCGATAACAGTGTTAAAAAAAAAAATAAATTTGCACCTCCTCACTTTATTCCTTAAGCAAGCCCGATAATGGAAAAGAAAAAGATGCCGCACACCCTTATTATTGTCTCCCTGATCCTCATCCTGTTTATCATACTTACCTGGATCATCCCGGCCGGGGAGTTTAACCGCCACGAGTATAACGGACGCCAGGTTGTGGTTCCCGGAACCTACCACAGGGTTGATCCGAAGCCGCAGGGATTTATGGAATTCTTTACGGCGCCCATCAAAGGCATGATGTCGGCATCGCAGATCATTGCCCTTGTATTGCTGATTGGCGGAGCCTTCGGGATCGTAAGTAAAACGGGAGCTATCAATGCAGGGCTGGCAAGTGTTGTGGAATCAACCCGCAAGAATCCGGCTATCAAGCGATTCATCATTCCCATCATCATGTTTCTTTTTTCACTGGCCGGCGCTTCATTTGGCATGGCCGAGGAGGTGATGGTCTTTATAATGATCACCATCCCGCTGGCTATCGCCATGGGATATGATTCACTCACCGGGGTGGCCATTCCGTTTATCGGGGCTGCGTCGGGTTTTGCAGGTGCATTCAGCAACCCGTTCACCATCGGGATCGCCCAGGGGATCTCAGAGATCCCGATATTCAGTGGCTGGGAATACAGGATTGTCGTCTGGCTTGTACTTACGACAGCCGCCATCATATTTATCATGGTCTATGCCAGCAGGGTTGAAAAGAACCCCGAACGCAGCCTGGTTTACGAACTGGACCGTAAAAGGGATCTTACCTCCTATCATTCTGCTGAAGATCTGGTATTAACGCTTAAAAGAAAACTGGTTCTGATCATTTTTTTCTCTTCCATCGTCATGCTCATTGTCGGGGTTAATCTCTGGGGCTGGTATATTAATGAGATAGCAGGTTTGTTTGTCGCAATGGGACTTATCACAGCGCTGGTATACCAGCTAAATGCCAATAAGGCCGTTGGCGCTTTTCTCGATGGCGCCCGCGACATGATGACTGCGGCTTTCGTTATCGGGTTGACCCGTGGGATGCTGATCATTGCCACCGACGGAAAGATAATTGATACCATTCTTGCCGGGATCGCCGGAACCATGGACATATTCCCCAAAGTGGTTTCAGTTCAAATGATGTTTGTATTCCAGGGCTTTATGAACTTCTTTGTGCCTTCCGGTTCGGGTCAGGCTGCCCTTACCATGCCCCTGATGGCACCCCTGGCCGATCTGATCGGGATTACCCGCCAGACAGCAGTATTGGCATTCCAACTCGGGGATGGGCTGTTTACAAATATTTTTCCAACCAGCGGCGTGACGATGGGGGTGTTGGCAATCGCGAATATTCCCTATGACAAATGGATTAAATTCATGCTTCCATTATCCGTCATATTCCTGATACTTGGCTGCCTGCTGCTGGTCCCTCCGGTTCTGCTTTTCACCTATCATTGATTGTGTATTGCTTTTGATTCACCCCCTCTCTATTGGTGAATCAGGTTCTCTAAATAAAGAAGCATGCACCTGATGGGTTTATTCAGAATGATATCTTGTTCATCACCGGTTTGAGAAATCGCTCAACGAGGTAGCGAAACGGCTACCGCACGGTTTATACTTTTCTGCCCGTACTTCCGCCTGATCCGGTCGAGCGCCTGGTAAAGGTTCACCATCTCCACATTATCATCGAACATGTTAAGTTGCGGATTCCCGGAAATGAGGCTGCTGAAACGCACGCCAATGAGTCGGATCAGCATGCGTCGCTGGTAGAGTCGGTCGAAAAGTTCTTTTACCACCGGGATAAGCTGGTGGTCGAAGGCGGTATAAGGGATCTGTTTCTGCAACGTGTGGGTGTCGAAGTTCGAATAGCGGATCTTCACGGTGACACAGGCGGTGAGCTTCTGCTTGTCGCGCAGCTCAAAGGATATCTTCTCCACCATCTTCACCAGGATCTCCTTCATACGGATGATGTCGATGCTGTCCTGATCAAAAGTAGTTTCGGTGCTTACCGATTTGGCCTCGTGGTAAGGATAAACCGGTGTACGGTCGATGCCGTTGGCCTTCTCCCAGATCACAATACCGTTTTTGCCCATCACCCGCTCCATCATGTCAACAGGGATATGACTAAGGGTATCGATCGTCACCACCCCCATCGATCGGAGCAGCCGGTAGGTCTTCTCCCCGATCATCGGGATCTTGCGGATCGACAGGGGTGCCAGGAAGGGCTGAACTTCATCCCGTTCCACATAGCGTTCCCCGTTAGGCTTGGCCTCGCCCGTGGCGATCTTTGACACGGTTTTGTTCACCGACAGGCCATAGGAAATTGGCAGTCCGGTGTTTTTGATGATGGACTCCCTCAACTCATGGGACCATTTCTGCAATCCGAAGAAGCGGTCCATCCCGGTCACATCAAGATAGTGCTCATCAATGGAGGCCTTCTCATACACCGGCGCTTTTTCGGCAATGATCTCCGTAACGGTGTGCGAATATTTCGAATAGAGTTCCATGTCGCCCCGCACAAGGATGGCATCGCCGCACAGCGCCCGCGCCATCTTCATCGGCATGGCCGAATGAACGCCGAATTTCCGCGCTTCGTAGCTGCAACTGGCCACCACCCCGCGGTCGGAGGTGCCGCCGATGATCACCGGCCTACCCACCAGATCGGGACGGAGAAGGCGCTCTACCGATACGAAAAACGTGTCGAGGTCGAGGTGGACGATGTTGCGGGAGGTTAACATAGGTAGCGAGGTAGCGAGGTAGCGAGGTAGCGAAATAGCGAAATAGCGAAATAGCGAAATAGCGAAATAGCGAAATAGCGAAATAGCGAGGTAGCGAGGTAGCGAATTGCGAAGCAATCACGAACACCTAAAAAAAATAAAAATGATCGTGAGTAAATAGCGAAATTTGGTCAGTTGGAAGAAGCTCTCTTGAGTTTTAGTTTTTTCTTTATGCTCGAGAAGATCCTCATGAGTTCGTCTGCCTCAGCAAGCAAGTCATTCGCTTGTGTGGTATTCAGAACACCCACTTCCATGAGGAAATCAAGCCAAAACATCACCTCATCATTTTCTTCAACTACAATGCATATTTTTGAATAATACTCCGCCTCAGAACGTCCCCTGGTCGCAGAATAATAATTAGCGGCAACAGACGATGCACTCCTGATCAATTGCTTAACTGGAATTCGGCTAAGTTCATTCAACTTTATCATGCCTGAGATTTTAAAAACTTTGATTGCGAAATTTCGTGTTCTTGCTCTCATTACCTGATTAAACTCATTGATATCATACCTTTTCATATGTTAATTTTTATTTTTTCGGGTCACATGGAATAGCCATAAATTATCATTCACGGTTTGCATGCACATTGTACTTATGGCAATTTCATATGGCCACTTTTACACGCTTAATCGGACTTCATACTAAAAGGTAACACATTTATTTTATTTATTTTTCGCTACCTCGCTATTTCGCTATTTCG